>JBOGGN010000238.1:0-1601 GCA_050744165.1 Acidimicrobiales bacterium | reverse complement strand
GGCCGGAGCTCGCCCGGCCGGGGTCGGTAAGGCGGGCCTTGGCGCACAGGGAGGCGACCTTGCCCGGCGTGTCGGCGCCTTCGAGGGTCGTCAGGTCGACACAGGAGATGGCCAAGTCCAGCGCCTGGAGCTTGGTATTTCCTTTGATCGATCGGGTGGCCAGGGCCGCCACCCGGGCCTCGGCGCCCACCGCGTCCACGCCCGGCAGCGCGCACAAGAAGCGGCGCAGCGACGCTCCGGTGGCGGTGACGTCCGCCAGGACCGCCGTGCTTAGGGAGGTCATCCGCCGTCGGAGGCGGTGGCGTGGGCCGCCTGGGCCGCCGCTCTCGCATGGGCCGCCGGGGCCGCCGCGAGCGCCGCGGTCGCCACAGAGGCTGTGGTGGCTGCGGTCGCCTTGGTCGCCGCCGTCGCCGCAGGCATCCCGGGGTTGCCCAGAGGGGCCTGCCACTTGAGGGCTGCGAAGCCCGGCTTGATGATCCCGTTGATGATTTTGAGCCGCTCGTCGAAGGGCCAGAAAGCGCTCTTCATGGCGTTGACGGTCATCCACTCGATGTCGTCCCAGCCGTAGCCGAACGCGTCCACCAGCCCCGCGAACTCCCGCGAGAGCGTGATGTCGCTCATCAGCCGGTTGTCGGTGTTGACGGTAACCCGGAACTTGAGGCGCTTCAGCAGGTCGATGGGGTGGTCGGCGATCGACGGCACCGCCCCGGTGTCGACGTTCGATGTGGGGCACAGCTCCAGCACCACCCGGCGATCTCGGACGAACGATGCCAACCGGCCGAGGCCCACCGAAGTGTCCTCATTGACAGTGATGTCGTCAACGATGCGCACCCCGTGGCCCAGCCGTTCGGCCCCGCAGAACTGCACCGCCTCCCAGATGGACGGCAGCCCGAACGCCTCGCCGGCATGGACGGTGCTGTGGAAGTTGCCGTGGGCGATGATGCGGAAGGCGTCGAGGTGGCGCGACGGCGGGTAGCCGGCCTCGGAGCCGGCGATGTCGAACCCCACCACCCCGTCGTCGCGGTGGCGAAGCGCCAGCTCCGCGATCTCGACGGATCGGGCGGCGTGGCGCATGGCCGTGAGGAGGACCCCGACGGTGATGTTGCGGCCGGCCCCGCCCTCGGAGATCCCGCGCACCACGGCGGCAACGACCTCGTCGAGCGTCAACCCCTGCTCGAGGTGCAACTCGGGGGCGAAACGCACCTCGGCGTAGACGACCCCGTCGGCGGCGAGGTCCTCGGCGCATTCGGCTGCCACTCGGCGCAGCGCCCCTTCGGTCTGCATGACCGCCACCGTGTGCTGGAAGCGGCCGAGGTAAAGGTCCAGGCTGCTGCGGGCCTCCGACCGCGTGAACCAGCCGCCCAACTCCCCTGAGTCGGTCGACGGCAACCCCGCGTAGCCAGCCTCACGCGCCAACGCCACCACAGTCGCCGGCCGCAAACCGCCATCCAAGTGGTCGTGCAACAGCACCTTTGGGGCACGAACCAACGTCTCCAGTGTCGGCGGGGCGTCCACGACTTCACGATACGGTGCCCGGCCGCGTCAGGACCGGCCGCGTCAGGACCGCGAACGCGTTCCGCGGACCGGTGCTGGCATGCGAC
>JBOGGN010000237.1:0-8422 GCA_050744165.1 Acidimicrobiales bacterium | reverse complement strand
GAAGCATCGCCGGCAGCTGCGGGGTCTTCGTAAGTCAGCGATACGAGCGTGCCTGTATCTCGAACAGCTCGGCGTAGGTTCCCTTGGCCGAGATCAGTTCATCGTGCGACCCGGACTCTGTGATCCGCCCGTGGTCGAGCACGCAGATGCGGTCCGCGAAGCGAACGCTTGAGAGCCTGTGGGAGATGAGGAGCGCCGAGCGGCTCCGGTAGAGGGCGCCCACCGCTTCGAAAAGGTCCCGCTCGGCCCGGGGATCGAGAGCCGCGGTGGGCTCGTCGAGTACGACCAGCGGCGCGTCGCGCAGGAACGCCCGGGCGAGGGCGACGCGCTGCCATTGGCCCGTGGAGAGGTCGACGCCCCCGAACTGCCGCGACAGTTTGGTGTCATATCCGTCCGGGAGGGCGATGATGATGTCATGGGCGCCGGCTTGGCGGGCGGCGTGGACGATGGCCTCCCGATCCATGATGCGGTCGGGCATGCCGATGCCGATGTTGTCGGCCGCGCTGAGCATCGGGTACTGGGCGAAGTCCTGAAACACCACCGCGATTTGCGCGCGTACGGCGCGGGGATCGCAGGTTGCCAGCTCCACGTCGTCCCACCGGATGCGCCCGCCAGACGGCTGGTACAGGCAGCAGGTGAGCTTGGCCAATGTGGTTTTCCCGCACCCGTTCTCGCCTACGAGGGCGACGACCTCGCCCCGACGGATCTCCATGTCGACGCCGTCGAGGACCGGCCTGGAGGCGCCGGGGTAGGCGAAGCGGAGGCCCTCGATGGCTATCCGCTCGAAGTCCCGAGGGGGCGCCGGCCCGATCGCCGTGGGCGGGTCGTGGTCCGGGCGGAAGGTGGTGTAGTCGGCGACCAGCGCGCCGCTGCGCCTCAGGACGGCCGCCAAGTTGACCAATCTGTCCGAACTTTTGGCCAGCCGGTTACGGGCCAGCCCGCTGGCGACGGCGTCGGATAAAGAGGTCTCCTTGCGTGCCACGCGGAGCACCATTCGGGCCACTGATGGTGCCGAGGCGGCTCGGCCAGCCAGCGTCGCCCAGGCCGACCGTCGGGCGGCCTTGCGGTGGAGGTCCGCCACGGCGGCTGACGCCTCATCCTGCAGTTCGTCGTATCGAGCCCGCAGAAAAGCGCTGGCGTCGAAGGCGCGCACCTCGTGTGCCGCCTGGGCCCCCGTCAGAATGTTTCGCAGAATGGCCGTCTCACGTCCGCCGCGGCTGCGGGCAGACAACGCCCGCGTCGGGTCGTGGGCCCGCCGGAGGAGAAGCCAGCGAGGGACGACGCCTGCCGCCGCCAGCGGTACGAGGGCGACATCGGCGGAGGTCATGGTGACGATGGCAGTGGCGACTCCGGCGGCGGCGGCGGGCGCTTCCAAAGTCGAACGCAGGTGCGGGCCAAGGCGGCCGGCGCCCCTGAACGCTCGCTGTAGCCGGTCCTGGAGATCGGGATCCTCGACGTCGGCCAACTCAAGGCCTGCCACCATTTCCAGTAACCGACCCTCGGCGTGTCGCGTCGCCACCTCGGTGACGCCATTGATCAGGAACGACCTTAAATTGTCGTTGGCGACGCTGACCGCGTTGAGACCGGCGAGCAGCACCAGGCGGCGGACCTGCGAGCGCGGCCGGGCGCCTTCTACGACCGCTTCCATCACCCCGCGACTGCCGATCACCTGCGCCACTTCGACGGTGGCACCCACAAGGTCGAGCCCGATGGCGACCACAAAGCGCAGCCGGTCCGAGGTCCACGCCAACCTCACGACCTCGGTGGTCACCGACAGCACCTCTCGCAGCGGGAGCGGTTCGGGCTCTGGCCGCGGACCGCCCGGTGCCCGCCAGATGACCATCTCTCTCATCGGACCAGCTCCCTCATAGGACCAGCTCCCTCATACGACCAGTAGGCGAGCCTCAATGAAAGGCGGGAGAGCCGGGGGGAGCGGACGACATCGGGGACATCATTGCGCTGGCTGTCGTTGCTCGTCGCGTCGAAGGCAGCGGGACCCCTTTTGGCGCGGGCGCTGCCCCCTTTGCAAAGGCAGACTACTAAAAGTACCAGCACCCACCGAGGTCGCCGCAGAAGTGCGCTATGCCGCCGGCGGCAATGCACCGCTCTAGGACGATTCAAAAAGCAAGTCGGCGCTTGAAGTGATCTACATGCACACGCGACATTTAAGGCGGTGTAGCGCCTTAAATGTCGCGTGGTCACCCGCTGGGACGTATGAACCCCTTCGGGACCGATTCCGATGCGGCTTCTTGGGAGCGCATGACGGTCCGAAGCCCCATGTCTTGACTTGGCGGCCATCACGGGCTTCGGTGTGGCCGACCACGGACCGCCGCAAGTTCCGGTGTTACCGTGGTCGGCCGGGACCGAAGGATGTCAACGACCTGGCGAGACGACGATGGCGGGTGGCACACCCTCCTGCGGGGCCACCAGGTACTCGCAGATTCCAGGCTGAACAAGGGCGTCGCCTTCACCCTCGAAGAGCGGGAGCGCCTCGGGCTTTCGGGCATGTTGCCGCCGCGGGTGCTGGCCATCGACGACCAGGTGCAGCGGGCCTACGCCCAGTTCCGCTCGCAGCCGACCGACCTGGCCAAGCACGTCAGCCTCAGCGCGTTGCACGACCGCAACGAAGTGCTCTTCTACCGGCTGCTCGGCGACCACCTGCGCGAGATGTTGCCCATCGTTTACACCCCGACGATCGGCGAGGCGATCAAGAACTACAGCCACCTGTACAACCGCCCGCGGGGGGTGTACCTCTCGATCGACCACCCCGACCAGATCGAGCCGTCGCTGGCCGCCACCGGCCTCGGCCCCGAGGACGTCGACCTTCTGGTGGCCACCGACGCCCAGGCGATCCTCGGGATCGGTGACTGGGGCGTGGGAGGCATGGCGATCTCTGTCGGCAAGCTGGCCGTGTACACCGCAGCCGCCGGCATCGACCCCGCCCGGGTCATCCCGGTCATGCTCGATGTGGGCACCGACCGGGCCAGCCTGCTCGGCGACCCGCTCTACCTGGGACGCCAGCACCCCCGCGCCACTGGTGAGGACTACGACCGCTTTGTCGACGCCTACGTCGACGCCGCCTCCAAGCTTTTCCCCCGGGCCATGCTGCACTGGGAGGACCTGGGCACCGGGAACGCCCGACGGGTCCTCGATCGCGCTCGCCCCCACCGGCTGACCTTCAACGACGACCTGCAGGGGACCGGCGCCGTCAACTTGGCTGCGGTCCTCTCCGGCGTGCGGGCCTCGGGAACCCCCTTGGCCGAGCACCGCTTCGTCATCTTCGGGACCGGGACCGCAGGCAGCGGCATCGCCGACCAGCTGGTGGCGGCGTTGGTAACCGACGGCGGGCTCTCGGCGACCGACGCCACCGAAAGCCTCTGGTGCCTTGATCGCCACGGCCTCCTCACCGAGGACCAAGGGGATCTGGCCGATTTCCAGCGCCCCTACGCCCGGCGCGCCGCCTCGGTCGCGGGATGGCGGCGCGATCCCGGCGTCGGCGGTATCCCGTTGGACGAGGTCGTGACCCAGGTCCGTCCCAGTGTGCTGATCGGCACCTCGACTCGAAGCGGGGCGTTCAGTAAGGCGATCGTGGCCGAGATGGCGGCGCACGTGGCCCGCCCGGTCATCCTGCCGCTGTCCAACCCCACCGAGCTGGCCGAGGCCCACCCGGCCGACCTCATTGCCTGGACCGAGGGGCGGGCGCTGATCGCCACCGGCAGCCCTTTCGCCCCCGTCACCTACGGCGGGGTGACCTACACCATCGGCCAGGCCAACAACGCTCTGGTCTTTCCCGGTCTCGGGCTTGGCGTCATCGCCGTCGGCGCCACCCGGGTCACCGACCGGATGTTGTTCGCCGCCGCTCACGCGGTGTCCGCCCAGGTGCGAGACGGTGGGCGCGGCGCCAGCCTCCTCCCGGCCGTCGAGGACCTGCGCCAGACCTCGGCGGCGGTGGCGGTAGCCGTCGCCCGGACCGCTGTCGAGGACGGGGTCGCCCCACCGCCGACCTCAACCGACGCCGAACTCGACCTCGAGAGCGACCTCGAGGCGCGGGTGCGCTCGATGATGTGGCAGCCGGTCTACCGACCCATCCACGCGGCCGCTACCGGCTGACCCACCCACGGCGCCCGACACCACGCCTGGCACCCCCGCACCCGGTCGCTCGCGGACAAGCCCGTCCACCCGGGCAGTCAGTCAGGCCAACCGGGGGTCCAGCGCCTCGGCCTCGATCCGGAATTCGCGAATGGCGTCCTCGACTTCCTCCGCCTTGGCGTCGCCCGCCGCCCGGAGGCCATCGAGCACCGCGACAACGATGTGGGCGGCATCGGTCTCGAAGTGTCGCCGGAGGGCGGCCCGGGTGTCAGACCGGCCGAACCCATCGGTCCCGAGGGGCGTGAAATGACCTGGTACCCAGCGGGCGATCTGGTCCGGCACCATCTTCATGTAGTCGGTAACGGCGACGATGGGACCCTCGGCGGCCGCCAGGGCGCGGCTGACGTACGGCGTCTGCGCCGGCCCGTGCGGGTGGAGGCGGTTGTAGCGCTCCACGCTCAGTGCTTCTTCCCGGAGGCCCTTGTAGGACGTCACCGACCACAGCTCGGCGTTGACGTCATGGTCGACCAGCAAGCGCTGGGCCTCGAGGGCCGCCTGGCTGGCCGTGCCGCTGAACAAGATGGTTGCCCGTCGCGGCGGCACCTTCTTGCGGCTGCGTCCTTCATTGCCAAGCCCAGGACCAGGGCCGGCCGAAAACCGGTAGATCCCCCGAATGATCTGCTCATCGAGTTCATCCTCGGCGGGCGCCGGGGGCATCACCATGTTCTCGTTGTACAGCGTGAGGTAGTAGAAGATGTCTTCCGGGGCGGGATTGCAGTACATGCGGTTGATCCCGTCCTTGACGATGACCGCCACCTCGTAGACGAATGCCGGGTCGTAAGCGCAGAGGTTGGGCACCGTCGACGCCAGCACCAGCGACTGGCCGTCGTCGTGCTGAAGGCCCTCGCCGGTGAGGGTGGTTCGTCCTGCCGTGGCGCCCATCAGGAAGCCCCGGCCTCGCACGTCGCCAAAGGCCCAGATCAGATCGCCGACGCGCTGGAACCCGAACATCGAATAGAACATGAAGAACGGGATCATCGGCGCCCCGTGGGTGGCATAGGCGGTGCCCGCGGCCGTGAAATCGGCCATCGACCCAGCTTCGGTGATGCCTTCCTCCAGGATCTGGCCGTCCTTGGACTCGGAATACGACAGCATCAACTTGGAGTCGACAGGGTCGTACAGTTGGCCGCCCGGGGCGTAGATCTTCATCTCCTTGAACAGCGAGTCGAGGCCGAAGGTCCGGGCCTCGTCGGGAATGATGGGGACGACCCGTTTGCCGATGTTGTGGTCCCGCAGCAGGTTGCGCAACAGGCCCCCGAAGGCGACGGTGGTCGAGACCGCGCGCTGGCCGGAACCGGCCTTGAACTCGTCGAACACCTTGGCTTCCGGCGCCGACAGCGCTTTGGCCCGCCCCGGGGTGCGGCGGGGGAGGGGGCCGCCGAGGGCCCGGCGGCGGTCCATCATGTACTGGTATTCGACGCTGTCCGGTGCGGGTCGGAAAAACGGCGGGTATTCCTCCTCCAGCGCCGCCTCAGGGATTTCCGGCTGAAGGTGCAGGCGGTCGCGGAGCACCATCAGCTGCGCCTTGGTCATCTTCTTGATCTGGTGGGTCGCGTTGCGTCCCTCGATTTCCGGGCCGAGCGTCCAACCCTTGATGGTCTTGGCCAGGATCACCGTCGGCTGGCCGGTCGCGTCCACCGCTGCCTTATAGGCGGCGTAAAGCTTGTGGTAGTCGTGACCGCCGCGGGGGAGATTCCGCAAATCGTCATCGGAAAGATGGTCCACCATCTTGCGCAGTCGCGGGTCATGGCCGAAGAAATGCTCCCGGATATAGGCGCCGTCGTTGGTGGCGTATTGCTGGTACTCGCCGTCGACGCTGGTGTTCATCCGGTTGAGGAGGGCGCCGTCCACGTCCCGGGCCAAAAGCTCGTCCCACTTGGAGCCCCATATGACCTTGATCACGTTCCAACCGGCGCCTCGGAAGATCGCCTCCAGCTCCTGGATGATCTTGCCGTTGCCCCGGACCGGGCCGTCGAGGCGCTGGAGGTTGCAGTTGACCACGAACGTCAGGTTGTCGAGCTGCTCCCGCCCGGCCAGCGACAGCGCCCCCAGGCTCTCCGGTTCGTCGCACTCGCCGTCGCCAAGGAAGCACCACACCCGGCTGCCAGAGGTGTCGGCGATCCGGCGGTTCTGCAGGTACCTGTTGAAATGTGCCTGGTAGATGGCGGTCAGCGGGCCGAGCCCCATCGACACCGTCGGGAACTCCCAGAACTCGGGCATCAGCCGGGGGTGGGGGTATGAGGAAAGCCCCCCCGGGCCGGGGCTGCCGTCAGGCGCCGGCCGGCGCCCCTGCAGTTCCATCCGGAAGAACTTGAGCTGCTCCTCGCTGAGGCGGCCCTCCATGAACGCCCGGGCGTAGATCCCCGGGGCGGCGTGGCCCTGGAAGAACACCTGATCGCCAGGCTGGCCGTTGCCCTTGCCCTTGAAGAAGTGGTTGAAACCCACCTCGTAGAGGCTGGCGGAGCTGGCGAAGGTGGCGAGGTGGCCGCCGATGCCCTCGGCCTGGTGGTTGGCGCGCACGACCATGATGGCGGCGTTCCAGCGGATGTAGGCGCGGATGCGCCTTTCGATGTACTCGTCGCCGGGGAACCACGGCTCCTGGTCGGGCGGGATGGTGTTGACGTACGGCGTCGAGACCGTGGCGGGGAAACCGACCTGGCCGGCACGGGCGCGCTCGAGCAGCTTCATCAGCAGGAAGCGGGCGCGGGTCTTGCCCTTGGAGTCGAGCACGGCGTCGAAGGAGTCGACCCACTCTGAGGTCTCCTCGGGGTCGATGTCTGGTAGCTGGTGCGAGAAGCCGTCGAAGATCACCCCTCCATCGTCGCGCCGATCGACTCCGACGCGTCACCGTTCGTGCGGCAGGCATGCTGTAGCGGTGCCCGACACGACCACGACCGTCTACACCGACGGCGCCTGCCCGGGGAACCCGGGTCCGGGCGGCTGGGCCTGGGCGGTGCCCGACGGGCCCTTCCAGAGCGGGTCCGCTCCGCGTACGACCAACCAGCGCATGGAGATCCAGGCCGCGCTCGAGGCGGTCAGGGCTCTCGCCGGCCCGCTGGAGATCGTTAGCGACTCCACCTACGTGGTCAACTGCTTCCGAGACCGATGGTGGGAGGGCTGGCTCGCCCGCGGGTGGAAGAACAGCCAGAAGAAGCCGGTCAAAAACCAGGATCTTTGGGCTCCGCTGGTCGTCGCCTACCGCTCCGATCCGGGGCGGCTCCGCTTCCGCTGGGTGAAGGGCCACGCCGGCGACCCGATGAACGACCTCGTCGACCGCCTGGCCGTCGAAGCCGCCCTGTCCCAGCGTGGCCGCGCCGGGGACTGCCAGCCGTCGTGATGTCAACGGTCTGTCGAAACGGTGTCGCAGCTGTTGGTCTGCTCACAGCCCGGCCGGGCGAACCGGGAACCGGGGGCTGACCCCGGAGCGTCACAGAAGAGTGCCCGGCCGGTCGGTACTGTCTCGCTCATCACGCCAGAACCCCCAGGCACGGGCGCCAGGGGCGACGCTCCCGAGGACGACCTGCTCGTCGCCCGGGCGCGCCGCGGTGAGAGGGACGCCCTCGACGCCTTGCTGCGCCAGCAGTACGACAGGGTTCACGCGGTGTGCCGGCGGATGACGGGCAACGAGGCCGACGCGGCCGACGCCGCTCAGGAAGCCCTCATCGCCGTTGTGCGCGGCCTGCCCCGCTTCGACAGCCGCAGCCGATTCTCCACCTGGGTGTACCGGATCGCGGTCAACGCCGCCATCGACGAGACGCGGCGGCGGCGCCGGCGGCCGGTGGCCTCGTTGGACGAGGCTCGGCTGGGCAGCTGGGTGGCAGGGGGTTCGGTCGGCGCCGGCGACGGGGCTTCGAACCGGCCGATCGACCCGCAGCCCGATGCGGCGGCACAGCGCCTCGACGTGGAGGCGGCCCTGATGCGACTGCCGGTCGAGTTCCGTGGACCGGTGGTCCTGCGAGACCTGTGCGGGCTCGACTACGCCGAGATCGCCGAGGCGCTCGACCTTCCGGGGGGCACCGTCCGTTCCCGGATCGCCCGGGGCCGCGCCGCGCTTGCGGCGATGCTCGAGCCTGTCTGGAGCGATCCATGACCCCGCCGCACCTCGACGACGAGCGCCTGTCCGCGGTCCTCGACGGCGCCGGCGAGGCCGGCGACGTCGCCCACCTGTCGTCGTGTGCGGATTGTGGCAGTCGCCTCGAGGGATGGCGGCGGGTGGCACGGATGGTGGCCGCCCTACCCGCGCCGGCGCCCGGCGCCGCTCGCGACGCAGCCG
>JBOGGN010000236.1:0-4161 GCA_050744165.1 Acidimicrobiales bacterium | reverse complement strand
CACCCGCCCCATCGTCAACGACGAGCCGTCGCCCGCCGATCCCCACTGGCCCCTCGTGGCTTTGACGTTGCTGACCCAGATGTCGCTCGGCACCCTGGCCGCCTCCGTCGCCGTGGCGCTGTGGCCGACCGGGCGCAGCGGAGTGCGAGGTGGGGTCGTCGCCGCCACCGCCGCGGGCGCCGCCGCCTTGGTCGTTTCGACACTGCACCTGGGCCGGCCGGCCGCCGCCTGGAAGGCACTGCGCAATCTCCGCCGTTCCTGGCTGTCGCGTGAGGTGGCGTTGTTCAGCGCCTATTCCGGTGCCACCTTCGCCTTTGCGGGCGCCTCGCTGGCCCCGACGCCGTGGCGTCTGGCCGCCCCGCCCTTCGGCATCGCGGCGACGCTCCTCGGCGTCGCGGGTATCTATGCCAGCGGTCGCCTCTACCTCGTCCCGGCGCGGCCGGTGTGGAATTCCCCCCGGACCGTGGTCGCCTTCTTCGCCACCGCGGTCGCCGTCGGCCCGCTGGTGACCATGGTGTCGACGCCGATGAGCCAGGGCTACGGGCAACTCATGCTTGCGGTGGCGGCGGGCGGGAGCGTGCTGCAGCTGGCGGTGATCCAGCATCTCGCCGCCTCGATCGCCGTGCGCCACGAGCGCGAATACAGCCTCACCGCCCGCTTGCTGTTCGGCCGTTTCCGCTGGTTGTTCATGCTGCGGGTGTTGTTCGGCCTGGCGGCGTTGGCCCTGACCGGCTGGGGGGCGTTGTCGGGCCAGCACCCGATCCTGTGGGCGGCGGCGGCACTGGCCGTGGCCGCCGGCGGCGAGCTGATCGGTCGCTACCTGTTCTTCGTCACCGTGACCCCGATGACCGCGGCCCGCCGATTCTCGTCGGGCACTCGGTGAGCCGGTCGCCCGTTGCCTCGGCGGCGGCGTGGCTGGGGCTGGACACCCACGACGAGGACTACCGCTACGGCATCGACGATCGCTTCGGGGTGCTCTCCGAGTCCCGCCTCCCGCAACGCTGGGTCGGGACCACCTGCGGCTACTGCTCAGTCGGTTGCGGCATGGTGATCGGGGTGCGCGACGGCGCCGCGGTGGCGGTCCGCGGAGACCCCGAGCACCCGGTTAACGCCGGCCGGTTGTGCCCCAAGGGCCTCTCCGAGCACCACACCATCGCGGCGGCCGGCCGGCTGCGAGAGCCCCTGGCCCGGGCCTCTCGATCCTCGCCTTTGGTCCCGGTGAACTGGGACGACGCCCTCGACCGGCTGGTCGGAGGCTTTGCCGCCATGGTCGCCGAGCACGGGCCCGACTCGGTCGCCATCTTGAGCACCGGCCAGCTGGTGACCGAGGAGTTCTACGCCCTCGGCAAGTTGGCCCGCCTCGGCCTCGGCGTGCGCCACTATGACGGCAACACCACGCTGTGCATGGCGTCGGCGGTGGCCGGCTACAAGTCCAGCTTTGGCAGCGACGGCCCACCTGGGGCCTACGCCGACTTGGAGGTGGCCGACTGCATCATGCTGGTCGGCGCCAACATCGCCGACAACCACCCGCTCCTCGCTCCCCGGGTCCTGGCAAACACCGACGCCACCGTGATCGTGGTCGACCCGCGGGTCACCAAGACCACCATGCTCGCCGACATCCATCTGGCGATCCGGCCGCGAACCGACATCACCCTGCTGAACGCCATGATGAAGGTGATCATCGACGAGGGCCTCGTCGATGCCGACTACGTGGACGCCCACACCGACGGATACCCGGAACTGGCAGCCCATCTGGCGACCGTCGACGTGGCCGCGGCCGCCGCCGAATGCGGCATCGGCGCCGATCTGCTGCGCCAGGCGGCGCTCACCTTCGGCCGGGCCGAGCGGGCCTTCATCGGCTGGACGATGGGCGTCAACCACTCAGTGCAGGGCACCGACACCGTCACCCTCCTGAACAACCTGTGCCTCATCACCGCCAACGTGGGTCGCCCGGGCGCCGCCCCGTTCTCGATCACCGGCCAGTGCAACGCCATGGGCACCCGCGAAGCCGGGGGTACGGCGTCGCTGCCCGGCTACCGCCGCTTCGACAGCCCCGCCGAGCGGGCGGAGCTGGCGGCGCTGTGGGGCGTGCCGGTTTCCCGGATCCCCACGGCGCGGGGCTGGGCCTACCCCGACATCATCGACAATGTCGTCGACGGGACGATCCGCGGCCTGTGGATCATCGCCACCAACCCACCGGTCTCCTTCCCCAACCGTCGCCGCCTGGAGACGGCGCTGGGCCGGCTCGACCTGCTGGTCGTCCAGGACGGATTCGAGACGCCCACCACCGCGCTGGCCGACGTGGTGCTGCCCGCCGGCATCTGGGGTGAGAAGGACGGGACCTACACCAATTCCGAACGCCGGGTCTCCCGGGTGCGGCGCGCCGTCGCGCCGCCCGGCCAGGCCCGTTCGGACTTCGACATCTTCGTTGCCATCGCGTCGCGACTCGGGCTGCGTGAGGAGCTGTTCCCCGGCTGGAACGGCCCCGAGGACGCGTTCAACGAATGGGCCCGGGTCTCGGCTGGGCGGCTGTGCGACTACAGCGCCATGACCTACGCCCGGATCGAGGCCGCGGGCGGCGTCCAGTGGCCGTGCACCGCGTTGACGACCGAGCCCGCGGGCACGCCCCGCCTGTATGGCGATGGAAGGTTCCCGACGGCAACCGGCCGGGCCCAGCTGAGGTGCGTGACCGCCGAGCCCATCTCGGAACCACCGAGCCCCCTTTTCCCATTCCTTCTCAACACCGGGCGAACCGTCGAGCACTGGCACACCCGGACCAAGACCGGACGGGTCGGGATACTCGAGGAGATGGCGCCCGAGGCCTGGGTCGAGGTCAACCCGGCCGACGCCGCCCGGCTGCGGGTCGCCACCGGTGACCGGGTCCGTGTCAGCTCGGCCCGGGGCAGCGTGGCCGCCGTGATGGTGCGGGTCACCGCCATCGTCCGCCCGGGTGAGGTCTTCATCCCCTTTCACTACGACGAGCAGTGCGTCAATCTGCTCACCCTCGACGAGTTCGACCCCGTCTCGCGCGAGCCCAACTACAAGCAGTGCGCGATTCGCCTCGACCGGCAGTAGCCCGGCGTACTAGCTGCCTCGAGTTTAGGGCTCGTCGAAGCTCGAGACGGGCCGCCACACCTTCCACACCATCTCGTTGAAGGTCGGTCCCGTCCTCGCCGCCTCGAAGCGCCATTCCCACGGCAGCCCGACGTTCATGTCGCTCACCGCCTGCTCGTAGCTCGTCCTCAGCATCCGACGGCGCCGGTCGTCGACCTGGCGGCAGCGCCAGAACAGCACGGCCGGTAGTAGTCCGGCCGCGACGACCACGATCGTCACCGCGACGAGGATCAGGATCGTCGAAACCTACCGCGCCGGAGGCCGCATCGGTGCAGCCATGGTGGGCGCCGGTGCGAAGCCGGTGACGATCTCGGCCTCCAGCGGCGCCAGCGCCGAGGCGATGGTGCCGATCGTGGCGTCGGGGACACCGAGGCTCGTCAAGGTGGCGCCAAGGTGTTGGACAACGGCGCCGAAGGCTTCGGCAGTGATGTCGAGGCCAGCGTGGGCAGTCTTCATATCGCGCCCGGCGTAGGCCACGGGGCCTCCGAGCGCCTTGCCAATAAAGGCCCGCTGGTGGCGCTCCAGCCGGTCGATCTCGACGCCCTCGAAATACCCCGACAGCGCCGGGTCGGCCAGCACCCGCATGTAGAAGTCGGCTACCGCGGCCTCGACCGCCGGTTGACCACCGATGTCGTCGTAAATGCTCACCCGTCACACGCTCCTTTGAGTTACCGCATTGGCGAACGTCCCAATGCCTCGCCCAGTCCTACCGGGGCACTGTTTCTGGACCGTCGCCTCCAGGCGAACGCCGGGTTCCAGAACCCTCACCGCCCGGCCCGGGAGCTTGTGAGATCCCTGCGTCTGCCCAACCGCGGGGGACAGACGGAAGTCCCTACGTGCCTCGCAACCCGAGCCGCTTGGACCCGTCTCAGAAGATCAGTCTACGGGCGCACGAGAATCGGAGAATAGTAATCTGTATTGAACCCCGAGAATGCGGCCCCCGTGACCCTAAGGACCGCCCAGTACGTACCCGCAGGAACGGCATCGCCCGCTTCATTTGTTTGTGGCCACTGCACTTGAATGGTCTCCGACTGGCCGGGTTGCATC
>JBOGGN010000235.1:0-13560 GCA_050744165.1 Acidimicrobiales bacterium | reverse complement strand
GTCTTGGACCGAGACCTGCCGGGCGTTCACGGTGACGACATCTGCCGGCGCATCGTGGCTGACCGCTCGGACGTTCGGGTGCTCATGCTCACCGCGGCAGACACCGTCAAAGACCGCGTGGAGGGCCTCGGGCTCGGCGCGGACGACTACCTCCCCAAGCCGTTCGCGTTCGCCGAGCTCGTGGCCCGCATCCGAGCTCTCGGGCGCCGAGCCACCCCGCCCGTGCCCCCCACCCTCACTTACGAAGACATCAACCTCGACCCGGCACGGCGCGTCGCCACGCGGGCGGGCCAACGCCTGGAGCTCAGCCCCAAGGAGTTCGCGCTGCTCGAATGCCTTCTCTCCTCGCCCGGCGTCGTCATCTCCACCGAGGAGCTACTCGAACGGGTGTGTGACGAATACGCAGACCCGTTCACCTCCGCCGTCAAACACACCATGCACCGCCTCCGAGCCAAGCTCGGCGACCCGCCCGTCATCGACACCGTCCGAGAGGGCGGCTATCGAATAGGAGACGCCCCATGACCGCCATCACCATCCCCCCGCCCAAACGGCGACTGCGCCGACCACCGCTGCGCGTCCAGCTCACCGTCCTCTATGCCGGGCTGGTCGCCCTGCTCGTGGTCACCGTCCTCGCCGTCAGCGGCTTCCTCGTCCGACAAGGATCGACCAACATCAACGGCGGCTCCGGCTCGCAGAACGCCCTCTTCGGCCATCACCTCGAGGTGGGATCGCTCGTCGTCGCCCTAGTCGCCGGTGTCGTCGCGCTCGCATTGGCCTGGTGGATCGCCGGGCGGTTCCTCCGACCCCTGCGCACCATGAACGATGCCGCACGAGAGATCTCGGCCACCAACCTGCACCGCCGCCTCGGACTCGACGGCCCAGCCGACGAACTGACCGAACTCGGCCACACCCTTGACGACCTCTTCGGACGTCTCGAAGCCTCCTTCGAAGCCCAACGTCACTTCGTCGCCAACGCCTCCCACGAACTGCGCACCCCCCTCGCCGGGCTGCAAACTCTGCTCGAAGTCGCCATCACCGACCCCAACCCCGACACCGAGACGCTGCGGACCGTGTGCCAGAAGGCTCTCGCCCTCGGCCAACACCAAGAACGACTCGTCAACGCGCTCCTCGCCTTGGCCACCAGCGAACGCGGCGTCGAAGCCTGGGAGCCGTTCGATCTGGCCCAGATCACCGAGACGGCCCTGACCGGACGCAGGCACGAAGCCGAGCGCCTGAAGGTCCAGATCCACGCCAACCTCCCCGCCGCTCCCACCACCGGCGGCCCCAAGCTCATCGAGCTACTCGTGGCCAACCTCATCGACAACGCACTGCACCACAACATCCCCGGCGGAACCATCGACATCGCCACCATCTCCGCCCCAGGACGCGCCACACTCACCGTCAGCAACACCGGTCCGACCGTTCCGGCCGACGAAGTGGGCCGACTCTTCCAACCCTTCCAACAGGGCGGCAACGAGCGCATCGGCCACACCAACGGACACGGGCTCGGCCTCGCCATCGTCCGAGCCATCGCCGAAGCACACCACGCCAAGATCACCGCCCGCCCACGACCCCAAGGCGGCCTGGATATCGCCATAGCCTTCGAGAGCCATTCGTGAATGGGGCTAATTAATACAGGCGAAGCTACAAGTTCCCAAGGTGGCATGGAGGCCAATCGGAGGTTCTCGACCGGGAAGGATTCCTATTGGCAAGGTTGCGCGGGGATCGTGGCACGAAACCTCTCCTCGTCTTCAGGGTCGCAGTCGTGAGTTCGTCTCCAGCCGATAATCACCGGTTGTTTGTCGACGCGCTCAGTATGCCCCCCTGTCGGGCGACGACGACTACGTCTTTACCCACGAACTGGCCGGTGTCAAGCACTTCGCTGTCTGGCCGCTGGTCCAGGCATCCCAAGCGTGCTTCGTCGCCGACACCTGGGCCGCTGACGACCGGTCCCTCAAGCCAGCATTGAGTTCGATCTCGAGGATGTATCGGAGGCCACGCACGAGGTAGCCGCCCAAGGCTACGAGCTGCTCCACCCGCCTCGGACCGAGCCGTGGGCCAGACGGTCGGTCGGCTCCAAAGCCCCGGCGGCCTCATCGTCGGCGTCAGCTTCATCCCCTCGATGCACGACAGTCCGGACTCCGGCGCCGAGAGCGCGTAATTCCCTGTAGGCATCCCTCGGTAAAGCTGATCGGTCTCCCGGATCAGCATCCTCACGACACGGCGTTTGGTCAGCGGTCATCGCGAGAGAAGACGAAGCGGGTGGGCGACCCCGCGAAGTCCTTGGAGTCCAGTGCGAACACCCACTCGGGTCTCATCGCGAACACGCTGTTGGAAATGGGGTCGACCATGTCCATGCCGTAGTCAGTCCCGTACTTTGCGTTCACCGCCCTCAGCATCCGTTCCAGTTCCGTATGCTCGGTAACACGCTCCACCTGCCCCTCAGCCACAACAGGCTCTAGCGGGTCGTCCGTGGACAAGGTGCAGCGCGATTGGCCTGCCAGATTCCGTGCCTTGCGCGAGGCGTTGGCGCTACTGAACCAGAGCCGGCCGTCCTGCCACACCGCCCACACCGGCATGAGGTGAGGGGCTCCGGAGCGCGTCACGGTGGCCAGCCAGTAGTCGTGCGAACGGACGAGTCTCTCCTCCGCCCACGACCATGGAAGGAGGCCCGTCCCTTGGTCTGGCGGCAGCGTCCCATAGCCGGGCATGTGTGGCCTCGACACTGCTGGATCGTCCACCGGACGGAAGCTACTATTCGTCGTCGGCCAGCGTCACTGGACGAACCCGCTGCGGAAAGGCCCACCCCAGGCGAGTTGCAGCCCGGCGGGCGACACGCAAGACCCGTCCGGTGAAGGATCCCGCTTGGCGCATCGCCCTGGAGCGTATGGCAAGCATCGACCCAGAGTGCCGGCGGACCAGCGCACAGGAAGTCGAACAGGCCGCGATCCTCCTCGCCTCGCTTCCCAGACCCGACCAGCTGTTTCGTCCGGGCAACCGGCGCCAACTTTACTTATGAGATTGACTAACAGATATCGGGCCACCGAAAGTATTCTGCAATTCCCCGGTTGCGTCACTCGCCAGGCCGGATTGGCTTCTCGCCTCGGGAGGACCGGAGGTGGGGCCTCGACCGCCGTCCGCACTATCTCGCCATTCCAGGAGGATTCGTCGTCGGCATCGCTTCGCCTGCTCACGTCCGCATCCAGGAACGACCGCGCAACCACGACAGGACAGCGCCCTCCCGCCCGGAATGGCACCTATGGGCGGTTGTGCTGACGCAACACGGTCGGAATGGTCTGGGACCCGTCTCGCCAGCTCGACAGGCTCCAGAGCGCTTTTGTGGACAGGTGAGCGGCGGCCATCAGGAACACTGCAGCGAAGACGAGGTCGACCGGCACGAGATCGAAGCGTCCGGTTGCGGTTGCGGTGACTGCGTCGAGGCTTTGAATGACGGCGGTCAGCACCATAAGCGCACCCAACGGTCGTCGCGCTCGCATGGCTAGCGCGACCAAAAGCAGGATGGCCATGGCGATATTGCGGGTGAAGAAGTACTCGGCATAGTTGCGCCCTGCCGAGGTGAGGTGCTCGCCACCAGGATGGAGGGCCAAGATGCCACCGGTAGCGGTGAGCACGGCGCCGAGGGTGACGACCAGCACCAGCCACCAATGCCACTGGCTGGCTGCCGTGGGAGCACCTGTCTGCTGAGTGGTCGAGAGCAGCGACCTCGCACCCTTTTCGGGCGTAGGCGCTGTTGTCGTGGAGAGGCAGGCACCCTTGGTCAGCAGCCGGCCGACGAAACTGACGGTGAACACCAAGGCGGTGACTGATGCGAGCTTTTCGAACATTCCGCCGAGGCCGTTATCCATGGTGGCACCGAACGCGCTAAGGCAGATCATCATCAGAACTCCGGCCAGAGCGGCGAAGGGCCACCATGCCTTCCAGCGCGGCTCGCGACGAAAGCGCGAGACCAGGACAAACATGCCTCCGATCGTCGCCCCGAGGCTGACAATGGCGGCAACGTTGTGGATCTGGGCATGCACGGAGGCTTGAGCTGGAGCCGCCACCCCAGGGGGGAAGCCGAGCCCGGGGTCTTGGCTGAAGGCTCCGGCGGCGATCAATGCGAGCCCGGCGATGACCTTGAGCCGGGGGTACCAGACCGAACCGCTGCCGGGCGTGAGCGTCGCGCGCCAACCGATCGCCGACAAGCAGGTGAGGACCCCGAAGACGATGAAGTTCGCAATCTGCACCCAGCCGCCGTGTCCCAGGCTCAAGGCGCTCATCGGTTGGCGCAAGGCGCCATACCCATGCCGGAACAACCCGTCGATCACGAAGGTGGCGTTGAACAGGACCGAGCCGGCCAGTCCAGCCGCCAGCAGGGAACGATGGGCCTGTGAGTTGCCGACGACCCACAACCGGATTCGCGGGCCCCGATCCAGGTGGACACCCACACCGGCACCCAGATGACTATCGGATGAGCCCACGCCTTGCTGATCGGTCACCGTGGTCATGGGACTCCTCCTGACGACGGCCCGTAATCACCGTACATCCGTAGCCTAACATATGTTAGGCTACGCCTGTCAACCGACACTTTCCGCATTACCTTGGAAGGAGACACATGCCATCGACGACTGGTGTTCGGCCCGCCGGAGGGGGCCGCCGGCGCAACAACGCCCGCGGAGAGGGCGCCCGGCTCCGGAATGACCTCGTCGATGCTGCGTGCGCCCTGCTCACCGAAACGGGCGAGGCCAACCAGCTGTCGATTCGTGCTGTCGCGGCCAGGACGGGGGTCGCCGCCACCTCGGTCTACCTGCACTTCGCAGACCTTGACGAGATCAAGGTCGCCGTCGCCGAACGCGCCTTCGCCGACCTGGCGACGGCCAGAGAGGCGGCGGTCGCGGGACTCGACGATCCATGCGAGGTCCTCTTGGCCCGCTGCCTTGCATACGCCCACTTCGCCCTGTCGCACCCCGGCCAGTACCGGCTGATGTTCGGCGCCGCCCTCCCTGCAGACATCTTCATCCGCTTCTACAACGCAGCCGGTTCAGCGAGCCGCGGTGCCTACGAGTCCATGACCGACGCCATACGGCGTTGCCAGCAGGCCGGGGCGGCACCGGTTGACGCCGACCCGACCCTGCTCGCGGCCATCCTCTGGCCAGCACTGCACGGTCAGGTCCTCCTCCGACTGGACAGACCCGACTTCCCGCGGCCAGCCCTCGACAAGGTGATCACCGAAACCGTCCAACGCCTCCTCGGCCTTCGCCGGATTCCTGGGTTGGACCGTTCTACCGGCGCTGTTCTCAAATCGCGTCAGTCATAGTGACGCCGCTCAGGCTAGGTAGCGCTTCATGTGCGGCGAAGACCGGTGCAAAAGGTACATATGGCGGTCCCATTCCTGGTTGTGAAGCCGAGCGTTGTTGCAAAGCGTCGCGACGGTCTTAGCGCTTCGGAAAAACGTGGCCAAGTAGCGGCCAGAACTGTTCAAGCACGATCGCTCAGTCACCCGCTATCTCATATCACAGCCGCCTGTACTGCGACTCGCGCACACCTGGAATGCTGTTGACCACGATGTCGAGGTCAGGGGCGCGTTCACGCTGACGAGTTCCTGATCGGTTACGGATGCAGGTCAAGGCCTTCCAGGAACTCATGGATCGACCTCTTGGACCGGAGCACGTGCAGATCGACATGCTGTCCGTCCTGCGACACGATTTTGAGCTCTCGTTCGCGTTCCGAGCTACGGCCGCGCCAGACCCTCCAGACAATTCCCCATTCGTCGCGCAACCGTTGCCAGGCGGTGTCATCGCAGCCTTCTGGCATGACTGAACCCGGCGGTCTCCGGATGCCACGAACGAAGGCGCGCCGTGCACACGTCCACCAAGGCGTGTCGAGGAACACGACGGTGTCCGCGCGCTCGAGCCGGAGGGCGAGGGTGGCGTGGTAATTGCCGTCGGCGATCCATGCGTCTCCGGCGAGAAGGCCGCGCTGCTTCTCGCGCCACTCGTCGTCCGACGGCACTACCCAGCCCGGCTTCCAGAAGTGGAGGTCGAGATGGATCAGCGGAAGGCCAGTCTTCGCCGAGAGTGCCTTCGAGAAGGTACTCTTTCCGGCGCCGGCCAGACCGGTGACCACGACCCGGCGGCCGACGACAGTCGTCGGCTCAGTGTCTCTCATCCGCATCCGCGTTCAATACTCGCGGTAGCGCCAAGTAGCTCGCATACCCTTCTCCAATACGTCCAGTCACCGGCTGGAGGCAACAACTGAGGCTCACAACTTCGCAGAGCAACGGGCCCTCGAACGGATCGCCTTGCACCAGGAGGGGCGTCAGCAGGGCGGGGCGCTTCCGAGAGAGCCCTGGCGCAATGGAGTCGTGTACGGCCTGTTGCGGGACGACCCGCGCCCGTCTGTGTTACCCGGAGCTGGCGGGGATCGTGTCCGGGTCATCTGGCCCGTAGACCACCCGAGGGGTGTCAAGCGCCGGCTCGGTCCAGGCGATGCTGGCCCTGAACCCTGAGGGCGGCGATGACGAGCGGCGGCTTGTGTGGTGCACGACGTATGGCCATCAGTCTCGCCAAGCCATGTTCTGAGTCTCCCAGTCTGAGTGGGCAATCACGGAGGGAAGGGCCACTCCCCCCAGTCGGGCTCGGACCCGCCATGCGGCCTCAACGACGAAAACGGGAAGGCGATCATGGTCGGCGTCGGGCTGATGCACACCGTCGTCGGGCCACCTGCCGGCGCCGGAATGGTCCCAGGCCGCCCAGGGTGGAGCTGGGAGGGGGCTCGACGGGAACCTGGCTGGCCTGGCCGACCACCTCTGCCACTAGCTGGGCGAACGCCACGGTCACTGCCGGACCTGTCCCCTGAAGACGCTCAGCTCCGCTCCCCATTCCTCCAGGTGCACCGTCTGGCCGGCCACGACCTGTGCGCCAACGGCAGCGAGAAGGGCGCCAACCTCTCCGCGGCGGTGTTCGCCTACAACCAATCCGACAGCTACGTCAGCGAGGTCCTCGCCCTCGCCCAGACCTACGGCAAGACCGAAGCCCAGACCGTCGCCGCGGGCACCGCCGGAGGGATCGCCGTCGCTATCGGTCGCAACTCGGCGAGGAGGCGGGCGTCGCCGGTGATGTCGAGCCCGAGAGTTGCCGCATTACGTGCGTCCAGTTGTCCGGTCAGGACCCCGAGGATGGCATCGGGAGGTCCGGCAAGAGTCACCTCCGGTCGGGTCGCTTCGCCCGGACGAAGCTGGACGTGGCCGTCCGCGGAGTCGAGGGTCATGACAGCGTCGTCGACGCGGAGCTCGACGGTCATGGGCCGCCGGGCAGGGTCGTGCCCGGCGAAGACGACGGCCAGCGGGTGGGCCAGCCAGTGGGCTCGGAAGGTGTCGGTCCCCAGAGGTCGGCGCATCACCACCGGTGCCGCCCAGCGCGCGAGGGCGTAGAGCGGCTCACGCAGATCCTGTCCCCAACGGGTCAGCTGGTAGCGGCCGTCTTCGCCGTGTTCGACGACGCCCGCGTCGGCGAGTTGGCGGAGCCGGTCAGCGAGGAGATTGGTGGCGATGCCCGGCAGGCCCCCCAGTAGCTGGCGGTACCGGGCGGGGCCGTGAAGGAGCTCGCGCACGATCAACAGCGACCAGCGATCCCCCACGGCGTCAAGGGATCGCGCTAAGGCGCAGTACTGCCCGTAGGACTTCATAGCCGCGAGACTACTGCTTGACTTTCTCAAGCAAGCGGGGCAGCATGAGGCCACCCAGGAAGGAGGCCCCATGAACCCCGATCCCATCGACCAGTTAGCAACCGCCTTGGCGTGCACAGGCACGGTCATCGACGCCATCAGCGCCGACCAGTGGAGATCGCCGACTCTCTGCACGGACTGGAACGTCACCGAGCTCGTCGAGCACCTCGCCACGGGCAACGCCGGCTTCGAGGCGGCCCTGCGCCACCAAGACCCCACCCCTCCCGCGACGGACGGACGTGCCGACACTGATCCGGCAATCAGGTACCGGCAGTCGATCGCCGGGCTTGTCGATGCCTTCAGCGCCCCTGGTGTGATGGACAGGCTCATGACCGTGCCATTCGGGACCGTTCCCGGCGCTGTGGCCGCCAACCTGCGTCTCACCGAGGTGCTGGTGCACGGCTGGGATCTGGCCCAGGCCACCGGCCATCCCATCAGTGCCTTCCCCGAGTACCTGGCCGAAGCGGCATTGGCGTTCACTCGCGGCAGCCTCGGCGCCATTCCCCCCGGGCGGAGCCCCTTCGCCCCGCCCCAACCCGTGGCCGACGACGCCCCGGCCATCGACCGGCTCGCCGCCTGCCTCGGCCGACCCGTCCCCTCGCCGATACGGGCGCCGGCATCGTGATCGCGCTCGGCAACAACGCCCACCTCTTCGCCCACCCCTACCGGCGAGAGCAACTTCGGTCGTGCCTCGCTGACCTCTTCGACTGCACCGTCGCCGATGTCGAGCACCCGGGCATCCCCGGCGGGATCCTCGTCGTTCGATTCCCCGGCGGCGGCAGCCTGAGCATCGAGTTCCACGACGACGCTCCCGATGACGACGGCCCCCGTCTCGGAACCTGGATCGAGCTTCGAACCGACGACCCGGCCGGGCTCGCGCAAAAGGCCAGCGCCGCCGGCCTACCCGAGGTCCACCATGGCGGCCACCCCCACTACCTCGCCATACCTGGAGGACAGGTATTCGCCGTCGCCCCAGCCGGGTGAACAGCTGAGGCGGCTCGCCCACCCGGTTCGATGGATGGGGCGACCAACTCCGCCATTGTGTCGCCGGCCGCCTCCCTGGCCGGGGCGCGAACCTTTGGCGGCCCGATGTCCGATCGCTGGAACCACAACATCCACTATGGACGACAACTGGTCGACATGCTCCCATCCGATGCCGTCAACGCGCTCGACATCGGATGCGGCGAAGGCTGGTTAGTACGCGAGTTGCACGAGGGGATTCCCGGCGTCGTCGGGATCCCGACGAGACCTCCATCCAAGCGGCGGGACATCAGCGACATCATCGGTGACTTCCTCACCTACCCGCTTACCCCGGGCAGTTTCGACGTCATCGTCGCGGCCCACAGGCTCACGAAGTCCTCCTGGGAGACCCCGGCCCCGAAGATCTGGCCCCCGCCCCCTCTCCTACCGCGATCTACGACGAATCTCCGCGGCCGTCCTTCCCGGACGGTAATTCCGCCGACGCACGACGCTCCGGTACGTCGTCACCTGGACGAAACCGGCCAATAGCGGCTCGTTGACCGTGAACTTCGCAATGGGCAAGAGGAGGGGATAGTTACACTCCTCTAGAGGGACCATAGGGCTTGGGTTGGTGAGAGGCGTGCGGCTCGTAGGGCGGGGATGAGCCCGGCAACGGCTCCGATGATGAGGGATGCGGCGATGCCACCGGCCCATGCTTCTGTGGGCACGACGGTGGCCCAGCCTTTGGTGTGGGCGTAGATGGCCGTGGACACGACGCCGAGGACCACGCCGACAGCACCGCCAAGAAGCCCGAGCAGTACGGCTTCGGAGAGGAACTGGGTGCGTATGTGGCTCCTGGTGGCGCCGAGGGCGCGGCGCAGTCCGATCTCGGAGCGGCGTTCGAGGACGGAGATGATCATGATGTTGGCGACGCCGACCGCGCCGACGAGGAGGGCGACGGCGCCGAGGCCTAGGAAGAGCCCGTTGAGGGCGCTTTTGGCGTCGGCTTGGGCGACTAGGGCGGAGGAGGGTTGGCTGACGTTGACCTGGTTGGGGTTCTCGGGATTGGCGGTGGCGGCGAGGAGGTTGTCGACGGCGTTGACCTGGTCGGTTTGGGCGCGGAGGTAGATGGTGGAGGGGTGACCGTCGAAGCCCAGGTATTTCTCTGCCGCGGGGTAGCCGACCAGGACGGAGGAGTCGATGGGCGAGGCGAGCACGGCCGGTTTGAGGATGCCAGCTACGTAGAACCATTGGCCGCCGACCCAGATGCGTTCGTCGGGGTAGACGCGGTCGATCCCGAGTCGCTGCGCGGCAGCTGCGCCGAGCACGGCGACGGGTTCTTGAGCGGTGGCTGCGTTGAGGTTTTGGCCTTCGGCGACGCTGGTGGCGACGATTGGTAAGAGGTCGACGGATGCGGCTTGGACGGTCAGGGCGTTGGTGTCGATCGAGGGGATGTAGGGGTTGCGGTAGGCGTTGGCGCCGCTGACTGTCCCGGCCGTTTGCACCTGCTGCACACCTGGGATCCGGCCGATCATGCCTGGCGCAGTGGTAGGCAGCTCGGCCGGGGCGCCGGTGATGGTCTGACCGTTGGTGACGGTCAGCAGGTTGGTGCCGAGCTGGTTGATCTCGTTGAGCAGACCGGCTTGGGACGAGGACGAGAGGCCGAGGACAGCGACGATGGAAGCGACGCCGATGGCGATACCGAGAGCGGACAACCCGGCCCGTAGCTTCCGAGTGCGCAGTCCGATGATCGACAGCCGGCTCAGATCGGACAGCTGTAGCCGTCCGCGGGTCCGGGCGGCGGTGGCCGTCATGAAGGCTCCTCATTCACGGGGCGGCCGGACGAAGTCTGCGGTACGCAGACGAGGGGTGGAGCGGGAGGGCGGCGGCAGGCCTGGGTGCCGGCGGCCGGGCCGGTGTCGGCGACGATATGGCCGTCGAGGATCTCGACTTTGCGGGGCATGCGCTCGGCGACGGTGTGGTCGTGGGTGATGACCACGATGGTCGAGCCGGCCTGGTGGACCTGGTCGATCAGGGCCAAGATGGACTGCCCGGTGGCCTGGTCGAGGTTGCCGGTGGGCTCGTCGGCCAGCACGATGGCGGGCCCGCCGACCAGGGCTCGGGCGATGGCGACCCGTTGGCGTTGCCCCCCGGAGAGCTGGGTGGGCCGGGCGCGGGGACGCTCGGCCAGGCCGACCAGGTCCAGGGTGTCGAGGGCGCGCTGGTGGCGCTCCTTGAGGGGGATACCCGCATAAAGGAGCCCGTCGGCCACGTTGTCCAACACTGTTGCGTGCTCGGCCAGGAAGAACTGTTGGAAGATAAACCCGATCCGGCTGGCTCGTAGATAGGCGACGTCGTGGTCGGCCATGGTGGCCACGTCCAGCCCGGTGACGCGCACTCGGCCACTGGTGGGCCGGTCGAGGGTCCCCATCAGTTGTAACAATGTGGTCTTGCCCGAGCCCGAAGGGCCGACGATGCCGACCAGCTCGCCCTGGCCGACGGTGAGGTCTACCCCGCGCAGGGCGTGGACGGGCGGCTCGCCGGGATAGCTCTTGGTCACGTCGTCGACTTCGAGCACCGGGACCTGCGCCGCGTCACTAATGGAGCCGTTGCCGGCCGCGACCGAGGGATGGTCGGGCAGGTGTGGCGGGGTCGAGGTCATGTGGCCGGGACCACCACTTCTTGGCCGGCGGCCAGCCCCGAGCCGGTGACCTGTACCAGCCCGTCGGCGTCATCGAACAGTCCGAGCGAGACCGCCACGAGATGGTGGGTCCCCTCTGGGTCGACGACCTCGACGGCGTAGCCACCGCCGGACTGGGCCAGCAGCGCGGTGACCGGGACCACCAGCGCACTGGGCACGCTGGCGGTGGTGATGGCGACCTGTACCGGGGCCTGATCCCAGGTGCCCGTGGCCGCCGGGTCGGAGGGGGTGATGTCCACGGTGATTGTCGGTGTGGTGCTGCGAGCCGAGGTCTCCGACGAGCAGGTGTCCGTTCCCGGCACTGCCGAGCTGTCGCTCGACCCGCCGGACCCGGCGCTCGATGGGCAGGTGGCCACCGTCCCCACCGAGGAGACCACCCCCGGGGTGGTCTGGTTGTTCGGCAGGGTGATGCTGACCTTGTTCCCGACCGCCACCTCGGTCTCCTGCGAAGCGTCCAACGCCACCTGCACCTGGTGGGTGGTCGAGCTGCCCTGCATCACCGCCTGGCCGGTCTGGGTGCTGCCCCCGAGCTGGGCTGAGAGGGTCGTGACCCGCACGGCTGTGGGTTCGAACACCGCTTGGCCCAGGGTCAGTGTGCCGTTCTGGGTCACCCCCAGGGCAGCTTGGAGCTCTTCCAAGGCGGTGGTGGTGGCCGACCCGAAGTAGGAGGAAGTTGGGGGGAGCTGACCCGAGGTGGCGTAGCCCAGCGCGACCAGATCAGCGTTGAGCTCGGCCACATCGGCGCCGGCTGCCCCGGCCCACAGGCTCCGATAGGCCGGTGTCGAGCCGTACAGCAACACCACTGGGCTGTCGTCCACCCGGTAGGCGACCTGACCTTGAGAGATCACCTGTCCGAGTAGCGGCAACTCGGTGTATGTCCCGCTGTCCTGGTTGATCACCAAGTACGGCGAGCCGTCCGACTGGGCGCCGTAGGTCAGGGTTCCATCCAGGGAGACCCTGGCAGAGAGAGTCGTCTCTCCCACCTTGGTGGTATTCACTGGCGGCCGCGCGGCAGAGGTCGCCGGCTTCGCAGTGGACGTGACGACCACGCCCCCAGTGACAACAACGGCAGCCAGGACGGCCGCTCCAGCCAGCACCCACGTCTTCCGCGTCACCGGCCCCGCAACCCCAGTGCGCTCGAGTAGCTAGCAGTGCACCTGTCCGGCGCGCCGGCACAGACCTCGAGCTGCCCAGGCTCTAGCCTGCGGTGGCCGGTCACCCGCCAAGGCCCCCGACGGAAGGCATCTGCGACTTGCAGCCGTCCATAGCCTGCTGCAGCTGCGGCGAACTCGACCCGACGCCGGAGTCGTGCACCTCGCTGCCCGAGAACGTCGGGTCAGGGAAGTCCGGCAGACCGTGGGCGCGGACGCACTGGGCCCAGTTCAACCACGCCTGCTGTTGGGCGGAGGAGAGCTGCTGGCCGGTGGAGTTCCACGGCGACGGCAGGGACTTGCAGGCCTGTAGGGCCCCTTGGAACGCAGCCGAGTTCGGATCAATTCCGGCGGTCCGATACCCATAGCCCCCACTGGGGGTCTGCACCGGATCGGGGAAGTTCGCGACACCGTGACTACGTATGCACTGCGAGTAGGCCACAGCTTGGGCCAGCGCCGTCGCCCTCGACGAACCCGAACCTCCGGCTGGAGCGGCAGTAGTCGACTGCGAGCCGGCGGTAGGAGCCGTCGATCCGCCCGAGCAGCCAGGGACGGAGACTCCCAGGGCCAGGGCCACGGCCACGCCCGCCCAGCGGTGCGACAGGCGCATGATTCCTCCTTGCGACACGACCCGCACCCTCAGGCTGTCCTTTCCGAAGGACTGTTAGTGGCTAGTTGTGCTCGATCGCCGCATGTCATGCCCCCCAGTCAATACAAGGTGATGTTGCCAGAACGTATGTGTTTTTCGATACGCCGACGATATGTGTCGACACGTAGCATCACCTGAGTGTGCGTTTGCTGATCGTCGAGGACGAGCCCTTAATGGCAGAAGCCATCCGCGACGGCCTACGCCTCGAAGCGATCGCCGCCGATATCGCCGGTGACGGCCACACCGCTCTACAGCTGTTGAGCGTCAACGCCTACGACATCGCTGTCCTCGACCGCGACATCCCCGGTCCCTCTGGCGACGAGATCGCCAGATGGATCGTCGACTCGGGCAGCGGCACGGCGATCATCATGCTC
>JBOGGN010000234.1:0-25411 GCA_050744165.1 Acidimicrobiales bacterium | reverse complement strand
ACCGTCGTGGTCGTCGTCGGCGCAACCGTCGTGGTCGTCGTCGGCGCAACCGTCGTGGTCGTCGTCGGCGCCACCGTCGTGGTCGTCGTCGGCGCAACCGTCGTGGTCGTCGTCGCCGGCACCGTCGTGGTCGTCGTCGGCGCAACCGTCGTGGTCGTCGTCGGCGCAACCGTCGTGGTCGTCGTCGGGGCTACCGTCGTGCTGGTCGTCGTCGGCGTAGTCGGGAAGCCGCACGTCGATTGACCGAAGTAGAGATCGCCAATGGCCGTCGGGCCGTGCAATTCGTAGTGGGCCGCAGTGACGGTGATCGAGCCGTCAGGGTTGGTCGTCTGTTCGTTGTAGATCCAGGTGTACGTCTCGGTGTCGCTGGGTGATATGACAAGAGTCCCGTTGACCGTGAAACCCGGAGTCGGATTCGTCGGGATGGGTTGGCTCACGATGGTCTTCGGTGTCGTCGTCTCGTCGATCAGCGTGTCGACGACGCCGTTGGTCACCGTGGTGGACGCGGTGTTCCCAGTGCCGGAGGCGGTGCAGGTGCTGCCGAGCGAGTCGGCAGTCATGGTCTCGCCGTTGGCGTTCGTGATATTCGTCAGCGTGGCCGACGAGGTGACCGAGCCGGTGGCGACGCTGCCCTGGGTGCTCACGTTCGTCGGGCCGGAGGTGAAGAGGGTGGCGGGACCGTAGTGGATGCTCTCGGAGGCGTCCATGCCGGTGATCGCGGTGGCCGAACCGCCGGCGGGCAGCGTGACGAGGGGCTTCGGTCCGTAGGGCGTCTGGGGTCCCCCAAAGATCGTGATGTTCTGAGCCGACGCCGCGAAGGCGCTGCCTTCGACGGGGGTCGCGGCACCTGCCGACGATGCTCCGCCGATAGCCAACGCGGCCCCGGCTGCGATGAAGACAACGACGAGGAGTACCGAGATCGGCCGCCGGTACGGGACTCCTTGATTTGCCACGCCCATATGTCGCTGCACCTCCTGCCGCGGGTGATTCACCCGCCTAGTACCGCCTATTCCAAATCTTGCCCAACTTGTCTGACTTTAGAACATGTTTCGTGCCGCCATGGGCGCCACCACCGCCACTACCGTCGTGGTGGTCGTGCTCGCCGCCACCATCAGCGTGTCGGTGATCGACTGTTGGTGGTGGCCCGTTGCCCTCTTCCGCCGGACTCCGGGCCGCGCGATTTCCATGTCTGCCATGCACCTCCTGGGTTGTTGGCACAGTTCTAGTGCCGCCCATGAAATGGGATGGTTCCCTTGTGACCATAACACGGGGGCCCGCGCCCGAACATCCGCCAAAACCACGTATTTCGTGGCGTCGCCCAGCCTCGAGAGGCGATGGGACCATAGCTGCAGGGGTCGGCGGACGAGCCAATCCGAGAACAAGGTGACGCGGAACTTCTTGGTGAGCGAAAGGGCGGCCCAAGTGCATTGTCAACGGATACCGATTCCGTGCCGCCTCGGCGGGCGCCGTCAGGAGATTTCAGCTTCGAAACCTGAGTGGCGGTGGGCTGGCCGAGGGACCGCCGGCCCCAACGAAGCTCAGCGTTCAAGTTGCTCGGAAAACCACGTCGTCGGGAACTTTTCCCTGATCCGCATCAACGGCCGCCCCCCGACGTGGATGAGGTAGGTCCGGAACAGCAGCCTCGACGACGCTTCGACGCCGAAGTACTCCCCCACCGGGCCGGCCGTCATGAGGCCCGCCGCCACGATCTCCCGGAAGGACTCGACCCGGTGCTCGGAAAGAAGCCGGCCGAGGGGCTTGCCGGTCTCCATGAGGGCGTCGAGCATGCCGGGAGGAAGCCGGTCGGCGGCGATGTACGAGTCGGCGTGCAGGAACGTGGTGCCGCTCCGAGCCCCCTGCAGGGTGATCGTGCGGTCGAGGGCGAGCTGGTCGTCGTCGCCGAGCTTCGTGTGCGGCATCGGCGTCCCCAACGACTGCGACCGCTTGACGACCAGCATCGCCTCGTCCGCGTAGGCCTCGAGGAAGTCGGTCACGGTACCGTTGGTCGCGAGCAGCACCCGCTGGAGGACGCTCAGGGGAGCCCCGTCGAGTGACCGTGGCATGTCGTGCCCGTTCAACTTGGTTGCCATTGACCCCTCGCACTCATCTGACCTTTGAGGTCACGGTCAAGATCCGCGACGGGGCGAAGATCGGTCGTGGGTACATATTTTCCTTGCGACCCCTCCGAGTTCAGGGGTCTTCAGCCTCAAACCGGGCCGTGTAGCCCTCCAGGGCGGCATCGATGCGGGCGGCGTCCAGCCCGAACTGCTCCAGGTTGTAGCTATGGGCGCCGAACCGGCGCTGCGGGTTGGCGGCCACCCAGCTGCTGATGGCCCCGGCCAGCTCCGGGGTGACCGAGCGCCCGACGCGTGCGTACAGCTGCCTCACCGCCCGCAGCGGATCGGCCACGAGCGACCGGTAGGCGACGTCGACGAAGCGCTGCTCGCCGAGTCCATACCGGGCTGCCAGGGCCCGCCGCATGGCGACCGAGCACCGCAGGAGAACGTGGGCGCCCACCGACTCGGGAGTCATGGACGCCGCCTGGGGCGAACGCACCGTCGCCACCAGACTGGCGTAGGAGGCCACCGCCTCGGCGGGGTCTCGGTGGCAGAAGACGATGGTCGCCCCGGGGAAGGTCCGGGCCACAGTGTCCAAGTACCCGAGGTGGCTCGGCGACTTGAGCACCCACGACCGGGCGCCGGTAGCCGGGTCGTCAGCCGAGGAAAGTACGGCCAGCTGGCGCGCCAGGTACCGGTACTCGTCGGCCAGCTCGGCGTCGTTGAGCCACGCCGAGTACCGCTCGGCCCGGAACATGTCGTCCCAGTGCTGGCTGGCGAAGGTGTTCTGCAGCAGGGCGTCGCACTCCTGCGGCCCGGCCGCGGTCAGCGGGTGGATGGCCCGGAACCCCGGTGCCATGGCGTACATCCCCTCCAGCCACGCCTGGCTGCGGCGGATCCGCTCGGCTCGGCCCGCCGCCCCGCCGGCGGGTACCGGCTGGAGGGCCTCCCACACCCGCAGCACGCGGTTGGCCGGGTCTAGGGCAAGCAGGTGGTGCAGCAGCGTCGTCCCCGTTCGGGGCAGCCCGGTGATCACCAGCGGCGCCTCGAGGGGGTGGTCCCCGGTCGGCCAGCAGCCGCCCCGGGTGGTCAGAAAGGCCTGCACGTACAGCTGGTTGCGCAGGTGCCGGACGACCACCTTGTGAAGCACGTCCCACCCTGCAGGGGTCAAACTCGCTGTCGCCCGGCACGACTCGAGCAGCAGGCCCAGGTTGGCGGCGAAGCCCGCCGGGCCCCAATCGCTGAGCCCGGAGGCGTCCTCGGCCTCGCGCCGCAGAACGGTGTCGCACAGTTCCGGCGCCTCGGCGATCACGGCCGCCCAACCCCCGGCCGCCCAGCCCCTGGGCGCAGCCGCTCGCCCGCCCCACCGGCCGCCGCCACGACCGCCAGGAGGGCGGCCCGGTCGACCTTGCCGATCTTGGTCCGCGGGATCCGCTCCACCATCGCCAGCTCGTCGGGCAGCTTGTGCCGGGCCAGCGTGACCCCGAGGTACTCCCGCACCGCCGCCAAGTCCAACGGGGCCAGGTCCAAAGGGGCCAGGTCCAGCGGGCGGGTGACCGTGGCGGACGCCGCAGGGACGACGCAGGCGCAGATCGCTTCCCCGAGCACCGGGTCCGGGGTCCCTACCACAGCGGCGTCGGCGACGCCCGGGTGGGCGGCCAGCACCGTCTCGATCTCGCTCGGCGACACCTTGAGGCCGCCGCGGTCGACCAGCTCCTTCAGCCGGCCAAGGACGTACAGGCGCCCGTCCGGATCGAGGCGGCCCAGGTCGCCGGTGTAGTACCAGCCGTCGGTGGCGGCATCGGCGTCCCGCCAGTAGTGGACCGGCCGGCGGGCGCCGAAGGCGATCTCGCCGGTATCGCCCACCGGCACCGGGCGGTGGTCGGCCGGGTCGACGACGCGCACCGTCCCGTCGGGCGCTTCGCCGGGTGGGCCCGCGAAGACGGTGTGGCCGACTGAGCCGGCCAGGATCTCGTCGCGCTCGGTGGTCAGTGTCGTGAAGTTCTCGCTGCACCCGTAGACATACAAGAGTTCGGTCCCGAGAACCTCGTAGATCCGGCGGGCCAAGTCAGACGGTAGCCGGGAGGCGGCCGAGATTGCCCAGCGCAACGACGCCGCACGGTGGCGGTCGGGGTCGAAGGCGTCGAGAAGCAGCCTCAGGTGGGTCGGCATCCCGGGCAGGACGGTGGCGCGGTAGACGGTGATGAGCCGCCACGCCTCGGCGGGGGAAAACCGCTCCTGCAGTACCAAGTGGCCGCCGGAGAGTAGGGCCAGCTGCGAGAGCCGCAGCCCGAAGACGTGGCCCATCGGCAGGAACAGCAGGTGGACGTCCTCTGGGCCGGGCGTGAAGGCGTCGGCGAAGAACTGCATCTTGGCGGTGCAGGCGGCCAGCGTCTCCCGTACCGCCTTGGGCCGGCCGGTGGTGCCCGAGGTCAGCAACAACAGCGCCTCGCCGGTGGGGTACGACGGCGGGAACGACTCCGCCGCGGGGGCCGGCAACGACCCGAGCGACCCGTGCCCGACGACGGTGGTCGACGGTGCCGCCGCGGCCACCGCCGCCACCACCCCGCCCGGATCGGCGGTCCCCAAAGCCGGCTGGTACAGGAGCACCCGGGCCTCGGTGTCGGCCGCCAGCCACGCCAGCTCGGCACCGGTGAGGTCGTTGTCGGTCCCCACGTGGATGGCGCCGCAGGCCCAGGCGGCATTGATGGCCACCACGTGCTCGGGGCAGTTGCGCAGCTGGCAGACGACCCGGTCGCCGGGCACCACGCCGAGGCGACGGTAGGCCCGGGCCAGCGTCTCGACCCGGTCCCACAGCTCCCGGTAGGTGAGTGTCGAGCCGGCGAAGGTCACCGCCGGCCGGCCGGGCCAGCGCCGGCAGGCCACCTCCAGGCTCGCCGCCAGCTCTGCCCCTCGAAAACCCGTCACTCGAAACTCCACGGGCTGGCCGGTCCCCGGCAGGTGGCCGACAGGTTGGAAAAATACCTCGCCATGCCCGGCTCGGCCGGTAGCGAGGCAAGCGCGCGCACCACGCGGGCGCAGGGGATCTGAGCCGCGGCCAGCTCCTCCATCCAATCCTCGGCCGGCCGGCGGTTGATGGCCTCGACCAGCACGTCGTCGGAAGCCGACGGGGAGCGGGAGCAGATCTCGGCCAGCTGGTCGCGCTCGGCGCCCGCTTCTACGCCGACCACGACCTGCTCACCGGTGCTGGTGCGCAGCGGCCCATCGAGTGGGCTCCACTGGGGCCGAGCCCGGGAGCGGCCGCCCCTTTTCCCACCCTCTCCAAGGGAGTCGAGGATGTGGGCCTGCGCCGCCAACGCACCTTCGAGGAGGGAGGGGCGGGCCAAGATGTTGCCGGCTCCGGCGGCCTCCCGCAGGTACAGGCCAGCCAGGATGGCCTCGCAGGTGCAGAGCGCCCCGAGGCAGTCGGCGAGCAGGACCCGGCTGGTGCGGGGCGGCTCCCCCGCCGGGTTGAGGCCCTCCCCGAAGCCGGCGTGGGCCTGGACGAGGAAGTCGGTGCCGATCACCCCGTCGAAGCCGCCGGAGGGGCCCCACCCCGAGGCGGCGGCATAGACCAGGCCGGGGTTGACGGCAGCCATAGCCGGCTGGTCGAGCTGCCACGCCTCGGCCCGGCCCGGCCGCCAGTTGTGCAGGAACACGTCGGCGCCGGCCATCAGCTCGAGCAGGTTCCGCCGACCGGAGGGGGACGTCAAGTCGAGCTCCACCGACCGCTTGTCGCGGTTGAAGCACTGGAAAAACGAGCTGGTGCCGTCGCACTCGGGCGGCACCATCCGCCCGACGTCGCCGCCCGGCGGTTCGACCCGGGTGACCACTGCGCCGAGCAGCTGGAGCAGCAGCCCGGCCAGGGGGCCCTGCATACGGTTGGTGGCCTCGACCACACCGATGCCTTCGAGGGGGAACCCCACCGCGGCGCCCGGGACCGAGCGCCGGGCGCCGGATGCGGTGTCGGCGGAGTCCCCGGGGTCGAAGGTCACGGCCGGACCTGACCAGCCAGGGTCGGCCGCCACCTCGTCGTAGTTCCGCACCGGGCACAGGCTGACGCCGCAGACCCCGGCCACCGCCGCCACCTCGGACAAGGTGTGGTACCGGCTGCGGCGTGGAGGCCGGCGGGCAGGGTGCAGCGGCCCCGGTAGTAGCGGTGCCGGAAGGCGGTCCAGCCGCGGCCGAGGTCGGCGTTGCCGGCGCCCAGCTTGTCCCAAAAGGCGGCCCAGGAATCTGGCTCGAAGACCTCGATCTCGAACCACCGGCCGTCGGCGGTGGCGAAGGGGGGCCCCGCATCGGGCCCTGGGGGCGACGGCAGTGGCTCGCCGTCGGCGGTGGCGGCTGCGATGTGGTGGGCGACGAGCAGGAGGCCTGCGGCCAGCACGGAGGTTTCCACCCGGCGGTAGGGGCGGCCGAGATGCGTGCCGACCAGGGCAGCCAGGGTGCCGCACGCGCCCAGGATGCCGGCGGCCACCGACGCCACCTCGATGCCGAGGCGGCGGGGGCCTCCGAAGTCCCAGCCGTGGACCTCCATGAGCCCCGAGGCGGCCTGGATGGTGGCCTCCGTTCCCACCGCCCTTTTCGGCCCGTACCAGGAGATGTCGCAGGTCGCGGCGATGGGCAGGACCGGTGACGGTGCTCCGGCGAGGGCGTGGCGGAGCCTGCGGTCCTGCGTCTCCTGGGCCAGCAGGGGAGGGTGCGGCATGCCGGGCAGGATGTTACGACCCTCGGTTTCTGCAGCAAAATACGTAGTTCTTGACGATGTTAGGGGCGACGCTCTCGGTTTAAGGTGATCTTTTGTGGAGCGATTAGGCGCGCCCAAGCGTCAAGAAGGCGGCGGCATGACCCAGTCAGACCGGCATTTTCATTGTCGGACGCAATCATTGCCACTGTCAAGTAACGGCGGCGCGGCATTGGTAAATGACATGAGACAACGAGTGACCTGGCGGCTGTCGATCGCGATGGTCGTGGTCGCGTCGATCACCTTGGTGGGCGCCCAATGGCAGCGCGCCTCGGCGGCCACCGTGACCGCCGTCGCCGGCAGCGCCTTCGCGGCGTCGGCTCAGAACATCACGATCTTCGCGGGGCCCCAGACGCCTTACGGACCGAAGCCCCTCGTCACGCTGCCCGCCGGCGGCTCGGCCACTGCGATCACCGGCATGGACGCCTCCGAGGGCATCGCCTACGGCCCGGCCACCCTGTTCACCTCGGGCCCGTCGAATGTGAGCACCCAGGGCAGCAGCGCCACCGGCTCGGTCACCTCGTTGGCCACGCTGACTAAAATCACGAACGCCAACGGCGAGACCATGACTGCCGACTCGCTCGGCAGTACCTGCACCGCCTCCGCCACTGGCAACACCGCGTCCACCACGGTGACCAACGGCGTCGTCGACACGCTGATCGACGAGACGACGACACCGGAGACCATCGTGAGCCAGCCGATCCCGACGAATCCGATGGAGGGTTTGACGGTCAACGGGACGCTTGTCATATCACCCAGCGACACCGAGACCTACACCTGGGTCTACAACGAACAGAAGACCAACGCTGACGGCTCGATCACCGTCACTGCGGCCCACTACATCCTGCACGGCCCGACGGCCAAGGGCGATCTCTTCTTCGGCCAATCCACCTGCGGCGTTACGGCAACGTCGGGTGGGCCGACGACCACCGTGGCGGGGGGCACCACCACGACCACCAGAGCCGGTACCACAACGACGACTGCCGCCCCCGCGACTACCACCACGACGGCGGCGCCCACGACGACCACCACCCAGCCGGTCAGCGTCGGGGGGAGCGCCTACGGTTTCTTCGTCCACGTCGCGATCTTCGGTGGCACCCCGGGGATCATCGGGCCGATGCCACACGTATCCCTCCCGGCGGGGGGTTCTGCCACACCGGTCACGGACAGTGCCGCCGTGGGCAACGGCGTGTTCGGTCCGGCCACCTTCTTTGCCGTCGGCCCGATCACGGTCAGTACCCAGGGCACGCCCACCAGTACCGTCAAGTCGTCCACCTCCATCCAGGCCCAGGCCAACCAGCCGGCCGACACCTGCCTGAACAACGCCACTTCGTGCCTCTACGCGGGACCCTTCATCGCCAACACGGCAGCCAGCAACTGCACCGCCGACGCCAGCGGCGTCAGCGGCTCGACCACCTTCAGCGGGGGCGAGCTGGTGACCGCGACCGACGTCAACGGCAACCCGACCACGATCATCAACGTGCCCAACGACCCGCCGCCCAACGACACCATCAACGGGTCGCTCATGATCAGCGCCGGCGACACGGAAACCTTCACCTGGGTGCTCAACGAGCAGATCCACAACGCCAACGGCTCCATCACTGTCAACGCCGGCCACGAGACGCTCCACGGCCCCACGGCGGTGGGCGAGTCCATCTTCGGCGACGTGACCTGTGCTCGGACCGTGGGTGCGACGACGGCCGCGGCCACGGCCGCGGCCGCCGCTAGCGGGGGTGACCTGCCGCTCAGCGGTGCCCAGCTGCGCGGCCTGCTCGGGGTGGCGCTGATGCTGATGGCGACCGGCTGGTTGGCGACCCGATGGGCCGCCGGGACCTGGCGACGGGGGTAGGCCGGCCTCATGACGGCCGCGCCGGTGCCGGGAGACAGCGTCGGGCTGGCCGGGACGGGCGGCGGCTCCACGGTGCTGGCGGGCGCCGATCGCCTGAAGTCGACCGCGCACCTGGTGCCACGGCGGCGCCGGCGGCGCCGCTTGGCGGGGGCCGTGGGGTCCTACCTGGTCATGGCTTACGCCCTGATCACGTTGAACTTCCTCATTCCCCGCCTCATGCCCGGCAACCCGATCGAGGGCCTTCTGGGCCAAGCACCGAGCAAGTTCACCTTCGGCGAATCGACCAAGCTGGCGCTGCAGAAGTACTACGGGCTCACCGGATCCCTGTGGTCGCAGTACGTCCACTACCTCGACCGGATCTTCATCCACGGCGACTTGGGACGTTCCGTCGCGACCAACGCGTCGGTGTGGCGCGAGATCAGGGGGCCACTGCCCTGGACGCTCCTCTTGATCGGCACCTCGGTGGTCTTGTCCAACCTGATCGGGATCGCAGCCGGGATCCGCTCGGGTTGGCGCCGCGACCGGCCCCTCGATCGGGCCATGATGGTCGGGCTGGTCGCCATCTGGCAGTTCCCGCCGTACCTGCTCGGCCCACTGCTGTTGTTCGTGCTGGCGGTCAAACTGCACTGGTTCCCCCTCGCCGGGGCCCAGACGCCCTTTACCTCCTACGGCTTCGGCAGGAACGTGGTGGACATCGCCCACCATCTCGTGCTGCCGCTCCTGGTCCTACTCTCGACCCTGGTTGCCTGGGACTACCTCCTCATGCGCTCGGGAATGGTGAGCGAGCTGGGCTCGGACTACCTGACCTTGGGGAGGGTCAAGGGGGTGACCGAGCGGCGGCTCAAGTATCGGTACGCGGCCCGCAACGCCATGCTCCCGCTTATCACCAACGCCGCGTTCGACCTCGGGGCGGCGGTGCTGACCGACATCGTGATCGAGTTTGTGTTCTCCTACCCGGGTCTCGGCAACCTCCTCGTCACGTCGGTCAGTGCCCGGGACTACCCGGTCATCCAGGGAGTGTTCCTGTTGCTCAGCCTGGGCATCCTGACGGCGAACGCCCTGGCCGACTACCTCTACACTCGGCTCGACCCGCGAGTGGTCGTGGCGTGAGCGCGACCACCGCCCCGCCGGCCGCGGCTGCGGGGACCTCCGGCCCGGTGCTCCCTCCCACCATCGGCTCGAACGTCCCGGCGGGCCGCGACCGGCGGGTGCCGGTCGTGCGGCGACTGTTCCAGTTCCTGGCGGGTCAGCCGATGCTGGCCATCGGGCTGGCGATCATGGCATTGGTCGTGTTGATGGCGGCCTTCGCTCCCGTGCTCAGTCCCTACAACCCGACGACCATCAACCCGAGGTCACTGGCACCGCCGTCGGCGGCCCACCGGCTGGGCACCGACTACCCGGGCCGGGACCTCCTGTCGCTGCTGATCTACGGGAGCCGGGCGTCGCTGGTAGCGGCGGTGGTCGGTGGGGTGCTGGCGATGGGGGGCGCCCTGCTGTTGGGGGTGCTGCCGGTCCTCGCCAGCCCCCTGGCCGACCGCGCCGCCAACCGCGTCTCGATCTTCCTGCTCGCCATTCCGGGCCTGCCGTTGATGGTGCTGGTGGGTGCCCTGGTCGGCAACAACGAGTGGGTTCTCCTGCTGGTGATCGGCTTCGGCGGCATCGCCTACAACGCCCGCTTGCTGCGCAGCCAGGCGCTGGCGCTGCGTGACCGGGGGTTTCTCAGTGCCGCCCGGGGCTTCGGCGGCGGTCCGCTGTACGTCCTGCGTCGCCATCTGGTGCCCGCCCTAGGACCGCTCATCGTCATGGGCTTCGTCAACTGGGCGGCCGCCTCGGTCCTTATCCAAGCCGCTCTGGCGTTCATCGGCTTGGGTGATCCCAACGGCATCAGCTGGGGGTTGATCATGAACCGCGCGTTGGCACAGCCGGACCTGTACTCCAGCCGGATCTGGCTGTGGTGGGTGCTGCCTCCAGGATTGGCGATCACCGTGACCCTGCTCGGGTTCACCCTGGTCGGGGTCGCGCTGGAGCCGGTCTTCAACCCCCGGTGGCACCGGTCGTCATGAACGGGCCACTCGGCAACGGGCCACTCGGCAATGGGCCGCAGCTCGATCGGCGCCAGTTCCTCCGGGGGTCGCTCGGGGCGGCCGCGGCCGTGGCGCTCGGGGTGACCGTCGGTAGCTGTAGCAGCGGGGGCGGTTCCGCCAGCAGCGGTCTGACGGTGCGCCTGCCGCTCGGCGCCCTCGGCTTCCCCACGCCGTTTGCCGCCAACGCCGACCTCGGCTACGCCCAGGCCAGCTACATATACGACACCTTGTTGTGGAAGGACGGCAGCGGCCAACTGTTGCCGTGGCTGGCGACGAGCTACAACGCCTCTCCCGACAACCTTCGCTACACGTTCCAACTCCGGCCCGGCGTGACCTGGAGCGACGGGCGACCGCTGTCTGCGGCCGACGTGGTGTTCACCTTCGACTACCTGGCCAAGCAGGAGACCCTGTCGCCGCCGATCGTGATCCAGCCCCCGCATGGGATCGCCTCGGTCAGCGCGCCCGGGCCGCTCACGGTGGAGTTCACTCTCGACAAGCCCGACGTCACCTTCGTCGAGCAGATCGCGGGCGCGGTGTTGATCGTCCCCCAGCACGTCTGGTCGTCGATCGGCGATCCCGGCTCGGCCCAGGACACCAAGGTACTGGTCGGTTCCAGCGCCTACCGGGTGGTGTCGTACAAGGGCGACGGCGGGCCGATGCTGTACGAGGCCCGAGAGGGGTTCTTCCTCGGGCCCCCCTACGTCAAGCGCATCGAGGAACGAGCCGTCAACGACGCCTTCACCGGCCTGCTCGGCGGCGACACCGATTACGCCAGCGACGTCGGGCTGCGCTCAGACATCGTCGATCGCTGCAAGGCCAACCCGGCATTCGGCGAGATAACCAACGTCGGCAACTCCACCCAAGCCATGTACTGGAACCTCGCCAAGGTCAACGCCCTGGCCGACGTCCGAGTGCGCCGGGCCATGCTCATGGCCATCGACCGCCACGACCTCGTTGCCCGAGTCTGCAACGGGCGCGGCGTTCCCGGCAATCCGGGTTTCCTGGCTCCCGACAACCCCTTCTACGTCGCGGTCCCTCAGTACGGCTTCGATGTTGCCGGTGCCAATGCCATGCTCGACGCGGCCGGGTACCGGTATCCGAGCAGCGGCGCCACTGTCCGCCAGGACCGGACCGGCGCGCCCCTCAGCTTCGGCCTGCTGATGGACAATGCCCAGGCTCCCCTGTCGGAGATCCTGGTCGCCGACCTGCGCCGGGTGGGCATCGAACTCAAGTCCAAGCTCGTCACCCTTGGCCCGCAACTGTTCGGCAACAAGCTGGTCGGTCAGTACGACGTGGCGGTGCTCCAATTTCCCGGCCCCGGGCCGGGTGGGCCGAACGCCGATCCGGACGTCCTTCGGCTCTTGTTCTCGTCCCGGCTGCCGGCCTCGCTCCAAGGCGCCAGCGCCTACGCCAACCTGACGTTCGACGCCCTAGCCGACCAGCAGCTGTCGACGTTCGATCCGGCGCAACGCAAGTCGATCGTGGCCCAGATGCAGATGATTTTGGCCCAGGACGTCCCCATGGTGCCTCTGTATTTCGTCGAGCTGGACGCCTTCTACAGGAAGCCGGTGCTCAACGAGTGGTACTTCACTCCCGGCGAATTCCCGGCGACCGAGAACAACAAGCAGCTGTTCATAACGGGCCAGACGGCCGGCACAGCAATTCGAACACAGTGAGAGAGGTTCATCATGGCGAAACGAGTCTCGATACCGGCGGTGCTGGTTCTCGTGGTGGTGATGGTGGCCGCGGGCTGTGGCGGCGGGTCGGGGAAGGCGGCGACTACAACCACGGTTGCGGTGCCCTCGACGACCGCCACGACCGTGCCCGCCACGACGTCGACGACGGCGGTCAACACCGCCGCGCTGACCGCCAAGGCAACGGCGGCCCTGTGGCAGCAGGCCGACTGGCCCACGGCCTACAAGATGCAGTCCGACGGAATGGGGACCTGTCCGAACACGTCAGCGGCCTGTGACAGTCTCAACCTCGAGACCATCTGGCAGGAGGTAACGAGTTGTGTCGGCGTGACCGACACACCCGAGGCCAAAGCGGTGTCGCCCACCTATCTCGAAGGTATCGCCACCCAGGCCCGGGTGACGGTGGAGTACACGACGCCGGCCGCGGCCAGCGCCATTGCGGCGGCTCTCACTGGCCCCAAGTTCGACGGCTGCATGACGACCGCGTTTACCGCTGACGCCAAGGGCGTCGCCGAGTCTGGAGGATTTACGCCGAGCGCCTCGACGGTCTCCGCGCTCACGCCACCGTCAGAGCCTTCGCTGCCGGCGGGCACCTCAGTCTCGTCCAGCAGGATCAACGTCACGATGACCCTGGGCAGCGGCACCGCGGCGTTGCAGGTGCACATCTACCAGGACTTCCTGGTGTATTTCAATGGCGGCACCATCGTCCGGTTCTTCTTCCTCAACCCCGGCGGGCCGTTCGTTGTGTCGGTGGAGCAGCCGCTCATCATGAAGGTCGTCACCGCAGCCGCCTCGTAGATCAGACCTGGCCGCCTCCCCTGTCAACCGGGCCGAGAAGCGGAGGAACTAGTGGTGCGCCGAGAAGCGGACAAACTAGGGGCGCCAGAACGCGTGATCACGCGTTCTAGCGCCACTAGTTCCCACGGTCAACGCCTAACTCCGTTTAGTCAATGGTTAGAGGAACTCGGATACCGACACGCCAAGCAACCCCATCGCCTCGGTGATGAGATCGCCGTCATTCGAGGAGAGTCGTAACTCCCGCCTGTGGTCCTCAGGGCGTCCGGCCGGCGGCGGGCTCGTTTGGGTCAATGCGGCTGCGGTGGAGCCGGTTCCTCGCTGAGCCCGAACACGTTGCCCGCGGGATCGCGGGCCAAGGCGGTGATGACGACTCCGTAGTCGCTGCGTTCCCGGATGACCTGACCGCCGGCCTCGGTGATGCGGGCCAGGTGATCGTCGATGTCCGGCACCTGGATGTACAGCAACACCCGTTGCTCGGTCTCCGCCTCGCTTCCGATGCCTCCGTGGAGGTGGCCTTCGCCTGACTCGGTGTCGACCATGGTGTAGGTGCCGTCAGGAATGGTCATCAGCTTCCACCCGAAGGTGTCCCGGTAGAACAACCGGAGCGCCTCGGCGTCGGCGCCAAAAATCTCGAAGTGCACGATTGGTTGGCCCATGGCTCCACCTCCCCGAAGATGATGCTACCGGCGTGGCGCGGAATCGACGGTCAGGCCGGCGCGACGGTATGGTCCCCGGCCGGCGCGAAGGCCGGAGAGGCGTCGACCAAGAGCCGCCCCGTGCGGCTTTGCGGCGACCCCGATACCACCGCCGACGGCCCCTCCTCCACGATCACCCCGTCGTCGAGCACCACGATCCGGTCGGTCACCTTGCGCACCAGCGCCAGGTCGTGGGAGATGAAGATCAGGCCAAGGCCCATCTCCACCTGGCGCTCCCGGAGGACGACCATGAGCCGGGCTTGCTCGGAGGCGTCGAGCATGGCCGTCGGCTCGTCGGCGACGAGCACCTTCGGCTCCGACACCAGCGCCCGGGCCAGCGCCACCCGCTGCAACTGGCCGCCGGACAGCTCGTGGGTCCGGGTGCGCAGAAACGCCCCCTCTCCCGGCAGGCCCACGCTCTGGAGGGCGGCCGCCACCGCCCGCCGCCGCGCGCCCCGCTCGACCTTGATGATGGCGAGGGGCTCCTCGACCAGTTCGTCCACCGTGAGCCGGGGGGAGAGGGCATCCGCGGGGTCCTGCATCACCAGCTGGATCCGCCGCCGCCGTAGCCGGTCCTCACCTCGCCAGGAGGTCGGGAGCGCCTCGTCACCGAGGAACACCTGGCCGGAGTCCCACGGGAGGTGGCCCGACAGGATCCGGGCCAGCGTCGACTTCCCGCTGCCCGACGGTCCGACGATCCCGAGCGACTCGCCCTCCCGCAGGGCGATCGACACGCCTCGGAGGGCATCCACCCGCCGCGATCCCCGGCCGAACGACTTCGCGATCTCATGGGCCGACAGCAGCGTCTTCAAGCCGCCGAAGTGGCACAGGACCCGGCGATCCCGCGACGGGGCGAGCTCCGGGCGGCGCTCGCTGCAGATGGCCTCGGCTTGGGTGCAGCGGGGGTGGTAGGGGCACCCGGGCGGGACCGCCCGGGGATCGGGGGGCAGCCCGCGGATCGGCCGCAGGTCCTTGGTGGTGGTCATGACCGGGTAGGCGTTGACCAACGCCCAGGTGTAGGGGTGGGCCGGGTCCCCGATGACCCGGCTGGTGTCGCCCTCCTCGAAGACCTCGCCGGCATACATGACCATGGTCCGGCGGGCCAGCCGCGACGCGTCCGGCAGGTCGTGCGAGATAACGATCAGAGCGAAGCCCCGGCTCTCGGCCAGCCCTGCGATGCGGCCGACCAAGTCGAGGCGGCTGGCCGGGTCCAGCCCCGCCGTCGGCTCGTCGAGCACCACCAGCGGCGGGTCGAGCGCCAGCACCATTGCGAGGGTGGCGCGTCGCCGCTGTCCACCGGACAGCTCATGGGGATAGCGGTCCAGGAGCGCTGGGTCGAGCAGGACCTCCCCAGCGAGCTCGGCGGAGCGGGCCCGGGCCTCCCGGGAGGACAGACCCCGGCGGTCCCGCAACGGCTCGGCCACCTGGTCGCCGACCGTGGCGACCGGGTTGAACGGCGAACCCTGGAGCGCCAGCGCCACCGTCGACCACCGCACCGCCCGCAGCTCGGCGTCCGAAGCGCCGAGCATCTCGACGCCGCCCACCTTCACGGTGCCCCGTGATTCGGGTGGCTGGACCAGCCCGACCAGGCACTTCGCCAGCGTTGACTTCCCCGACCCGCTCTCGCCGACAATGGCCAGCGACTCGCCGTAGTCCAGCGTGAAGTTGACCCCGCGGACGGCGTCGACCTCGTTGCCGTAGCGCACCGCCAAGTCGGACACCTCGACCAGCGGATGGCCAGCGTCGTTGGGCACGCCGAAAGATACGTCCTCGTGACCGATGTTCGCGACCACACACGGGAGCATGATCGTTTGATGCCGTCCTCGGACCCGCACCCGCATGCCTCGGCCGACCTGAACGCGGACGACAACGATGCCGTTGTCGTCCGCCTCGCCGAGCGTCCGGACACTCGACCCGGGTGTTTCGTGGGGCCACTGGCGGCTCCCCACCATCTTCGAGCTGGCCCTTGTGGCGGCTATCGGGGTCGTCACTTTGGCCATCGCCATCCGCTCATTCTCGGAAACCGACTGATAACAAAGTCCAAAAGGAGGACCGAACACCCATGCGCTTGATCCCCTACCGGAGCCGCCGCCTCGGGCGCGGCGTCGTCGCCCTGCTGGCCGCCGGCACCACCGCCATCGTGGGAGCTCCACCCGCCAGTGCCGCCCTGCCGCGAGCCCTGGGCAGCGCCTACGGGTACTACGCCAGCGTCTCACTGTTCGGTGGGCCAGCCATGGCGCAGGGGCCGTTCGTGACGGTGACACTCCCGGTGGCCGGGTCAACGACCCCGATCACCGCCAGTGCGCCGATGGGTTCGGTCACCTACGGTCCCGCCATGTTGTTCGTCTCCGACGCGGTGGATGTGTCCACGGAAGGGGCGAGCGGCGCCGCCGCCTCGTCAGCGTCGTTGCAGACCGTCAGCAACTCCCCCTTCAGCGCCGACTCGATCCAAAGCGTCTGCAACGCCAACAAGGTCGCGCCCACGGGCGGCGCCACCATCACCAATGGCGTCGTGGTGACCTCGACCGACGTCGACGGCAACCCCACCTCAATGATGGCCGTCCCCACCGACCCACCCGTCGGGTTCACCATAAAAGGAACGTTGAAGCTCTCTGCCACCGATACCGAGAAGTTCAAGTGGGTGTTCAACGAGCACACCACCAAAGCCAACGGATCCTTGGAGGTGAACGCGGCCCACGAGGTCCTGCAAGGCCCGACCGCGCGTGGCAACCTCATCCTCGGACAGTCGATCTGCCGGGACTAGGCGTCCCGCCGCAGAGCCCGACGCCGCCCGCCCCGCCGGCCACGGCGTCTCCGAACCCAACAGGGCCATGCCTTAACGCCCCTAACACAAGTGCAGGGCGTCATAGCGCCCTGCATTTGCGTTAGGGCTGTTAAGTCATTTCCGCGCTTGCCAGAGCGAAGGGCGGCCTGAGGCGCCTAGGCGACCATCGTCCGCTGGCTGGCCTCCCGGGCCAGTTCACGGCGCGAGCGGACCCCCAGCTTGCGGTACACATGGGTGAGGTGGGTGCCGACCGTGCGTGCCGAGATGAAGAGCTTCTCGCTGATCTCCTGGTTGGTCATACCCTCGATGACCAACCTGACGATGTCCCGCTCGGCCCGGCTCAGGCTGTCCCAGCCCTTGGCCGGCCGCATCTTGCTGCCCCGACCGCGGGCGGCGTAGGACGCAGACTCAGCAAGGGACATTCGGCCTCCCTGGTCCCAGGCCTTGGCGAAGGCGCGCTCACCAAGCCGGGCGCGGGCGGCCGTGATGCTCTCGTTTACTTGCCGCTCCTCGGCAGGTGGACGGACCGTGCCGTGTTGCTGCCTCGCGGCCTCCGCCGCCGCCAACAGTCGTACCGCCAGCTCCCCGTGCTCGCCGGCTGCCGCCAGCATGGCCACCGACTCCACTGAAGTGAGCAGGCCCAGCTGGTCACCGATCTGCTCTCGGACCTCGAGCGCCCGGTGCTGCAGCTTCATCGCCCGGTCGGGGTCGTGGCCGGCTCGGGCCACGGTGGCCAGGCCACTCACTGCCTGGCCGACCGCGTGGAGGTCGCCGTTGGACTGGGCCAGCTCCACCGCCTCCGCCAGCAGGGCCTGGGCCGCGCAGAGGTCTTCCCTCGAAGCGGCGGTCTCACCCAGGCCTTGGAGCGAGCGCACCCGGTGGTAGGGCATGTCGGTGGCGCCGGGCTCCGCGAGCGACTCCAGGTACAGGGCTTTGGCTTCGTCCAGCGCGCCGTCGCTCTGCGCCACGCGGGCCAGGAATTGCTTGCAGCGGGCGACCGACAGGGCCGGCCCTTCCTCGGCGACCAGCTCCAGAGCGTCGCCTATCAACGAGCGAGCCCGCCGGTAGTCACCTCGGACCCGGGCGATCTCGCCGATCCAGCTGAGCGCCGTGCTGCGGCCGTCGCGGTCGGTAGCTCGGACGGACAGCTCGAGGCCGGCGCGGAACTCGGCTTCGGCTCCGTCCAGCTCGCCCTGTAGCAGCTTCACCCGCCCGAGGCCGAACAGCGCCCCTGACACCGCCACCGGGTCAACTCCACCGTCGGACAAGAGAAGGCACTCCTCGAAGCAGTGGCGGGCGGCAGCGGCCTCGCCGACGAAGAAATGGGCCACGCCGCAGTTGACGAGGGCGTGAGCCAGCCGATCCATGTCGCCGCAGTCCCGCATGTGGGCCACGTGATCGTGCAGCGCCGGCAGGGTGTGGGCGGGGTCGCCAATCAGCTGCATCGCCTTGGAGCACACGCAACCCGTCGACTCCTCCTCATTGCCTGCCTCGTGGAACAGGACAACGCTCTCGTCGACCAGAGGCAAGGCGGCGGCCACGTCGCCGACCAGCCAACTCAGCATGCCGGTGCCGCGCAGCGCCTTTGCGATCAGCCCGGCATCGGCGCCCTCGTCCCGGGAGATGGCCCACTTCAACCAGTCGAGACCCTCCCGCAGCTGTCCCTTGCATTCCCAGAACCAGGTCAGGTCGGCGGCCAGCGCCAGCACGATCTCCACCCGGCCCCGGGCTCGGGCCCAGGCCAGGGCCGCTCGCAAGTTGTCCTGGTCGTCTTCGATGGCCTGGCGAGACGATTCGTGGCGCCGACCGTGGCGCTCCTCGTCGGCCTGGCGGGCCAGCTCCAGGCACCACTCGGCGTGGCGCAGGCGCCGCTCCTCGGCCTCGCCGGAGGCCTCCAGCTTCGACTGGGCGAAGAACCGCAGGCTGTCCAGCATGCGGTAGCGGGTCATTCTGCGGCCACGGTCGACGACCACCAGCGACTTGGCCACCAAGGCGTCGAGGAGGTCGAGGACCGCCTCGCGGGTAATGCCCCCGCCGCTGCATACTCCTTCGGCCGCCTTGAGGGTCCACCCGCCGGTGAACACCGCCAGCCGGCGGAGCAGCGTCGCCTCGGCCGCGCTCAGCAGCTCGTGGCTCCAGTTGAAGGCCGCCTCCAGGGTCTGGTGGCGTTGGGCGCCGACGGCGCCGCGCAGCAAGAGGAAGCGGTCTTCGAGCCGCTCGACGATCTCGGCCGGGGACAGCACCGCCAGCCGGGCCGCCGCCAGCTCGATCGCCAGCGGGAGCCCGTCGAGACGGTGGCAGATCTCTGCCACTGCGGGCGCCACCTCAGCGTCCAAGCGGAAGTCCGGATGCACCGCCCGGGCCCGGTCAACGAACAGTTGCACCGCCTCGGCCTCGCACAGAGTCGGCGAGTCGAGGTCGTCGTGCCCAGGCAGCCGGAGGGGGGTCAACGACCACACCCGCTCGCCTGCCACTCGCAGCGGATTGCGGCTGGTCGCGAGCACCGACAAGTCCGGGCAGGAACGCAACAGCCGTTGCGCCAAAGCGGCGCAGTCGGCTGTCAGGTGCTCGCAGTTGTCGAGCACCAGCAGCAACTCGCGGTGGCGCAGCAAGTCGACCAGGTCGATCGTTCGCGACGCGGCTACCACGCTCGACGGCAGCACCGCCCGCACGGTCTCGACGACCAGCTCGCCGACGACCACCGCCGCCAACTCGACGAACCAGACGCCGTCGTCGTACCGGTTGCCGACCACCCGCGCCACTTCCAGCGCCAGGCGTGTCTTCCCCATCCCCCCGATGCCGCTGAGGGTGACCAGCCGGTCGTCCCGCAGCAGCGCCGCCACCTCCAGGATGTCCCGCTCGCGACCTACGAAGGAGCTGTTGTGAAGCGGGAGGTTGCTCTTCGACACGGCGCGGTGGAGCGGGACTGGACGCACGCCCGATCGGCCCGGAGCGGTCCAGTCGGCGGGCTTCATGTCGTGTTCAACCGCGGTGGACATGCGGCACCCTCTCCCGGGACAGCTTCAGTACAGCACCAAAGCACATACTGCCACCGGGCACAAACCGGTCATACTCTCATTTTGCCGTTTGCGGGAACTTCAGGGTTTTCGTCCGATATGCCAGAACTACAATTGCCCTGGGAGGAGCTCGAGCCGCCAGGTGCCGACCGGCCGATGGCCGATGAAGGCAGCGGCGGAGGCCGGGGGACCTAGGTCGAGCGCCGCCGCCAGGTCGCTGAGGCGGTCATCGGGCCGCTGGGGTACCGCCGCCAGGAGGCCTTCGATCAGCACTGCCAATCGCTCCATGGTGGTGGCCTCGTAGAAGTCGGCCTTGTAGTTGATCTCGCCCCACAGCTGGTCGCCGTCATCGAAGAGGGTGAGGCTGAGGGGGTGGAGCTGGCCCCGGAAGAACAGCCGGTCCGGGCCCGGGTCGCCGCCCGGCCGCTCGACCACGCCGAGGCCCGGAGCCCAGGCGTCGGCGCCGGCGTGGAAGTACTGCAGCTCGACGGGCAACGCCGCCAAGGGATGGCCCCCGCCGCCGACCACGGGAAAATCGGGCGACACGGTGGCCCGGATCCGCATGAACGGCACGTCCTGGTGGTCGAACAGCCCGACGACGGATTCCCGCGCCCGGCCGAGCACCTCCTCGAAGGTCGGGTCGCCCGACAGGTCGGTGCGGATGCGGCCGATCCCGGCGAAGTACCCGATGACCCCCTCCAGCCCCGCCCGCTGACGCCCGCTCAAGGTGGTGCTGAGCACGACGTCGTTCTGGCCGCCGAGGATGGCCAGCGCCGCCTGCACCACGGCGGTGGCGACGACGAACAGGGTGCCCCGGGCTCGCCCCGCCAGCCGGCGCAGCCCTCGGTAGGCGTCGGCCGGCACCGCCAGGTCACGGCACAGGATGCGCCGGGTCGGCACCTCGGGGACGTGGTCGAACGGCAGCGCCGGCCCGAGCGGCATGGCCGCCAACTTCTCTTGCCAGTACTCCAGCTGGGCCGCGAGGCGGCCCTCAGTCAGCCAGCCCGCTTGCCAGAGGGCGAAGTCGGCGAACTGGACCGGCCGTGGCGCCAGGGCCGGCGCCTCGCCCCGGCACTCGGCGGCGTAGGCCTCGCCCACCTCCGACAGGAACACATAGGTGGAGGTGCCGTCGGCGATCAAGTGGTCGAAGGTGGCCACCAGCACCCCGCCAACGGGGGTGCGGTACAGGCGGGTGTTCAGCAGCGGGACCTGCTCGGGGTCGAACGGCTCGCCGTTGTCCGCCGCGATTTGCCGCTCCAGGTCCTCCTCGGAAATGTCCGCAACGGGGAGCTCCACCTCCGCCGAGGGAAGGACCTGCTGGAAAAGACGCCCGTCCTCGACGCCGAAGCGGGTCCGGAGCGATTCGTGCCGGTCGACGAGCCGGCCGAGCGCCCGGCGCAGGGCGGCGACGTCCACCTCGCCGTCGAAGCGCCGCACCGCGGTGATGTTGTAGAAGGTGGGCGGCTTGGCCGCCTCGAGGTGCCACATCTGCTCCTGGCCTGGCGTCAGCGGCAGCTGCATCTCGGGGCCGCGAGGCACGGCGACCAGCGCGGGACCGGCCTCGGCCTCGGTGCCTTTCAGGTCGATCGCCGCCGCCAGGTCGCCAAGGGTCGAGGCGTCGAACAGGCTGCCGAGCGGCACCTCGATCCCGAGTGTCTCCCGGACTTGCACCACGACCTGAGTGGCCAGAAGCGAATGGCCCCCGAGGTCGAAGAAGTCGTCGTCGACCCCGATGCCGTCGATGTTGAGGACCTGGCTCCAGATGGCCGCCAGCGCCGTCTCCGTCGGTGTCGATGGATTGGCGCCGGCGCCGCCGGCGGACGGGGTGGGCGCCGGCAGGGCCTGGCGGTCGACCTTGCCCCCGAGGGTCGTCGGCAGCGCGTCGAGCACCACGAACTGGGTCGGCATCATGGACCGCGGCAGGCGCGACCCCAGAAAGTGCCTGAGCTGCGGTCCCCTCAGGGACGCGGCGGCCGGGGACCCCCGGGCCGGGCGGGCCGGGACGACGTAAGCGACCAGCCGGCGGACGCCGGGCGTGTCCTCCCGGCCGATGACCACGGCATCGGCGACCTCGGGGTGGGCCAGCAGGGCGGTCTCCACCTCTCCGGGCTCGATCCGGAACCCCCGCACCTTCACCTGGTTGTCCACCCGGCCCACGAACTCAAGATCTCCGTCGGGCCGGATGCGGACGACGTCGCCGGTGCGGTACAGCCGGCCGGCGGGATCATCGGTAAAGGGATCCGACGGGAACCGCTTGTCGGTCAGCTCGGTGCGCTGCCAGTAGCCGGCCGCCAGCCGGTCGCCGCCGATGAACAGCTCACCCTCCTCGCCGACACCGACCTGCCGGCACCCGGCCAGGGCGGTGCTTCTGGACGCCGGGCCGGCGCCGGCCGGCCGGGACCTGGCGCTTAGGTCGAGGACGTGGACGGTCGTGCCTTCGAGGGGCCGGCCGATGGGCGGGTCGACCCAGTCGTAGGTCCCGTCGGGGTCCGGTTCGTAGACGGTGGCGCCGATCGTCGCTTCGGTAGGCCCATAGGCGTTTAGCCAGCGGACCCGATGGCCGACCACCTGCTGCCACTGGCGGTAGGCCCGGCCGAGGGCCTTTTCGCCGCCGACGGTGACCAGCCGCACCGCCGGCGGCACCTCGGCGCCGAGGGCGGCCAGGTCGCGCGCCCACTCGTGCCAGTAGGCGGTCGGCAGGTTAAGCACCGTGATGCGCTTGGCGGCCAGCCAGTCGAGCCAGCGCCGGCCGAGGACGGGCACGGCGTCGTCGCGGAGCACGACGGTGCCACCGCTCGCCAGCGTGGGGAAGATCTCCTCGATGCTGACGTCGAAGCTGGGCGAGCAGAACTGCAGCACCCGGTCGCTGGGGCCGAGGGCGTAGAGCTTGGTGATCGTGCGGCAGTGCGTGACCAGCCCCCGGTGGGTCAGCATCACGCCCTTGGGGCGGCCGGTGGAGCCCGAGGTGTACAGGAGAAACGCCAACCCGTCGTCCCTCGGCGGCGTGGGAGCCGGATGTGGCGAGGCATTTTCCCCAGGGGAATCCAGGGGCAGGACCGGTACCCCGGCTCCGGCGATCGGCTCGAGCAACGAGGCCTGGGCCAGGACGAGGGGGGCGGTCGAGTCGGCCAGCAGGTACCGGAGGCGCTCGGGCGGCGACAACGGGTCGAGGGGGAGGCAGGCGGCGCCCGCCTTGAGCACGGCCAGCAGGGCGACGACCATCTCGGGCGAGCGCTCCGCCAGCACCGCGATGGGAACATCCCCGGGCAGGTGTGCCGCAAGAGCGGCGGCCCGGCGGTCGAGCTCCCGGTAGGTCAAGGTGGCGCGGCTGTCGTCCACCGCGGCGGCGTCGGGCGTTGCCGCCGCCTGGGCCTCGACCAGGGCGGCGAGGTTCACAGCGGGATCTCGAGAAGGTCATGGCCCACGATGACCTGACCGTCGAAGCCGGCCCGGGCACCTTCGATCCAGTGCTCGTCGGGGAGGGCGTCGTCGCCCGGAATGAAGTGAGTCAGGACCAGGCGGCCGGCGCCGGCCTCGGCGGCCACCTTGCCAACCAGGCTGAGCGGCGTGTGCGAGGTGAGGAGGTGGTGCTCGCGGCGCTGCTCCTCCCAGGTGTTGTCCCGCTCCCACTGGTCGAGGTTGCCGTCGGAGAACACTTCGTGGACCAGGATGTCGGCGCCCCGGGCCAGGGTCGTCAGGTTGGCGCACGGGGCGGTGTCGCCGGAGATGACGATGGCGCCGTCGTCGGTGTCGAAGCGGTAGGCGAATGACGGGAAGACCGGGGCGTGTTCGACCAGCGTGGCGGTGACTCGGACCCGGTTGTCCTCCATGACTGGGAACGGGTCCATGGGGGGCGCAACCTGCTCGTGGGGTTGGGCGGCAAGCGGGGTGGGAAGCTCGTGGACCGCGAGGAGCTCGGTCAGGTCCTTGCGGCCGGCCTCCCGCATGCGAATGTTGAGGTCGTAGGCGTGGGCCTCGATCTGGAGGCGGGTCAGGTCCGCCAAACCGGGGGTCGGATGGTCGGGGACCACCACCGGGATCGTGGGGCCGCCTTTGTCGATGTCGGGGAGGGCGTCGAGGCCGCCGGCGGGGCCGGGCCCATACACGTCGACCAGGGGGTTCCACTGCAGGATGGGCCAGCCCAGCAGGAACAGGTTGAAATAGTCGCAGTCGTGGTCGGAGTGGAGGTGGGTCAGGAACACCTGATGGAGGCGGGACAGCAGCCGGGCCCGGCGCAGTTGGCGGGTGACGCCGCTGCCGCAGTCGACGAGGTAGACCCTGTCCCCAACGACCACTGCCTGGGCGATGCCGTGGCGGACCGGCGAGGGAAGCGGCCCGCCCGCCGTGCCCAGCAACACCACTCTCGTCGCCGACTCCCCGGCCATCGCTCCAAGCGACTGTACTGTTCCCGCCCGGTGGGACTTCCATGAGGGCCCGGTGAGGGTCCTATGCACCTGCCTGCCGGGGTCGGGGCACTTCCTCCCGATGCTGCCGCTGGCTCGGGCGCTGGCAGCGGCCGGCCACGAGGTGGCCTTCGCCACCGCGGCCGAGTTCTGTCCGTCGGTGGTGAAACGGGGGTTCGTTGTGTTTCCGGCCGGGATCAGCCTTCCCCAGCAACTGGAGGAGGCCGCCGCCAGGTACCGGGAGGGCGATCAGCCGCCGTCGAAGGAGCGCTTCGAGACCTTCGTCCCCCGCATGCTCGGCGGGGTGGCGGCCCCCGCCCGGGCAGCCGACCTTGTGCCCATCGTGGCGTCGTGGCAGCCCGATGTGGTGGTCCACGACGAGACCGAGTTCGCCGGCCCGGCGGTGGCGGCTCGGTTCGGGATCCCATGGGCGGACCAGAGCGTCGGGATCTTGCGGCCGCTGGTGATGGCACGGCGGGCGGCGGCCGAGGCGGCATCGCTCTGGCGGGCCGGCACGGGCCGCGAGGTGCCGGTCTTCGGGGGGCTGTACGAATACCTGTACCTGGATGTGTGCCCGCCCAGCCTGCAGACGGCCGAGATCGGGCAGGTGGCGGTGACCCACCGGGTGCACAACCTGAGCATCGCCGGGCCCGACGACGGGCCGCTGCCCGGGTGGGTGGCGTCGCTCGGGGGCCGGCCGACGGTGTACGTGAGCCTGGGGACGGTGTTCAGCCGGGACAACCCGGTGTTCGGAGCCATCCTGGCGGGACTGCGGGACGAGGCGGTCAACGTCATTGTCACGGTGGGGCCGGACAACGATCCGGCCGAGCTCGGCGAGCAACGGGAGGGGGTGTACGTGGAGCGGTTCATCCCCCAGGCCCTGCTCCTCCCCTACTGCTCGGCCGTGATCAACCAGGGGGGGACCGCGATCCTGGACATTTTGGGCCACGGGCTGCCGTTGCTGGTGCTGCCCCAGGGGGCCAACCAGTTCCACAACGCCGAGGCGTGCGTGCGGGCCGGGGTGGGGCGGACTTTGCTGCCGGGCTCGGTCACTCCGAGCTCCCTCCGGTCGGAGGTGCGGGCGTTGCTCGACGTGGCGTCCTATCGCGACCGGGCCGCGGTGATCGCCGCGGAGCTGGCCGCCACGCCCGGGCCGGCGGAGGGGGTGAGGCTGCTGGAGCGGTTGGCGGAGGAGCGGGCGCCGATTCCGCAGGGGCGCTCGGCTGAGATGGGCGGCCGGCCCGGGCGGGCGGGGCCGGGCGGCGGCGGGCGGGTGGGCCACCGG
>JBOGGN010000233.1:0-8621 GCA_050744165.1 Acidimicrobiales bacterium | reverse complement strand
TTGGCCAAGGCGGCCATCACTTGGAACGAGTGCTGCCCAGAGGGCTTGTAATGGCCGCTCTTGTTGGTCATGTCGGTCAGCTTGCCATTGACAATCTTCATCTCGCCCGCGCCCGCGACATCCGATCCGCTCGTGAACGACGAATGGTGGAAGATACCGACCTGGTGGCTGCCGCTGTAGAATGCGCCATTCTTCGTCATCACAAAGATTCCCCACCCCTTGCCGGCCGCGCTGCTGACCATCTCTGAGGTGTCGTATGGATCTTCCGAGGAACCCCGCTTGATGGGGTTCCCAAGGTGCAGTTGGTACCGAGACCGTTCCTTGGGCCCGACGCTGGTCACGGTGATGGGATCGGGGTCTGACTTCTCTTCCGGTTTGGATTCGGAATCGTCCAACTGGGTTTCGGAATCGTCCACCTGGGTTTCGGAATCGTTCGGATCGCTCTTGGACCCATCCTCCCCCTTCTTCTTGGTGTCGTCATCCGCCTCGGTTCTTGAGTCTTCGTCCCCTTTGTTTCCGATTTGGGAGGATTCCTCGTCATCCTCCGGCCCGTACTTTTGCTTTACCTTGTGCCAATATCGATCGAAGATGTCCTTCGTCCAGCCATTGCCCTCGCTCAGGTATTTGAACGCCCTGTCCGACGTGTCCTCGAGCTTCTTCGCTTGTAGCGAATTCTGATAGCCGTCGAAGAGGTTCTTCAATGCCGGGGACCAGTGCGTGAACTCGTTGCTGTATTCCTGGTCGCGCGACCTCGTCCTGGAATACGCCACTGCTCTGGACGGATGCATATCCTTAACCTCGGGCGACTGCATGAACCCGTTAAGGTTTGCGTATCCTTCCAGCTGGTAATAGCGCCGTTCGATGCGATCGTCTCGTTGCGACTTAGACATAGCCAATTCCTCATCGGTGGGCGACAGGTACGCGATAATCTCGTCCTTTGTCTCCGGGAGGGACACCGATTCGGAGCTGCTGCTCGACGAACTCTCGTCGTCGTCATCCTTCTTCGACTCGGAGACCGACTTGCTGACGCTCGAGCTGCTGCTCGACGAACTCTCGTCGTCGTCATCCTTCTTCGACTCGGAGACCGTCTTGCTGACGCTCGACGAGCTCTCGTCGTCATCGTCGTCGGCGTCTTTGGAATCGGTAGGCTCTTCGATATCGGCCCGTTCGACGGCATCATCGTCCTCGTCGGACGAAGGGGACATGTCGAATTCGTCGTCCTCGGTGCGGATCGGAGTCTCCTTCACCGACTCGTCGTCATCTTCCTTGGCCCAGTCGAACTGGTCCGGCTCATCGCGGAAGGTGTCGACACCCCGGACGCTCACCTCCGCTTCGCTGCTCTCAGACGAATCCTCGTCACGGAGTCGGGGTCGGCCTCCCCGGAGGGATGCAAACTCGGCGGTCAGCTTGGGCTGGAGCCATTGCATGGCCTGACGGTGGGCGGTGCCGACCGCGCTGGCATCCTTCAGGTGCTTGCCCTTGGCCAGCCACCCCTCGACCAGCGCTTCCAGCTTGGTGACTCTCTTGATCCGCCAAGCCATTGGCTTTAGCCTCTGTTTGGCCGCATACGAAGCCAAGCCAGCCTTGACCCGCCGGTACGTCGGCGTACCAAGACCCCTGGACTTCGGTCGACCGCCTTGCGACAGCATCCGGCGGAACTGACCACTCACCGGTGCGTCCAGGGCACTCTTGGTGGACACCACACCACCCCGGCGCTGGATGACGGGGTGCCCGTCGGTCTCGGAAAATCGCAAGAGCTGCACCACCGCCGCGTTCCCGGCCGTTCGCTGCAACCCCAACAGGTCTTCGCGCAGCATCGGCCCGGACTGCATCGCACGCGAGGCGCTGCCATGCGGTACCCCCATCGGGGAGCTACGGCGAGGGATCTCATCCAGCTCACGCGACATAAGAACTCGGGTTCGGTTCACGCCTGACACCACCGCCCCCCTTGCAGACCCTGGTCTGAAGGCTACCATCAGGGTCTCCAACTTGGAGCGCGCCTAAGCGGTCCCTAACCCTCCACGGATTCGATGGCGGCGTCGGGTTCGGTGCCCGACACCACCGCGTCGATGCCCGGCAGGTAGCGCCCGAAGGCCGCAATGTTCGCTAGCACCAAGTGCTCAAGGAGGGCCTCCGAGAGCCGATCACCCCCGACGTCGATGCTCGTCTTGAAGCGCAGCTCGCCATCATCGAGGTCCATTTCGAAGTTGCCGAGCACCATCCCGTAGTTCGCCCGAGTGACGAAGGTGCCAACAGCCGCTCTGCGACCTTCAGGTATCCGGTCGTCTCGCACGGAGTGGACCAGCAGCTGACCCACCTGGTCGATGCACAACGCGTACACCGTCCAGCTGTGGTCTTCGGAACTGGCGGGAAATGCCACCAGCCGCCCTGGGTCCTCCCATGAATGAGGCAAGTCCCTTGACCGCAGCCAATCGCCGATGACTTCGCTGATGGTCGGTCGCCCCGAAGTCACCACTGGGGAAAGAAAAACCCGGGCACCAGGCTCATGTTGTCCCGTACAAAGCCTGGCACCGGCTCCTTGAACTTCTTGTCGTTCTCGCCGAAGTGGGTGTACATCACAGAGCGCAAGTCGACGCCCCCCTCGACCAACGCGTGCATCACCTGCATCGACTGTGTCTTCAGAGGCTTGTAGTGACCGCTCTTATTGGTCAGTTCGAGGAGCTTGCCATTGACGATCTTCATCTCGCCCGCTCCGGCCACGTTCGATCCGCCGGTGAACGACGAATGATGGAAGATCCCGACCTGATGTGTCCCGCTGTAGAAGGCTCCGTTCTTCGTCATTACGAAGATGCTCCACCCCTGGCCTGACGCCCGGCTTACCATATCCGAGGTGTCATACGGCTCCTTCGACCCACCTCGGGTGATCGGGCTATGCAGGTCCAGCTGATACCGGGCCCGCTCCTTCGGGCCGACGTTCGTCACCGTGACGGCGTCCTCGTCGACCACGCTCGACTCGGACGACGAGGACGAGGACGAGGACGAGGACAACGACGAGGACCGGGAGCGGGACTTTTCGCTCTTCGACTTGGACGACTCGCTCTTGGACTTTTCGCTCTTGGACTTGGAGGACTCGCTCTTCGATTTGGAGGACTCCTCGTCCCCCCCGGAGTTCGGCCCGTACTTCGCCTTGACCTTGTCCCAGTACCGCTCGAATACCTCGCCCGTCCAGCCGGCAGAGACGGACAGGTACCGGAACGCCTTTTCCCGATCGTCAGCCACCTTTGCTTTCTTGAGCGCGTTCTGGTAACCGGTATAGAGGTCGTTCAAGGCAGGAGACCAATGTTTGAACTCTTTGGCATAGCTGGCGTCGCGTGACTTCAACTGCTTGTACGGGCCCTCTTTGTTGGGGTGCATATCCTGTATTTCCGGTGTCAGCAGCGGCTTCAGGTCCGGGTGCCTCTCCAACCGCTCGTAGCGAAGGGTGATCTTCAGATTTCGAGTCTCTTCATGCATGGCCAGCTCCTCCTGCGTGGGCAGGAGGTAGTTGACGATCTCTTCCTTCGTTTTCGGCAATGGCCTCCCCGAACCAGAACCCGACGACGACGAACCGGACGTGGACGAACCGGACCGGGACGAACTGGAGCTCGATGAGCTGCTCGATGACGACGAGCTCTCGTCGTCATCATCCTTGTCGTCTTCATCCTTGGAGTTGCTTGGTCCGTCGTCGAGGTCGTCGCCCTCGTCCGAGGACGGCGAGACGTCGAAGCCGTCGCCCTCGGAGCGGTCCTCGTCAAACCCACCGGAGTCGTGGACGGTGTCTTCATCGTCTTCCTTGGCCGAATCGAACCGGAACGAGTCGTCACGTACCGTGTCGGCGCCATCGCTGCGCTCGGCCTCGCTGGCCTCGGACGCATCCTGACCGTGCCGGGCCTTGCCGCCCTGTAGGGCGGCCTTCTCCCCCGCCAGCCTCGGCTGCAGCCACAGCATCGCCTGTCGGTGCGCAATGCCGATCTTGGTGGCGTCCTTCAGATGCTTGCCCTTGCCCAGCCACGCCTGGACCAGCGCTTCCAGCTTCACTATCCGCTTCTTCCGCCACCCCAGGGGTTTGGCCCCCTGCTTGGCCACGTAATCGACCAAGCCGAACTTGACCTTCCGGTAGGTCGGGTTACCGATAGCCGTGGATCGCCCGCCCTCCGCCAACATCCGGCGGAACTGATCGCTCACTTGAGCGTCCAAACCACCCTTGCTCCGCCCCGTTCCACCCTTACGCTGCAGGACTTGCTGCCCCATGAACTGCCTCGGTGGCTCCGTCGTCCGCAGCAACTGCACCAAGGCGGCGTTGCCGGCGTTGCGCTGCAACGCCAACAGGTCGTCGTGGCGCCTCGACCATGTCCGCAGCACCGGGTGCCCGCCGACCTGCTTGATGTGGCCGCACTCATTGGGCCTCTGCTCATGCGAACCACGCTTGTCCTCCGCGTGAATCCGAATGCGACTGCGACCCGAGCCCACCCAAACGCCTCCCTGACCCTGGGCTGAAGGTACCACCCACGGTGTTCGCACGTAGCTCTGGGGGGACGATGGCGGCAAGAGGAAATACAACGCCCTCGGCTCTCCGGGAGTCGGCCCGGAGACGGTGACACGGCTCGGGGAAGATCAGCACTGGCCCGCCCGATCGCGGTCCCCATCTATTTGTGCTCGAGCCCTTACGGACGCGGCGCCAGTGTCGTCAAGCCGAGGTCACGGGCCGCGGCTGTCACTCTCGCGTCGTAGGTGACCACCCCGCCGAGGTCGTCGCCGGCGGCCAGCGCCGACGCCAGGCGGATGGCGTCGAGGGTGCGCAGCTCGCCCGGCGCAAGGTCGCCGGCGGTGAGCAAAAGGTCGCGATCCATCACCAGCTGATCGAGCGCGTCGAGATGAGCGAGCGCAACCTCTCGGTCGCCACCAACCCGACCGACGGCCCGAAGCACCTCGGCAATCGACAGCTCTGAGGTCATCGGGACATCATCGGTGTCCTGGCTCGCTCGCCAAGCGGCGAGCGCCGCACTCTCCGGCTCCTCGACGGCGAACTTCACAATCGCCGAAGAGTCCAGATACCAGATCGTCACCGCTCGTCGCCCCGCATCTCGGCCAAGGCGTCAGTGGCTCGGCGACGGGTGGGGACCGGCGGCGGGAGTGGGGACCTCACCCGAGCCGGCTTTAGCCGGCCTGCCCTGCGAAGCTGAGCGATGGCACCCCCAGTGGCCGGGGGGCCCAGCACCGCCATCACCTCGCCGCGTCGAGTCACCTCGATCCTTTCGCCTGCGTGGGCGCGGCGGATCCACTCGCTGGCGTTCTGCCGAAGTTCGCGTACACCGATCCGCTCCATGCGTACACATGGTAGCACATACTGCGCACCCAACGGAGACCTGAGGGGGCTAACCCGTTGTCGCCGCCAGCTCGGATGCCGCCTCGGCGGCAGCATCGATGGTGCGCTCGATGTCGGCGTCGGTGTGGCTGAGAGACGGGAACAACACCTCGTACGCCCCCGGCGCCAGCGCCACCCCCCGGTCAAGCAACCCGTGCATGAGCCCGGGGTACCGCCCCAGGTCTACAGATGCCTTGGCCCCGGCGAAGTCCTGCACCGGTTCGGACCCGAAGAAGACGCCTACCAGCGGTCCCACTGCGGGGGCCTGGACCTCTATCCCGGCGCCGCCCAAGGCTTGCGCCAGGCCCGCCGCCAGCCGCCCCGCCCGCGCCGCCATCTCCTCGTACACCGCAGCGTCCAGCCGCGACAGCACCGCCAGGCCAGCCGCGGTGGCGATGGGGTTCCCCGACAGCGTCCCGGCCTGGTACACCGGCCCAATCGGCGCCAGCAGCGACATCACGTCCCCTCGCCCGCCGAAGGCGCCCACCGGGAGGCCCCCGCCAATCACCTTCCCGAAGCACCACAGGTCGGGCCGGACACCCAGCATCCCCGAGGCGCCGCCGGGGCCGACCCGGAACCCGGTGATCACTTCGTCGAAGATAAGCAATGCCCCCGCCCGGTCGCACGCCGCCCGCAGGCCCTCCAGGAACCACGGCACCGGCGGCACCAGCCCCATGTTGGCGGCCACCGGCTCCACGATGACCGCCGCGACGTCGCTGCCGATGTCGGGCACCTGGTTGTAGGGCACGACCAAGGTCTCGGCCACCGCTCCGCGGGGCACTCCGGCGCTGGCCGGCAAACCCAAGGTCGCCACCCCACTGCCGCCCCCGGCCAGGAGCCCGTCGGAGTGACCGTGATAGCAGCCCTCGAACACGACGATCCGGTCCCGGCCGGTCACCCCCCGGGCCACCCGCACCGCCGACATGGTGGCCTCGGTGCCGCTCGAGACCAGCCGCACCATATCGCAGCCCTCGACACGCGAGCAGATGGCCTCGGCCAGAAGTACCTCGCCGGTGGTTGGCGCCCCGTAGGTGGTGCCCCGCCCGGCAGCCCGAACGACAGCCGACACGACCGACGGGTCGGCATGGCCGAGGATCGAGGCGCCATACGACTGGACGTAGTCGAGGTACGGGCGCCCTTCGACGTCCCACACGTAGGCCCCCTTGGCCCGGGCCACGAAGTAGGGAGTGCCGCCGACGGATCGGAACGCCCGCACCGGCGAGTTGACTCCACCTGGAGCCACCCGGCACGCCCGGTCGAACCACGCCTTGTTGGTGGCCTCCTGCCCAGGCGTCCCGGCCCCCTCGGCCACCGCAGTCCCGGCCGCCGCGGCCCCATCCGCCGCCGTGGTCCCATCCGCCGCCGTGGTCCCATCCGCCGCCGTGGTCCCATCCGCCGCCGTGGTCCCATCGGCCGCCGCCGTCCCATCGGCCGCCGCGGCCGGCTCACCCATACTCGAGCACCTCGGCCACCTCGCCGGCCAGGTAGGTGAGGATCAGGTCGGCGCCCGCCCGCTTGATGGCGGTCAGGTGTTCGAGCGCCACCAAGTCGCCGTCGATCCAGCCGTTGGCCGCCGCCGCCTTGATCATGGCATATTCACCACTTACGTGATACGCCGCCACGGGCACGTCGACCCGGCTGCGGATGTCGGCGATGACGTCGAGGTACGCCAGGGCAGGCTTGATCATGACGAGGTCCGCCCCCTCGGTAACGTCCAGCGCCACCTCCATCCGGGCTTCCCGGCGGTTGCGAGGGTCCTGCTGGTAGCCCTTGCGGTCCCCGCCGCCCGCAATCTGGACGTCGACCGCCTCTCGGAAGGGGCCGTACAGCGCCGAGGCGTACTTGGCCGCGTAGGCGAGGATGGCCACATCGGAGAAACCGCCTTCTTCCAAGGCGGACCGAATGGCCCCGACCTGGCCGTCCATCATCCCGCTCGGCGCAACGATGTCGGCGCCCGCCGTCGCCTGGGCCAGAGCGACCCGCTGGTACAGCTCCAAGGTCGCGTCGTTGACGACCCGGCCCCCTTCGTCGAGCACCCCGCAGTGCCCGTGGTCGGTGTACTCGTCGAGGCAGAGGTCGGCGATGACGACCAAGGATTCGCCGAGCACGTCCTTGAGGTCGCCGAGCGCCATCTGCACCACCCCGTCGGGGTTCCACGCCTCCGAGCCGGTCGCGTCCTTCCGGCTCGGCACACCGAACAGAACCACCGCCGGTACCCCGAGCCAGCTGAGGCGCTGCGCTTCCTTGACGACCGAGTCGCGGGTGTGCTGCACCACCCCAGGCAAAGAAGCGATCGGTTGGGGGACGTCGATCCCGTCCCGCACAAACAATGGGGCGATCAGGTCGTCGACCGACAGGCGTGTCTCGGCGACCATCCGGCGCAGAGCTGGGGTGCGCCGCAACCGCCGCATTCGGTGCTCGGGAAACGCCATCGCCGGGTCGGGAAGGACGCTACTGCGCCGAGGGACGTGGGCGGCCGAAAGGCCACCCGCTGACAGAAAACGCCAAGGTTTCGCGGCCGTCCACGCCGTCGCCTAACGGTTCTCGAGGTGGCCAACCAGTGCCTCGACGAGCCCGTCGACGGTGTGTTCGGTCGCCACCACGTCGACAAAGAACCCCACCGACCTGGCAGTGGCGGCAGTAACCGGTCCGATGCACGCCACCGTCGGGGGCACCACGCCCGGGGCCGCGGCGACGAAATTGGTGACCGTGGACGAGGCGGTGAAGGTCACGACGTCGGCGGGCGGGAGGGTGAACCCGACGGTCTGTAGGACGCTCGTCACCCCGGCTGTCGGGTGGTAGACGGCGAAGCCGTTGAACCCCTTCTGCAGGGTCACCTTCCCCAGTGTTGGGCCGGCTGTGAATGTGGTCACCGTCGAGCTGGCGTAGGCGAACAGCCCGGTGAGGGGGACGCCCAGGCTGCTGAGGCTGATGCCGTTCATCGCCACCACCAGCGACCCACCGTGAACTGTGAGCGAGGCGGTGAGCGGGTGTGTGGCCGTCGCTCCCAGGATCGGGACGACGGCCGTGCCCTTGGCCACCAATGTGAGTGAGGCCGGTATTTTCGGTGTGTCGCTCGGCGTGCCGCTGAATATCAGTGTGGTGAGGGTCAGTGTGATCCCGCTCACCGGCGACACCGTCACCGGCTGGAGGAGGGCGAACTGGACGGCGGAGTTCTTGAGGTCGAGCGAGCCCTGGAACCCGGCTGTGATGTTGTCGAAGCCCAGCGACCCCTCGAGGACGACGGTTGGGTCGG
>JBOGGN010000232.1:0-16825 GCA_050744165.1 Acidimicrobiales bacterium | reverse complement strand
CCCAACAGCCGCCTGACGACCGACAGGTCGGTGCTGCGGGGCCACGGCATCCCGGGGTTGGCAGTCGACCCGTCCAACGCCAACCACGTCGTGCTGGTTGACAACAACTTCCTCGCCGGCCAATGCGAGTACAACACCAGTTTCGACGGCGGGCGCACCTGGACCAATGGGATCCTGAAGGCCCCCAGCGGCTTCGACGACCCGCCGTGCCACACCTTCGACGCCGGTGGCTACGCCCACTTCAATCAGAGCGTGGTCTGGGGCTCGGGCCAGAATGTGTACACCACCTTCTCCGCCCACCAGGGACCGCAGGAGCGACCCGAGACCCACGTGATCCAGGGAGTTGGCGACTCGCTGCTGGTCTGCCACTCGCCCGATGGCGGCAAGACGTGGCAGACCTGCGTGGACGCGCTCCAAGGCGGCCCCGCGGCCCAGCCCTACGTCATCCGGCCCGGCCTCGCCGTCCAGCAGACCTCGAGCGGCGACCGACTGTTCGTCGACGGCTGGATGGTGGACGTGACCTCCGGAGGTGCACAAGGCGGCGGCGGCCTCCGGGAGATGGTGACGGCGGTGTCCAACGACGGTGGCATGACCTGGTCGGCACCGGTGGTCGCCTCCTCAACAACCGACCAGATCCGCGAGCCGGCGGCCCCCGTGGTCGGCCCTGACGGCGCGGTCTATGTGGCCTGGCGCAACCGTGATGCTCCGAGTACGGCGGCCCACCCGCTCGTCGTGGCCAAGTCCACCGACAATGGAAAGACCTGGACGCAGTCCCAGGTGGCCATGATGCTGCCGGGCCCCATGAACGCCAACAACGCCGCCGGGTTCCCCCGGCTGGCGATCGACGCCAAGACCAACACCCTCTATGTGGTGTACAACAACTTCTCCGCGCAGGGCAACGTCGATGTCTACCTCCAGCATTCGACCGACGATGGCGCGACCTGGTCGTCCCCGGTGCAGGTGAACGACGACACCGACATGAACGACCACACCGGCCCTGCGCTGTCGCTCGGGCCCGACGGCCGGGTCAACGTCGCCTGGCTCGACTACCGCAACGCCTATCCCTCGGCCTCCCAACTCATGGCGGATCAGGAGGGCAACATCTACTACGCGTCGTCGACCGACGGCGGCATGACGTTCTCCGCCAATCGGCGTCTGACTGACCGTTCCATCAACCTCGACGACGGCCTTAACAACCGGACCGGGAGCTACATCTGGTACACGCCTGCCCTTGTGTCCATGGGGGCCAACACGGAGCTGTTCGCGTGGAGCGACTCCCGGTTGGGCAACGCCGCCCAGGATAACGACGACATCGAATTGGCGACCCTCGACTTCACGTCGTCGGCTCCGCCGGAGGTCCAGTCCCTGCCGTCGACGTCGGCCACCAACGAGTCCGTTGCCGCTTCCCAAATCACCTATCCGGCGGGCGAGGAACGCGTTGGCGGCGACTTGTCCAAGATCGTCATCGCCCCTGACAACAATGCCGCCAGCGCCATGGCGGGGTCGGTGCTGGCCCGTGCCAACTACGGGCCCCTGCTGCTCTCCCCGCCGGGCGGTCTGACCAAGGACCTGAAGGACGAGATCTCGCGGTTGACGCCGTCGGCCATTTACTTGGTTGGTACGTCGACGGCCTTGTCCTCGAATGTCCAAACCCAACTGACGTCCATGGGGTTCAAGAACGTCACCAGAATCCAGGGGGCCACCGATGACGAGATGGCGGCGGCGGTCGCCTCGGCCCTCGACCAGCGCGCGTCGTCGGACAAGAGCAGCAATACCGCTGCCGCCCCGGCCGCCGTGGTGGTGAACCCCAACTCCGCCGATGCCGCTTCAGGGGTGGCGTTGGCAGCGGCGATGGGCTATCCCCTGCTGTACACCAACGCCAACTCGCTGCCCTCGGCCACCGCCAACGCCATCCGAAATCTGGACATTCCGAAGGTGTACCTGGTGGGGAACACATCGTCGATCAGCAATTCCGTCGCCGGCCAGTTCACTGGTGCCACTCGGGTGTCGGGTGCCGATCCCACCGCCACCTCGGTGGCGGTGGCCCGTTTGGAGGCGCAGCTTTATGTCCCCTACAACGTGGTGTACGTGGCCGCTGCCAATCGGCCGCTGGACGCCACCATCGCCGCCTCCAGCGCCGCCCGCGTCGGGGCGCTCGTCGTCCTGACCCCCGGAGCCAGCACGTCGCAGGCACGGACCGATGTCAACTCGCTGAACCTGGGCCCCCTCGACGAGGTCGTCCAGGTGCACAGCACCTCGTCGTCGAAGGCCAACGTGGCGGTGATCGCGATCTTCATCGTCCTCGGCGTGGTCGGCCTGCTGTTGCTGCTGGCGGCGCTCACCTTGCGCAAGCGGCGCCTGGACGCTGCTCCCGCCACCGAATGAGCCAGGGATGAGCCACGGAGTGACCTCGCCCGGCTGAGGGCGCCGATGCTCTGGCGCGATGTCGTGGCGACCAGCGCCGCGGTGGCCGCGACCCCCGCCCGCTCAGCCAAGGTCGCCGCCTTGGCCGCGCTGCTGTCCAGGGTTGCGCCCGAGGAGATCGAAGCCGTCGTGGCGGTCCTGGCCGGCCAGCCGCGGCAGGGCAAGATCGGCATCGGCCGGGCCACCTTGGCGGCGGCGACCGGCGCCGCGGTCCCCGCCACCGAGGCGACGCTCACGGTGGGCGACATCGACGAGGCGGTCACGGCGTTGAAGGTCCTGGGCGGCGAAGGCTCCGGCGCCACCCGGACGCGGGTGCTTTCCAGCCTGGTCATGCGAGCCACCGAGGAGGAGGCATTTTTCCTCTGCCGCCTGTTGCTCGGCGATCTCCGCCAGGGGGCCCTCGACGGCGTGGTGACCGACGCGGTGGCCCAGGCGGCGGGTGTCGCTCCCGCCACCCTGCGGCGGGCGGTCATGCGAGGCGGCCATCTGCCCCACGTCTCGGTCGTGGCGTTGACCGAGGGCGCACCGGGGTTGGCGCGCTTCGGGCTCGACGTGCTTCGGGCGGTGCAGCCGATGCTGGCGTCGACGGCCGCCACTGTCGGCGACGCCCTGGCCATGGGGTGCTCGTCGGTGGAGTGGAAGCTGGACGGCGCCCGGGTCCAGGCCCACCGCCGCGGCAACGAGGTACGGCTGTTCACCCGGAGCCTGCACGACGTCACCGACCGCCTGCCCGCGCTGGTCGCCCTGGTGCGCTCCCTCCCCGGGGACTGCTTCGTGCTGGACGGCGAGGTGATCGGCGTGGGCGACGGCGAGCGACCGGACGCATTTCAGGACACCATGAGCCGCTTCAGTGGGGGCCGGCCGGACCTGGCGGTGTGGTGGTTCGACTGCCTGCACGCCGCCGGCGTCGACCTGCTGGACGAGCCGTTGGTGGTTCGTCGTCGGGCGTTGGAAGCGCTGGCCGGGCCGCGTTCGGTCCCCGCCGTGCTCACCGATGACGCCGAGGTGGCGCAGCGGTTCCTGGACGGCGCCATCGCCGCCGGTCACGAGGGAGTCGTCGTCAAAGGCGCCGATTCCCGCTACGAAGCCGGGCGACGCGGCCGCGCCTGGCTGAAGGTCAAGCCGGTTCGGACCGTCGATCTGGTGGTGCTGGCGGCCGAGTGGGGCCACGGCCGGCGGCGGGGTTGGTTGTCCAACCTCCACCTTGGGGCCCGTCGGACCGACGGTACGTTCGTGATGGTGGGCAAGACTTTCAAGGGCCTGACCGACGACATGCTGCGCTGGCAGACCGACCACCTGCTCGAGTTGGAGACCGCCCGCGAGGGCATCGTGGTCAAGGTGCGGCCCGAGACGGTGGTCGAGATCGCACTCGACGGGGTCCAGGCCTCGACCCGCTATCCGGGGGGAGTGGCGCTTCGCTTTGCCCGGGTACGCCGGTACAGGCCCGATAAGCGGCCACTGGAGGCGGACTTGATCGACGACGTGCGGGCCATGCTGCCAGAGCGGGGGGCACGGGCACCGGGAGGGACCTGATCAAGCGAATCGGCGGCTTCGCCCCACGATCGACCAAAATGCGCGACGAGGCACCGAAGCCGACTAGCCGGTCGTGGTGGTCGGTGCCGTTTTGGGCGAGCGCGGCGCTAACGTAACGCCGTTAACACAAGTGCAGGGCGCCCCCACGCCCTGCACTTGTCTTAACCGCCTTAAGTTACGGCCGACAGCCTCAACCAGCCTTGGCGGCCTCTGCAACGAGTGACCATGTCATTTGTGCACGAGCCCGAACAACGCCCGAGTAGAGGGGCGCCGGCAACCCTCGGTACGACCGGTTGATCGTATGCAGATACAAAAAGTATTCGGCCGAATAGACAGGTGCGCAATCGGTTGCTATTCGCCCGAGTGCAGCGCAGCATGCCCAGAGAAGCCAATGGATGGCCGCGTGCTCTGGAAGGGAGAAGCTATGGGGTGGGCTCCGAGTTGGTACGGGATCAGCGGCGGGGTGGCCGGCGCCGGGGACTCAATCACGTCGATCGCCCGCTACCCGCAGCACCTGGACGTGTTCTGTGTCGGTACGGACAACGGGATCTACAGCTCGTGGTGGGACATCGCCACGGCCGCGTCGGGGTGGGCCGGCTGGTTCCGTGTCGCCGGTGGCGTGGCGGCGCCAGGAACGACCATCGCCGTCGTCGCCCGCAACCCGAACCACCTCGACCTCTTCGCCGTGGGCTCGGACCACGGCGTCTACAGCATCTGGTGGGACGCCAACGGCGGGTGGGCCAAGAGCTGGTTCCGGGTGTCCAACCTGACGGTCGCGCCCGGAACCTCGGTGTCCGCCGTCGCCCGCAACCCGAACCACCTCGACCTGTTCGCCGTGGGAGCGGACCTGCGGATCTCCAGCATCTGGTGGGACGCCAACGGCGGTTGGGCGGGAACCTGGTTCAACGTCAGCGGCGGTGTCGCGGCACCCGGAAGCTCGGTCTCGGTCGTTTCTCCCAACCCCAATCACCTCGACCTGTTCGCCGTGGGCTCGGACCATGGTGTCTACAGCACCTGGTGGGACGCCAATGGTGGCTGGGCCGGTTGGTTCCGCGTCGCGGGAGGCAGCGCGGCACCGAACACATCCGTTGCCGCCATTGCCCGCTTCCCAACCCACCTCGACCTGTTCGCCGTGGGACCGGACCGCCACATCAACAGTGTCTGGTGGGACGCCAACGGCGGTTGGTCGAAAAGCTGGTTCAACGTCAGCGGGGGCGTGGCGGCGCCCAACACCTCCATCAACGTCGTCTCCCGCTATCCGAACCACCTCGACCTGTTCGCCGTGGGCAGCGACCAGGGCATTTACAGCACTTGGTGGGACGCGAATGGTGGCTGGGCCGGTTGGTTCCGCATCGCGGGCGGGGTCGCAGGGCCCAACACGTCGGTCAACGCGGTGGCGCGCTACCCAGACCACCTCGACGTTTTCGCTGTCGGGACCGACCACCATATGGACACCTGCTGGTGGGAAGACGAGATGTACTTCTCGATGCAGCACCAGCAGCAATCGAACTGGTGCTGGGCTGCGACATCGACCAGCGTGGAGCTGTTCTACGCCCCGCAGAGCACGTGGACGCAATGCCTGGTGGCGAACAACCAGACCGGGCGCAGCGACTGCTGCGGTACCGGGGCCTCGGGTGCGTGCAACGTGTACGGCTACCTCAACAATGCGCTCACCGCGGTGGGACGCCTCCAGCAGGTGGTGACCGGCGTGGCGACCACCGCCCAGATCGAGACCGAGGTCACCTTCGCCCGGCCCCTCGGCATCCGGGTGGCCTGGTCCGGTGGTGGAGCCCATTTCCTCGCCATCATGGGCCAGTACAACGTCAACGGCACCGATTACGTCACCGTCGACGATCCGATCTACGGCCGGTCCAACGTCGCCTATGCCACCCTACAGACCGCCTACCAGGGCACCGGGACCTGGACACATACCTACTACACGAAATACTGAGGAGTCTCCATGGGCCTTGTCACACCCACCCTGCCGACCGAGGCAGTGACGGCAATTCACGCCGCCTTTCAGCCGCTGGTCGAATCTGCCTCGTTCCGGTTGCCCTCCTTGCGCCGCGCAACCGGCCCGCTGGCACTCAGCCAGCCGCACCAGGTCTTCACCCTGGGCCTGTCCGACCTTTTGGCAGGCAACGGGTTGACCACCATGAAGCCGACCGGTTGGCGCTACCTCATCCAAGATGGCGACAACGCCTTGGCGGCCGCCGAGGCGGTCTCGACCGGCGCCGGTGACGAGCACGTGTTCTCGACCTTCAACGAGGGTCCGTTCGTGGCTTCCACCGCCGCGGCTCTGAAGAGCGCCCCGGGTCTGCCCCAGGTGGCGGCGGGAAGTTTCGAGCCCCGGCTGCTGCACGTCCCCGCCATCCACGCCATGGGGCTGTGGCTTCACAACGCCGAGGCTGGAAAAGACCTCGTCGTCCCGCTGGCGCCGTCGCCCATCGACTCACCCGCGGGCCAGGCGATCCCCATCGCCCAGTACCTCCGGGAAGTAGCGGCCAAGGCGGCCGCGGTTGGCTTGGTCGGACCATCCGATCTCACCGGCGGTTGATCGCCCAACCTTTGGCGCCCCTGCCTGTCAATAGGCCGGTGTTATCGCTTTGTATGGCGCCGGAGAACGCCGGTTCTGGGACACCTCGCCCGGCCGCTTGGCTTGACAATCGTCGGCCCGCATCGTTGAATGAGACGCGGCGAGGCTCACCGCCTGACCTGATCGAACCCTCCCAGCGGGCTCGTTTCGAAGGTAAAGGGGACCGTATCCTCGAGTCGCTGTCCGACCAGGCCGGATCCGGTCGAGATGCTGGGGCTCAGACCCGGATCTCCGGAGGACGTCGTGACAGCGGACAAGAAGTTCAAGCGCATTGTGCGGGATCGTGCACGCCGCACTGGCGAACGTTACGCCGCAGCCCGTCGCCAACTCCTCCGCTCGAAATCGGAGGTTCATGTGAAACAAGCGCCTGACTCGGCTCAACCTGGCCCCGACGACCTACTGGTCGAGATGCGCGTCCACGAGGTGACGGTGAGCGAGGCCGAAAGTGTGCCAATGGTCGTCCTGCAGGAGGTGAGCGGCGGCCGGAGATTACCGATCTTTATCCGGCACCCCGAAGCGATGTCCATCCGGATCGGCCTTGCTGGAAATCGAGGCGCTCGACCGATGACGCATGACGCGCTCAAGCTTGCTGTCGACTCGCTCGGAGCGGCGGTGACGGAAATCGTCATCGGATTCCAACCCGATATCAACGCCTTCACCGCCGACGTCGCGATCAAGGCGGCTAATGAGGACGTACGCCACCTCGACTGGCGACCCTCCGACGCGATCGCCTTGGCCTTGCGGACACAACCGGTCCCCCCGATCTTCGTCCCCGAGACGCTGCTCGCCACGCCGCCCCCGAACATTCCCGGCATTCGACCCGGTGGGCTTCGCCTGCGCTGCGTGTGCGGGGCATGGATGTCGGCCGGTAACGACGTGACGCTCCCCATGCAATCCGGACCGACGATCGACGTCGACGTGCAGTGTCCTGACTGCGGCGAGCGACGCCACGTCCGACTCGGCTCTTCGCCCACCATGCCGTCGCCGCCCGCCTGAGATCGGCGTGACAATCTCCGAACGCGACCGCGCCTGTTCCCGCTAGCCCAGTGCAGAAAGCGCCGCGGGCTGCAGCGAGATCGCCCGAAGTGCTTGCTTTGCAGCGCGGACCGCCGGATCGAGAACGGGATTCCGTGAAGGCTTCCCGTGGTTGGCCCGGGGCGTTGTAGAAGGCGTCGGCGCTGATGTCCAATTGCCGTCCCATCTATTCGTGTGCGGTCATCCACGGGGTGAAAAGTTCCGGTTCGCAGTCGCCGAGCTGCGCTCGCACAGTCTCATTCGGGGTGCTGAGGATCTCGCCGGTCACCGTGGCGGTGGCCATGTGCGGTTCCATCAGGTGGCCGATGTTGGCGAAGTGCTCCAACGCGGCGTCGGCGTCTCGGTACCGCTCGAAGACGATCCCCTCGCTCTCGTCGTCGTTCAAGACCACCTCGTACTGCAGGGATGCCTGGGTCTCGGGTTCGCACGGCTGACCCCACCATGCGCGACGCCTCGTCGCGCCTGACGATCGGGGCCGTCCTGCATTGACATGCAGGAGGACACCTCGATGCGGGACCCCAACACCCGCATGACGTCACGCCACGCCGGATGGTGGATCCTGCGAGGCGACCGCGATCGTTACGCGGTCGACGCCGCCGACGGCCGCCGCCTGCCCCCGGCCGCCGACGCGGTCGACATCGTGGTGACCAGTGACGCGGCCGCCCAAGTTTTTTTCGAAGCAGGTCCTAACGTTGCCCGACCGCCCACGTCTGAAGTCTTCGCCCGTGCCTCGCGTCCTGTTCCTACTGCCCTCGTTGCCGCTGCCCGTCACCGGTGGCTCTCCATTGCGTTCTCTCCAGCTGCTGCGGGCCACCGAGACGCTGTGTGAGACGCACGCCTACGCCTTGACGCCTCACCGGGCGCTCGACACTTACCCGACCACCTGGTGGGCAGCGACCACCAGCCATCGTCCCCCGGACGTCGATGCTCGGACGATGCTCGATTGGGCCCGACAGGCCGACGGCCACCCCACCGATCGCCTGTGGACGGCGGACGCCCAACGGGACTTGGCTGGGGTGCTGGAGCGGGTCCAACCCGACGTCGCGGTCGTGACCTTGGCCGCTCGCCGGGCCATGGCCATGCTGCGGGCCACCGTGTCGTGGGTGGTCTACGACGCCCACAACGTGGAGGGTCCGCTCTACCAAGGGCAGTTGGCGGCGGCTACGGCGTCGGGGAATCGCAAGCCCTCGGGACTGCTCCGCCTCGTCAGCCGGCGCACCACTGAGGTGGAAGCGGCACTGGTCGGCGACGTGGACCAGATCTGGACCTGCAGCGAAACGGACAGTGCAGCCATCCGCGGGGCCTATCCCGGTGCCGCTCCGACGGTGGTCGTTCCGAACACCGTCGCCGTCCCGGGCGAGCTACCGAAGCGCCCCGCCGGCAAGGACGTGGAATTGCTTTTCCCGGCCAATTTCGACTATTTCCCCAACATCGCCGCGGCCCGATGGTTGTGCGAGGAGCTGATGCCGCGGCTGTGGGACGGCCATCCGTCAGCCCGCTTGCTGCTGGTCGGCTCGGCGGGGCGGGAACGGCTCAAGGAACTGCGCGCCAGCACCGAACACGAGCCCCGTATCGAGATCTCCGGCTTCGTCGTGAGCACGGAGCCGTACTTCGCCCGCGCCTCAATCGTGGTGGTCCCTCTCCGTGAGGGGAGCGGTACCAGGATGAAGGTCCTCGAGGCGTTTGCCGCCGGCGTCCCCGTCGTCAGTACCGCAAAAGGCGTCGAGGGCCTCGCCGTGAGGGACACCATTCACTACCTCCGCGCCGAGTCGGGCGCCGAGTTCCAGACGGGGGTGTTGACCGTCTGGACCGATCCGGATCAGACCGCGGCCCGGTGTGCCGCCGCATTTCGGCTTGCTGGTGAGCGGTACGGCACCGCGGCCGCCGTGGCGGCCATCGGCAGCGCCCTGGGGATTCACTTGTCCTCCGGCCTCAGGTTGGATGTCACCTGAGCGGTGCCATCCGGCCGCCCGGGGTAGGTCCGCAAGGCCCTGGGCCCAAGCCGCTGAGCGAGATTGGCGACGCCCCGGAGACGGCCAAGAAGACGGCGCCCAAGCGGCCCCATCCGCGGTGCCGGTGATACCCCACCCGCCAATATCATTTCCGGATGGTGGCCGGTCCCGTCTACCGGGTCCGAGACGCCGCTTCAGTCAGCTCAGGCCCCTCGATGTCAGCGCTACCCGGGAACCGCGTCCCCTTCCTGCTGAGCGCGGTGGTGATGTCCCCGCACGATGGTCAGGAGCGCCTGGTGTTCCTCCGCCCGGCGAAGTCGGGTCATGTTGGTGGCGTGGATACGGCGGTGCAGGACCACGGCGTCGGTCCATGCCATCCGCATACCCCGGGATCGGGCCCGGGCCATCCAGTCGACGGCTGGAGCCAGCTCCAACGTCTCGTTCAGCGGGCCGACCCGGGTGAAACAGGCCCGTCGAAGGATGACGGCACCCAACAGCGCGCCCTTCACCGGTCCGAGGTCAAAGCGCAAGCGGCGGGTGGCGACGCCGTCCAACTCGGGACTTGCGAACTGCGTCATCCAGCCGCCGACGGCGTCGGGAGCGTCCTGTCCTCCCAATCGGACGAGTCGCGTTTCCATGGCCTGCGGCGCGTACAGGTCGTCGGCGTCGAGGAAGGCAATGACCTCGTGGCGGGCGTGTCGAAGGGCCCGATTGAGGCCCGCTGCCATTCCCGTGGCCGGTTGGTGGAGCACCGTCACCGCCGGACCGAAGTCGCCGAGTATGTCGGGGGTGCGATCTGACGACCCGTCGTCGACAACGACGATCTCCTCGGGGGGGACGGTTTGTTCCAGCACCGAACGCAGCGCCGCCTCGAGGTAGCGCTCGCCGTCGCGCACGGTCATCAGGAGACTGACCGGCGGTGTTGTCATGGAGCCGCGGTTCCGCTCGTCACCTCGAGCGATCGGAGGATGAGGAAGAGGTAACCGGGCCACACGGCGCGGCGGTCGCTGGAGCGGAACGCCACCTCCGTCGCTCGCCCTGATCGGCGGGCGGGAAGCGCCAGCGTGACCCGAGCGGGCCCGCCTCGTCCCGGCGTCGCCCCGGCCGGTCGGTCGTCCACCGTGATGAGCACCGGCGACCGCTGGTCGGCCGCGAACGTGAGCACCAACTCGACCGGCCCCACGGACTCTGGGTCGAACGGCAGCACCAAGCGGGCTTCGTTGCTCTTGGTGTGCGCACCAAGGTCGCTGGCCCCCCGCCAGCCGGGACCGCCGTAGGACTCGACCACGCCGGGATCGGTGAAGTCGAGAACCCTCCCCACCGCGAGGGTGGATGGAGCCGGCGCGTGGACCCGGGCCAGCGGTGCTGACCGCCCGAGCAGCCGGGCCGCGGCCGGCGCCCGACCGACCGCCACGTGCAGCAAGGTGACAGCCGGGCGGGTCGCCAGCGAAAGGTCGAGACGGTCGGCCACCAGCTCGGCCAGACCGTGGCCCCACCCTGTGCCGCCACTGGCATAGCGGGACCAGGCGGCGATAGCGCGCCGGGGTCGCCCCGGGCTGCCCGGCCGGTCACCGAGTCGCTCCCCCAGGCCGGGCGTGGCCGAGTGCAACCGGTCGAGAAGAGGTCGACAGGCGACAGGATCGGTGAGGGCGGCGACGACGCTCAACGCCTCGATGCACGCCCTTACCTGGTGGTAGGCGCGGGCTTGGTGGGCCAGGCGCTCCCCGAGGTCGGGGGGACCGGTGGTGATGACCCGGTAGGCGTCGACGACCCAGCTGCTCGGGCCGGCTTCCTCGGCTCGGCCAGCCACGAGAAGGCGCAGCAGCAGGTCGCCGGCGTGCAGACGCCGCCCCGGCCCGGGCCCATGGCGGGCGACTGACGCGTGCCACAGGTCAGCGTCGGCGGTGTCTCCGAGGGACCGGTCGACCGCTCGCCAGTGAAGCCGCAGCCGCCCCGTTTCCCCGGGCCGGTACAAGGTGGCGAGGCTCGCAGTGCCAACGGTCCGGGCATCGACTGCCGCCGGCACTGGTGGCGTGCCGACCGCCCAACCGGCGGCGCCGAGGATTGCCAGGGCCCCTTGGGCGTGGGTCGGCATGACCAAGATGTCGACCGCGTCGAGGGGCCGGGCACCGAGATCGCCCAAGGTGTCGACGACGGCGGCGCCATCGACCAAGGCGGTCGGGATGGCGTGGTCTCGCAGTGCCTCGAGCGCGGTGGTCGCGTCCTGCCAGAGCACTTGGTTGCTCACCCACGCGCGGCGGTACAGGCCTCGGATGCGTCCTGCAACCGAGTCGCCGTCGATGACCTCGGGGCGGCGGGCGAGGGCCGTCAGGAGGAGCAGCCGGTCCGCGGCGACCTCCGCCTCGAAGTCCACCAGCTGGCGCCATCGGCACCACGCCTCACGGGCGTCCTCCGGGGGCCGGCATACGGCGTGGATCAGGAGCTGCTGGGCCTCGTCGATCGCCACCGTTGTTGGCGCCGTCACCGCAGGCCGGTCTCTCCGGCTTCAGCCAAGGCGCTCCGGGCAGCTTCGACGATCGCGGGCCCGTCGAAACCCAACGTCAGCCGACGGACCGGGACGGCACCCACGACAGCTTCAAGGGCCTGACAGCACGCCGGGGTCAGCCCGTGATTCTCCTCTCTGAGCGTCAGCTGCAGGGCTTCCACGGCGTCCCGCCCGGTGATCGGCGCCGAAAGTTCCGACCGGCGCTGGTGGGCGACGCCGACGAGGAGGAGGGCGGCGAGCCTCGCATGGCGGGCGACCCGGCGCAAGGACAGGACGGCCCCGTGGCGCCCGTCGATGTCCACCCGGCCCAGGACGCTCAGGTCGCCGAGGCCCACGTCGCCGGCGCTGGCGCCGGTGCTGGCGATGGCGCCGAGGCCGTCGCCGGTGCTGGCGTCAGGCAGAACCTTGGCCCGCCCGTAGACGGAATGGACGGTGGCGGTGGCGGGATCCACCAAGCAGGCGTCGTCGCCGAGGAAGTCCATGCCGGCGAGGGCGCACCGCAGGGCGGTGGTCGACTTCCCGGCGCCGCTGACACCGGCGAATACCAGCCCGATACCGGCCTCGGCCACCGCAGCTCCGTGCAGCAGGGCCAGGCCGTGGTCATCGGCCCACAGGCTGAGAAACGGCCGGAACGGGGCGCGGTCGTGCCAGCTGGGGAGCCTGGCGCCGTCGGCGACGTAGAAGAGGGCCCGGCTGGAAGGCCGGTCGTAGAGCTGGAAGAGGCGCCCATCGCGGTCGTAGGTGGCGACGACAGGCCCGTTGATGTGCCCCCGGATACGGCTATCCCCGACGAAGTCATGACTGGGCCACGGCGGCGGCGGAATGGCGACCGTGGAGGCATTTCCGTCCCAACAACAGATCGTAAGGTCGGCCTCGCCGGCGTCAGTCGTCAGGTGCTGCAACGCCGGGAGGAACCGCCCAGCCAGGTGGCCCCCCGCGAAGCGCACCCGCAGCGGACGGCCCGCGATGCTCAGCTGGTGCTCGCTTCCGTCGCCGGCCAGGGCCCGATCGAAGGCGGCGAAGGAGGCGTCGATGAACGCTCGCACGGTGTCTATTGGTACCGACGCCAACCGGCCCGCGGAGGCGGCGCCGTGTGCCGCGACCGGTGGCGACCACGCCCCCGAGGAGCCAGGGACCGGACTCGACCGCACCTCGCTCACGACGCTCTACCGTCGACCAACCGCTCGTACAACGACTCGTACTCGTCGACGCAGGCGCCGAGGGTCCAGTCCTGCTCGACCGCCGCCCGGGCGTTGGCGCCCAGTTTCTGGGCCAGCGCCCGGTCCTCGATGAGCCGCAGCAGGCCGTCGGCCAGCGCCTCGTCATCGTTTTGTTTGACCACGATCCCGGTGATGTTGTCGTCGATGGCGCAGCGCAGCCCCGGGGCGTCGGTCGCGACCACCGGCCGGCCCAGCCACGCCGCCTCCAGGGCAACCAGGGGCAGCCCTTCGAAGCGCGAGGGCATGACCACCGCAGTGGCCGCCGATATCAGCTCCTTGATGTGACGGTGTTCCACCCGGCCCACCAGGCTGACGTGCTCACCGAGGCCCAGGCGGGAGATCTGGGCCGCCAACGGCAGGCGGTCGGGCCCACTTCCGGCGATGGTGAGGTGGACGTCGGGACGGCGTCGCACGACCACGGCGAGGGCGTCGAGGGCCCGGTCGAAGCCCTTCTGGGCCACCAGGCGGCCGAGGCACAGCAGTTCCGCGGGTCCGTCGGGCAGGGGCGCCGGGGCGCCGGGTGAGGCCACGGCATTGCGGACGGTGCTGATGCGCGACCGCACCTCGGGAGCGAAGGCGACGGTGTCGGCCACCACGTCCTCGGACACGCCGGTCACCCAGTCGGCGGCCGCCATGAGCTTGGCCAGCAGGGCCAAGCGGTCAGGCGTGTGGAGCGAAACCACCACGTGGAGGGTCATGAGCAACGGTCGCCGGCGCTTGGCCCCTAGCTGGTACAGCCACAACACGGCGCCGCCGTCATGGGCGTGGGCCACATCGGGCCCGAAGTCGTCGACAAAGTCCCTGATCTGGCGTTGCGTAAGCAATGTCTCCATCGGAGTGCCGGGCGTTTCAACGTGGTACGCGTCGACGCGCAATACCGGGACGCCCTCGATCTCCCTGACACCGAGAGGCTCGCCGTGGCTGTTGACCCCCGTCACCACCGCCACTTCATGGCCCCGGTCACGAAGCTCCTCGAGAAGCTGCCCGCAGATAACCTCGAGGCCCCCAAGAAAGGGAAGGTAAAGGGGCGTGACGTACAGAATGCGCAACGAGGGCTAATCCTCGGCCCGGCCGACAGGCCAGCCTGCCTCGTCCACTTCGTGTATCGGATCCAGCAGCAGCAGGTCCTGGAGATCTTCATACTTCTCGATGGCAGGCGTCTCGTACGGCAAAGGGGTGGCCGGAACGGGCAGCTCGGAGAGCGTGATGGCACCGTTCGGATCGCCCGACTGGAGCAGCTCTTCATCTTGGAGGGCGTGCACGAAGCCGTCGATGTCGGCCGCCGCGGTGGCGGGCTCGACGGCGTAGCGGCGCGCGATCTGCTCCGCCACCGCGGAGGGCTGGTGACCGTCGACCAGGAGGGTCCAGGTGTCGGCGGCGGCGCCCTGAAAGGCGAAATAGTCGCCCGACTTGAGGTTGATCACCATGACCTCGTCGTCGAGGCGATCGTGACTGACCCAAGGGGTGACGTTCATCGGCATCTCACAGCGTGCTCCCGTCATCGAGTGGCGCGGTTCCCGTCAACGAGCTGCCCAGATCACGAGCCGCGATACCCCGACGCCTGCATGTCGAATAGGTCCGCATAATATCCGCCCCTCTGAACGAGATCGTGGTGTTCGCCCTGTTCCACCAGGGTGCCTTCGCGAAGCACGAAGATGTTGTCCGCGAACCGCACGCTCGAGAGCCGGTGCGAGATCAGGATCACCGTCTTCTCGCCGGCAAGGGCCCGAACCCGATGCAGGAGCTCCTGTTCGACCCGGGGATCGAGGGCGGCCGTCGGCTCGTCGAGCACCAGGACCGGAGCGTCGGAGAAGAACGCCCGGGCCAGGGCCAGCCGCTGCCACTGCCCGATGGACAGATCGGCGCCGCCAGCATAGGCCCGGGACAGTGTCGTCTCGTAGCCCTCGTCGAGGCTGCTCAGAAACTGGTCGGCGTTGGCGATGCGCGCCGCCCGGCGGATGCCGTCGAGATCGTGCTGCGCCTCGTACCTGCCGACGCCGATGTTGAGCCGGGCCGACATCTGGTAGCGCATGAAATCCTGGAACACAACCGCGAAGCGCCCGCGCCACGCTTCGGGGTCGACGGTCGCCGCGTCCTCCTCGTTCCACAAGATGGAACCGGCCGTCTGGCGGTATAGCCCGCACAGGACCTTGGTCAACGTGGTCTTCCCCGACCCGTTCTCGCCCACGACGGCGACCACCTGACCGCCCGGGATCTGGATGGAGATGTCCCGGAGGACCGGGCGGTCGGTGCCCGGATAGATGAAGTCGAGGCCGGTGATGCGCAGGCAGCGCAGCGGCTCGGCTGGGCGGATCAGAGCCGGTCGTGTCGGGGCGCCGGTCGCAGGCGGCTCGGGGGGCGCCTGGGCGATGAAGGCGTGGACGTCGTTGAGGAACAGGCTGTTCTCGTAGACCTGCCCGGCGCCGACGCCGGCGGAGCCGATGAGCGACCCCAGTTGCTGGACGACCACGGCCGCCGCCGCCGCCGTCGCCGGTGCCATGTCGCCGTAGAGCACCAGGCCCGCCAGCAGCCCGAGGCCGAGGACGAACACCAAGGCCCCGAAGACCGACATGGCAGCCCCCCACTTCGACCGTCGGCGGATGAGCTGGCGGTAGGCCGCCACCCGCCGTTCCGCCAGCACCGCCCGGAGACCCCCCACGAACGGCGCCAGCCGGAACGTGCGGGTCTCCTTGGCACCGGCCGCCGACGACAGAACGTCTTCGAAGTACCAGCACATCCGGTCGTTGGTGGTGAGCGAGCGGTCGACGGCGTGCAGGTCTCGGCTGTTGCGGCGTTGAATGAGCACGGTGGGCACCACCCCCACGAGCAGCAGCGGGAGCAGGACCGGCGCCAGCAGCGCCAAGGTGATCACCAGACCCGCCCCGGCGATGAGCGACTGGGCCACGCTGAGCAGCCCCGCCACCACCTCGAAGGGCCGGATCAGCGCCTCCTGACGGGCTCGCATCAACCCGTCGTTGAAGTCCGCCTGCTCGAAGTCCGAAAGCTCGACGGTCGTCGTCACGGCCAGGATCCGCTCGATGGCGTAGCGGCGGACCAGCTCCACCATGAGGCGTTGGCGCTCGCCCGACAGGCCGCTCGCGAGGGCGCTGACGGCGGCCACGAGCGCCATCACGATCAGCACCGGGACGATGCGGCCCGCGTCGTGGGCTGACGATTTGGCGAGCACCGTCGACAGCAGCCGCCGCAGCAGGAACAGCTCCGCCACCAGGCCCGCGGCCCCGACGACCTGCAGGGCGACCACGGCGCGCAGCTCCCGGGGGGCGGCGGCGCGCACCAGGGCCAAGCTTTTGCCCAAGGCTTGGGGGATCTGCGACCACGTTGAGCCCGACGTGGGAGGCACGTGGAGAGTGTCGCACGCGACTGAAGATGGGCCAGGATTGGCCGAATGATGAAGAGGTCGAGAGTTGTTGGCGCCAAGGTGGGGTCGGCGCTGGCCCAGGCCCTCGTCGCCTTGGCACAGGAGCCTGAGCGCCGGCGCCGGGACCTGGCGGCGGTGCTGGCGGCGGCGCCCGAGGACCTGGGCCGCCGTGCGATCGAC
>JBOGGN010000231.1:0-26378 GCA_050744165.1 Acidimicrobiales bacterium | reverse complement strand
CCGAGCCTGACCACCCAGGCGTCACCGAACGCGGTCCTCGGCGGGTCGATCTTCGACACCGCCACCCTGACCGGTGGCGCCAACGTCGAACAGGGCAACATCACCTTCACCATCTTCGGTCCCGGAGGCGTCGCCGACTGCAACGCCACGGCCCTCAACACGAGCACCGCCTTTGTCGACGGCGACGGCAGCTACAACTCGCCCCCGTTCGTCCCGAGCCAACCCGGCACCTACGAGTTCCTGGCCTCCTACAGCGGCGATCCTCTGAACGCCCCAGTCACCACCCACTGCGGCGACCCCGGCGAGAGCGTGGTCGTAGGACAGGTCGGCACCGGCCTCACCACCCAGGCGTCGGCCGGCATCGCCCTCGGGGCGACGGTCTCCGACACCGCCACCTTGAGCGGCGCCACCAACCCCACCGGCACCATCACCTTCTCCCTGTACGGCCCAGACGACGTCGAGTGCGCGAGCACACCGGTGTTCACCGCCATGGTCCCAGTGGGAGGCAACGGCGATTATTCGTCAGGATCCTTCACCCCACAGGCCCCCGGCACCTACCAGTTCGTTGCCCGCTACAGCGGTGACACCGACAACAGTCCCTCGTCGTCCAACTGCGCCGACCCAGCCGAATCGGTCGGCGTCTCGCCGGCCCACCCGGCCATCACAACCCGGGCATCAGGGCCGGTGTTCCTCGGAGGAAACATCTCCGATACCGCCATTCTGACGGGCGGCTTCAACCCGTCGGGGACGATCACCTTCGACGTGTACGGCCCGTCCGACCCGACCTGCAACGCCGACACGCCGACATTCTCAAGCACGGCGAACGTCGACGGCGACGGCACCTACTCCTCCGGCCCGTTCACCCCGACTGAGGCCGGGACCTACAACTTCGTTGCCATCTACAACGGCGACGCCGACAACAACTTCGTCGGGTCGAGTTGCGGCGCCGCCAACGAGATGATCGTGGTCACCGCCACGACCACGACCACCACCACGTCGACAACCACCACGTCGACGACCACGACCACGGTCCCCAGTTCGACCACCACCACCTCCTCGACGACCACCGTCCCCACCTCGACCAGCACCACCTCGACGAGCACGACCTCGACCACCGTCCCCCGCTCCACCACGACGTCGACCACGGTCCGCTCGACCACCACGACCTCGACGGTCCCCGCCTCCACCACCACCTCGTCAACCTCGACCGTGCCGCCGACGACGGCGCCACCCACCACCGCCCCGCCGACAACCGCCCCGCCGCCGACGGCACCGCCGACTACCCGACCGGTAACCCGAACCACGGTGCGCACGGCGCCGACCACGACGCCTACCACCCCGACCACGGTGCCGACGACCACGACGTCACCGTCGACGACCACCTCCACGACCACGACGACGACCACCACACTCCCGCCCACGACGTCGCCGACGGTCCCGGGCCTGGGGCTGGACCGCATCTCGACGCCCCCCGGTGGGCCGGCCGTGGCCCGGGGCCAGGGGTGCGTCCCGGGCAGCTTCGTCACCCTGACCGTCGCCTCGATGACCGTCGGGATGACGGTCGCCGGTGCCGACGGCACCTTCACGGCCAACCTGCACCTCGCGGTGCCGGTCGGCCATTACACCGTGGTCGCCCACTGTGGCGTCACCCTGACCGGCGCCATCACGGTGGTGCAATCCAGCCAGGCCAGCCCCCCGGCGTCGACTGGCGCTCTGCTCCTCGTTCTGCTCCTGGTCATCCTGGGGCTGATCGGAACCCAGTTCGGGCGGGGCTGACAGCCTTGCCCGGTCTACTTGGAACGCGATCGGAAGTCGATTGGTACGATCGAACGTTTTCCGTATCTCTCGGACCTCTAACGGGTCTTATGGAACAGACACGGACACATCCGGGGCCCAACAACCTGAAGACCAACGCGGATTGGCGGCTCGACCGGCCATCGCACAAGAAGGGGGAAACATCGTGAGACGGCACTCGACGAACGCCGGCAGGCTCGCGGTTGGGGCCGGCGCCGGCTTGTTGACGGCGGCGCTACTCGCCGCCTGTGGCACGACGGCGCCACCCTCGAAGACCGCTAAGGCCGGGAACACTGGCACGACCAACGTGGCCACGAGCCAAACGCCAGCGACGTGCGTGGGCGACGACAACGGTCATTCCGGTGCCGGCCACTTCCGCTTCAACACCAGCGCCTGCGAGAACGGCACCACCAGCGTGACCGTCTTCACCCTGCCTTTGCACATGGGGACTGGCCCGAACGGTCAGACGGTCTATTACGTGATCACCGACACGTCCGACCAGGCCCTGTCCGACTCCCTCGGGGTCAACTTCGCCCCCAAGCTGGCCAACGCCAAGGGCACCAAGGCGGTCCAGGTGGTGACCCAGGACACCAACGGCACGGTTCATTTCCCGGGCACGGTTAGCTTCGGGCACGCACGGCAGCTGGTGGCGGGGCCCGACGGGTTTCCCCCGACGCAGTTCTCGCCCCCGTCGCTCGCCGACGACACCTACTCGCCGCTCATCCAGCTTCCCAACGGCACCGTGGAGAACGCCCCCCAGGTCGCCAATGCCTCCGGCCAGGCGGCGAAGGTGGTGCTGATCGACAAGGCCCACATGAAGGTGGAGTACCGGGCCACGATGGGGTTCTACGAAAACAAGGAAGTCCACTACGCGTCATTTGACGCCTCCGACAAGCTGGCCGCCACGCTCGAGGACGTCACCTACGCCCCCAACCTGAACGCCGCTCCGTCACCTGGCGACGAGGACATGGCCACCTCCGCCCGAGAAGAACTTATCGCCTTCACCAACGGCCCCACCGGCGACGACAACCCCCTGGCCCAGGGATTGAGTTTCGCGGTTGAGTCAAAGGTGCCGTTCCAGTCACCTCGCAACCTGCTGCATGAGACACCCACGCTCGCCCAACACGCCAACGTCGGCAGCACCCTGTACAGCCCGCTCTGGGATGTCCACTTCGCGACTTGGACCACCGACGCCATCGCCGCTGGGGATCGAATCCAGCTTCGAGATGTCGACACCGTGGTCAACAGTGAGGTCAACGCCGACCCCCACATCGGCCCGGGCGGCGGGGTCCTCACCGGGCTCAACGGCGCCCCCTTCGGGGCCAGCGGGATCGTCGTGGATTGCCCCCTCGTCAGCATCGACATTCCGTGATGTTGAGCCGGACTGCAACCCCACCCGACCCATGGTCACACCGTCGGATTAGCATGCGCGACATGTGGACGGGGCGGACAAAAGCCCAGTTGGCACGGCTTGTGGCGGTGGCCATGTTGCTGGGGGTCGGGGCACTCACATGGATGGGCTCGGCTGCTCAGGCAGCCGGCACGGTGACCGCGACATTCACGGTCAACGGCCATTCGGTTGCCAATAGCAGCGGGTCCAACCCGGTGAAGCTCAATCCGACCGCGCCCGCGCTGGTCGGGGTCACGGTGACCAACAACGGCGCCAGTACCGTCACGGTCAACTCCGTCGCATTGTCGGGGAGCGCCCTCGGGATCACGTTCTTCGACTTCGAGACCGAGACCGGGTTGCAAGTGGCACCGGGCTCCACCGTGTCGCAGCAGTACAACCTCGATCTCGCTCCCCTGAACGGCCAGGGCGACGGGCTGATCCCCGCCTCGGTACGCCTTCTTGACCCCAACCGGCACGTCATCGCCAGCGAAAGGTTCACCGCCGACGTGCGGGGACGGGTCACGTCGCTGTTCGGGCTCTTCGCCATCGAGGTCACCGTATTCACGGCCCTTCTGTTTGCCGGCGCCTTCCTGGCCCTGGCCCGCGGCAAGCTGCATGAGAACCGTTTCCGTCGGGGTCTGCGCTTCCTGTGGCCCGGCTTGGGTCTCGGCGTGGTCATCGTCTTCGCCTTCGCCATTCTTAGGATCTTCGTGCCCTCGGCCGGCCACTGGTTGCCGATCGTGCTGCTCTGCGCCATCGCGGGCTTCGTCGTCGGCTACCTGACACCCAACCCGGCCAACGACGAACTGATTTCTGGGCCCGGACCCGACATGTCGATCGAGACGGACCCCACGGCCGTGTCGAGGATCGACGATCCTCGCGCCACGCTTCCGGTTCGAGACCGCTAGCTGGGAAAAAGGCGTCGCGGTGTCTTCAGCACCCGTCGAGACGGCTTCCGCCGGGATCCCGGTGGGGCCCGCCGTCCTGCCTGCCGAACGGGGCCTTCCTGAGCCCGGTCGGGTGGGACGAACGCGTCCTTCGGACCAGGAACCCGCCGTGCCTGGCGAGGGCCCAGGTCCTCGATCGGGAACGGCAGACCCGGTGAGGCCGGCGGCGGCGGCGCCGTTGGGGCTCGGTCAGCTCTCGGTCACCGACGGCCGCTTCCTCGTTTACGTCGGGACGTTTATCGCTCTGCTGTGGGCCGCGATGGCCAGCGGCGCATTTTTCCACCTGCCTCTGGTCGTGTTCCTGGCCCTGTCGCTCCTGGCCGGCATGGTCGCATTGGCGCGGCGTCGCCGGTGGGCCAGCGTGCGGTGGTGGGCGCTGACCGTGGCCCCGATGGCGGCTGCGGTCGTCGTGGCGGCGGAAGCCAACCGCGCCCTCGCTGATGCCCCCTACGCTCTGATCCCGGTCGTGGCCGCCATGGCCTTCGGGCTGGTCGGCTCGTCGGCCCAGGGTATCGACGAGCGCTGGATGCTGCTCGGCATCGTGGTCGAGGTCACGACGGTGCTGGCCGTGCTGTCCTGGCTCGGGGTGGCGCTGCACTGGACGCGGTTCGCGACCCTCGACCCTGAAGGGTGGCGAGCGTCGGCGACCATCGGCTATGCCAACGTCACCGGCATGGTCCTGCTGATCGGCTTGGTGTGCGCCGCCGGCCGGGCCGCCAAGTTCGCACGACCAAGCGACGACCTGCGGTGTTGGGCGCTGGCGACGGGGGTGCTCGCCACCCAGTCCCGCAGTGCCGCCATCGCGTTGGGGCTGTGCCTGGTCGTGCTGTGGCTGTTGTGGCGTCCGACGGCGAAGGCCCTGCTCTGGAGCGTCGCCTGGGCGGTGGTCGCGCTGGCCGGCCTCGTCCCCTCGATCCGCGACCACGGGCCCCAACTTGCCCCGGCGGTGATTGCCTGCGGACTCAGTGCCGCCGCCTTGGTGTTGGTCCGCCGGCCCCGCACGTCGTTACGAATCCGAGCCGGGTTGGCCGTCGTTCCTGCCGTCGCTTGTCTGGGCGCGATGGTCGCCCTGCGACGCCGCATCTCCGGGGAGGCCAGCGTCGTCGACCGGCTTCATATCTGGCATCAGGCGCTCTCCGGCGTGCTGTCGGGCAGCATCTTCGGGCAGGGTCCCCGCCAACTCGCTGATCTCAGTCGGGGTCACTTGGGCCCCTTGCTGACCCACAACGATCCCCTGCAGTATGCCAAGTACTACGGCGTCCTCGGACTGGCGGCGCTGGCCTTTGCCATCGTGCGGTTGGGCGCGGCCGCCGTGCCGGGCCCGCGTGGGGCGGCGCCAGACCTGTGGGCCGTTGCCGTGGCCGTGTGCGTTGGAGTGGCGGCCGTGGCCTTGGTGGATTTCCCTTTGCAGGTGCCCATTGTTCCTGCCTTGGTGAGCCTGGTTGTGGGCGCCAGCCTGCAACCCGGCGGTACACGAAAGGACGGCCATGAGCCCGAGCCGATCTGACCAACCCGCGGGCCGACACTCCAAACGGGGGGGCCCGGTGCATTTCGAACCCCGATCCGAACTTCGGAGCCGCTTCGCGGCGGCCCGGGTAATCGTCATCGGCGCCGCATTGTTCACGGCGCTCCTGGCAGCCAAAGCATCGAGCGGGTCACAGAATGCCCTGGCGGCGGCCTCTACGGGATGCCCGACGACCACCACCAGGCCTCGGCGGCCAACGACCACGGTCGTCACCCTGCAGACCACGACCACCATCGACTTCGCGCCCGCGACTCAGGTACCGGCGACCTCGGTCGATTCACCGGCGACCTCGGTCGACTCACCGGCGACAGCCACCATCCCCGCACCAGGCGCAGTCCCGGCCAGGGTCGGCACCACGAGCGCCACCACCGCGGCGACGGTGAGGACGTCGCCCACCACAGTCTTGGCGCCGCCTACCACGGCCGCAGCGCCGCCCACCACGGCCTCGGCGTCGCCCACCACGGCCTCGGCGCCATCTACCACGGCCTCGGCGCCAGCGACGACGCAGCCCGACCCGGACCAGTCGACGCCGGCCACGAGCCCGACGACGCGTCCCAGCCGCCCTACCACAGTCCCGGTGTCGATTGTCCCGGGCACCTTGGTGCCCCCGAAGAGCCCGACAGGCGGATCGGGCGGAGCGGTCGCTACCGGTGGGGTGGGCGGAGCAGTGGCGTCCAGCGGATCCAGCGGAGCGGCCGCGTCCAGCGGAGGGGGCGGATCCAGTAGAGCGGCCGCGTCTGGCGGGGTCGGCGTCACGGCCCTGGCTGGCTTCCACCACCAAGTGGTCATCTGTTCCACGACGACGACGCGACCCCGGCCGCCGCGGACCACCACCACGACCGTGGCCCCCACGACCACCTCGCCTTCGACGTCGACTACGACCAGCACGACATCAACATCGACCACCACCACCACGATCCCGGTGACCACCACGATCCCGGTGACCACCACGAGGCCCACGACACCGGTGACGACGAGGCCCACGACGCCGGTGACGACGAGGCCTACGACGCCGGTGACAACACCGCTGACCACACCGGTGACGACACCGGTCACCACGGCGTCGACGTCGACCAGCACCACCTCGACGAGCACCACCTCGACCACGATCCCCGTGACCACCACGACCCCACCGACCACCGCCGTTGCCCTGGACCTTGCCCTTGACCACCCGTCCGTCGCCCCGGGTGGCTCGGTGACCGCGAGCGGGCAGGGCTGCCTCCCCGGGAGCGTGGTCCAGCTGTCGATCGGCTCCACCACGGTCGGCACCACCACCGCCGACACCTCGGGCCGGTTCAGCGCCCCCCTATCGATCGGCACCAACCTGGGCCAGTTCACGGTCGTGGCGCAGTGCGGCGTCACCCTGCGGGCAAACCTCAGCGTGGTGCTCAACAGCCACGCCAACACCCCGACCTCGACCGCCGCCATCCTGCTCGTCATGCTGCTGGCGCTCCTGGCGCTGTTGCGCTGGTCATTCGTTCGGTGAGCTCCAGCCGGACCGTCGCCGTCCCGGGTGCTTGGCTAGGCTCGGGCGGCGTCACGACCCTGATTCCGCCCCCAACCCAGCCGCCGGTCTCACGACTCTAACAAGTGGACATGCCATGAACCTCGACGAAATGCTCTTGCGTTCCCACCCCGGCGACGGGGTGGTGGCCCGCTTTCCCGGTGTCGCGATCGTCGCCGCCCCGGCATCGCCGCCGCAGGAAGCCGTTACCGACCAGATCCTGTCGCTCGCGGAGACGGCATCGGCCAGCGGTCCCACCCCCGGCCGCCGGCTGGCAAGGCAGGTTGTGGGCGTGCTGGCCGCGGGCGACCCGGATGACGCACCGCCGCTCTGTCTGCTCGCCCAGGCGGACACCGGGCTCGTCCTGATCCTCCAGGGCGCCATGGACGCCCGGATCATGGGGCCCCAGGGGACCGAGCACCTCTCCGGCGGCAGTGTCGCCACCTGGGTCGACCGCATCCTGGCGGGCCCGATAGACGGCTTGGAAATCGGGCCCAGCGGGAAGCCGCTGGCTCCTCCGAGCCCCCGGTCGCGGCTGGTCGCGGGGGTGGTCTCGGGGTCGGGGCTCTCGGCGGGGCCCGCGGGCGCCGCTCCGATGGCCGCGGCTCCGGCCGAAGGGCCCATGGCGGCACCGGTGGCGGCAACACCACCCCCACCACCGGTCCCGGTGAATCCAGCGGTCGCTGCGGAATCGCCACCGCGGCATACGGCCCCGGTCGCGGCCCCGGTGGCGGAGCCCGTTGTTGCGGCGGCACCGCCGCCTCCACCTCCTCCGCCTCCTCCGCCGCCTCCTCCTCAAGCTCCGCCGGTGGAACCGTCGTTTGAAGGTCCCGCGCCCGCGGCGGCGTCTGCGCCCCCCGCCCAACCACCGGCCACCGAACTGGCCGCCGTCCCGGTCCCCTCGGCCACCGCAGGCGAGCCGCCGGCGCCCGTCGAGGCGAAGCCGTTCGTGGCGGTGGCGCTCGGAGCACCCGAACCCGACGAAGTGCGCTCGCCGTTGCCGGTCGCGGGCAAGGATTCGCAGGTCCACGCCGATCCCTCAGCGCCCAAGGTGCGGGGTGTCATCTGCTCGCGGGGCCACTTCAACGACCCCGCGGCGCCGTTCTGCGGGGTGTGCGGCATCTCGATGGTGCAGCGCACCCTCAACCTCGTCGAAGGTCCGCGGCCGCCACTCGGCGTCATCGTCTTCGATGACGGGACCACCTTTACCCTCGACTCCGACTACGTCATCGGCCGCGAACCGGACGGCGACCCGAGCGTGGTCAACGGCAGCGCTCGGCCCCTCACCATCGATGATCCTGACCGCACGGTTTCCCGGGTCCACGCCGGCCTCGTCATCGACGGCTGGACCGTCAAGGCAGTCGACCGGGGCTCAGCCAACGGCACCTTCCTGGCCGGGCCCGGCGAGGAAGAGTGGGTGCCGCTGATTCCCAACCGGCCCTCGGCCATCAAGCCCGGCACCCGGGTGCGGCTGGGCCAGCGGATCCTTCTGTTCGATTCGCATCAGGGCGTCCGCTAGCCCCGAATGCACTAGGAGCTCATGACCGCACGGACCGACATTGTCGCGGCCCTGCCTGACTACGACATCGGCGACGAGCTCGGTCGGGGGGGCTTCGGTGTCGTCCTCGCGGCCCGGCACCGGCAGTTGCGCCGGGACGTGGCCATCAAGGAGCTCCCGACCGCGCTCGCCGCCGACCCTAGGGTTCGGGCCCGTTTCGCGGCCGAAGCCCGGGTGCTGGCGGCACTCAACCACCCCCACATCGTCCCGATCTACGACTACGTGGAGCGCGACGGCCTCTGCCTGCTCGTCATGGAGAAACTGACCGGCGGCACCCTCTGGGAACAGTTCAAGACCCAGGGCCTGACCGCGGAGACCACCTGCGCGGTCACCATGGCCGCCTGCGCCGCCCTCCAGTACGCACACCAGCGAGGCATCCTCCACCGCGACGTCAAGCCCGAGAACCTCCTCTACTCGGCCGACGCAGTCCTCAAGATCACCGACTTCGGCATCGCCAAAGTGGTCGGCGGGGGCGAGACGCTGGCCACCAGAGGCGGCGAGATCCTGGGCACCCCGGCGTACATGGCGCCTGAGCAGGCCGAGGGCAAGGAGTTGGGGCCCCAGGCCGATGTCTACGCCCTCGGGGTGATGATGTACGAACTGCTGTCGGGGCACCTGCCGTTCTCCGAGGATGGGGGGGCACTGGCCATCGTGTACCGCCACGTCTACGAGCAACCGATCCCGCTCTCGGATGTGGCGCCCGGGATCGACCCGGCATTGGCGGCGGTCACCATGCGGTCGATCGCCCGATTGCCGGGCGACCGGTTCCCCACCGCGGAGGCCTTCGGCGTCGCCATCGGCGAGGCCGTGACCGCTACCTGGGGCACGGACTGGTTATCGAGGGCGGGCTTGCAGATCGTTGATTCCGGGCCCATTTCGGAGAGCGCCAAGCGGCCCAGCGGGTCGAGCGCATCCGGTTTCGGCCCATCGGGGTACGTGGCGCCGGGCCCTGCCGGATCGGGCGTGGCCCCCGCCAGCGGCGGCAACCTTCCCTACCCGAGCGGTCCCGCCACCGTCGGTCCGGCCACCGTCGGCCCCGCCACCGTCGGGCCGGTGCCCGCGGGCGTCCCGAGGGGTCCTGGCACAGTCGGGGTTCCGGCGGCCGCCCAGGCGTCGCAACCGGCGGCCGCGGCCACCATCGTGCGCCCTCAAGTCGTCGACCACGTTGTCGGCGGGATGGACAACGAGGTGCTCGGCGGCGGAGCGGAGCTGGTCCCGGTACGCCAGGTCATCGAGCTGCCGGCTCCGCCATACGCCCTCGGCGCGGCGGCGCTGGTCCTGTTCCTCATCACCATCACACTTGCCCTGGTGGGCCTCGGGAAGACCAAGACGGCGACCACCAACGGCCTGACGCCGGGTGTGGCCACCGTGGCCGGCGCCGATCCGACCAACACCTCGACGATCACCCTGGATCTGTCCAAGCCGGTGACGGTGACCCTGAGCCAGGTGCCCGCCGGTGTCACGCAGGCCCAACTCGGGTTCAGCGTCTTCGGGATCCCGCTGCCAGCCTCGTCCGCACAGCCGCTCACTGGGGCCGCCAACAGCTCGACGGTGTCGCTCAGCGAGAGCAGCGACAAGTTCCTGACCGGTGGCACGGTGACCGGCGATCTGAAGCTGCTGGGCGCCAACAACACCGTCGTGAAGGAGCAGAAGTTCCTGGCTAAGAACAAGGGCTCGGCCTTCCTGTCGGTGCCCGGAGGCCTGCTGATCGCCCTGTTCCTGTTCTTCGTGGCCTATCTCGAGTCGCTGTTCCGGCCGCTTCGACGGGGCCGGCGCGGCGTCTCGGGTGTCATCGGGATGGGGATTCTCGGGTTGGGTCTGGGCGCCGACATCGCGGGGCTCATGTGGCTGTTGGGCAGCCCCGAGCCGACGATCACCACCTTCGTGGTATGCGCCATCTGCACCGCCGGCGCCGCCGTCTGCGGATCCCTGGCGGGAATCCGCATGGCCCGGCGGGCCCGCATCAAGCCTCGCCGCCGCTAAGGCCTCGAGCCCGGGAACCAGCGGTTCCCGAAAGGGGGCGGATAACATATCAGCGTTAACACAAGTGCAGGGCGCCCCAACGCCCTGCACTTGTCTTGTCGTCGATAACTTAGCGGCGCAAAGACCCGGATCGAGGGCGCACCCGCGCACCCGACCGAGGGCTCCCGGCGCGTAGGGGACTGACAGGGAGCGGGGCGTTTTCCCGCCCCTTCCTCAGACCAGCCGGCCCCCCCGGAACCGCCAGCGCAGGAACGGCACCCGCATCGGTCCGATGGCAAAGAGCCACGTGAAGATCCACACGGTGATGAACTGGATGTCGTAGACGGTGCCAGTCAGGAACGGGTGGCCAGGGACATCGCGGGTCTTCAGCACCAGCCACACCGCGATGCCCTCGGGGATCCCGGTGAGCAGCTGGTACATGATCGGCCAGTCCTTCTCCCAGCGGAACTGCTGCAGGAAGTACCAGATCCCGTCCCACACGAGGCCGAGGATGAACACCAGGGCGAGGACGATGAAGCCGGCCTGGTACTTCTCACCGAGGCTGGCCGACATACCGTTCGGCTTGGTCAGGCTGAGAAACGGCATCAGGATCAGCGTCCAGATGCCGCCGATCACGAGCAGGGTGAAGAAACGGGTCTGGACTCGCCCGCCATAGGTGGGGGTCACGTCACACCTTCCTGTTGAGGGACCACTTCCACCACTGGCTGATGGAGCGGCGGAAACCGATCTTCTGGCAGAACCCCTGGGCGGCCAGGTCGTCGGCGACCGCCAGACCCGCGGCCTGCACGCCGAGGAACGAGTCGACCACGCTGTAGTAGCTCCCCAGGGTGGCCGACCCCACGGCGTACATGCGGCCGTTCTCGTTGCGGGTGCCGACGATCTCGAAACTGCGGCTGACCGACAGCTTGCCGAGGACGTTCTTCTCGGCCCCGCCGAAGTCCAGCAGGTCGGCCAGCACCCGGTGCTCGCGGATGTCGGCCTCGAGGCCGGTGGAGTCGATGATGAAGTTGGCCGGGATCTCGAGCAGCCCGTCCTTGGTCTTGATGCGCGTGGTCACCGTGTTGCCCGGACCCTGGACCACAGAGTCGACGGCCCCGGTGTAGGTCTTGTACCAGCCCTCCTTGCGGCCCCGGGCCAGCTGCTTCATCCACAGCTTGCGCTTGGGGGTGGTGGTGCCGGCCATGGCGTCGAAGTACTTCTTGCGCTCCTCGCCCTCGAGGTGCTCCAGCTTGACCTTGATCTGGCCCCCCCAGCCGGCCTTGGGCCAGTTGAAGCCCTGGTAGGACCAGCCGTCGCCCCCCGGCCGGCGCCAGAAGATGCTGTCGCCGGTAGGGCCGTCGACGTAGGTGCGGAACAAGTGCACGATCTGGGTCTTGGCGCCCCGGTAGTCGCGGTCATCGGTGAGACGTTGCAGGATCCGGGAGGCGGCGATGCCACCGCCGCGCACGATGACCGTACCCGGCATCCGCAGGAGCTCCTCGTACACGTGGTCGTGGGGCTCGTAGGCGTTCACCACGTGGACGTAGTCCTGGGTCCGGGTGCGGTACTCCTGCAGGTCGGGCAAGAAACGCAGCCCCGGGTAGCCGATGGCAACGTGCACAAACTGGGACTTGTACGCCACCCGCTTGGTGTCGCTCGTGCCGAGCGGCGGCGTGAGGATGGTGAAGTAGCCGCCGCCGTGGCGCCTGCGCACCATGCGGACCTGGCCCAGGGCCACCATCGAGAACCAGTCGATGCGGTTGGCCTCGTTGGCCTGGCCGGCGAAGACCTGGCCGGCGCGAGGCGTGAAGTAGTTGGTCAGCACCGGCTCGGTGAACACGTTCCACAGCGGATCGAGCTTCTTGATGATGCCCTTGGCAGCAGCGGCCTCCCGCAGCGCGAAGGACGGGAAGCCCCAGATGTTGTCGATGCACGACGCCGAATCCGATCGCAGCCGCTCCCCCGGCGGCACCTGCGAGACCGTCGTCAGGTGCTGGTAGGTGGTCCACGGCTTCTCGATGGCCGTGAGGACTTTGATCTTGTTGGTCGGGACCCCGGCGATACGCAGGTAGTCGACGATCGCGAAGGACCCCATGCCCCCGCCGACGGTGACAAAGGGCACGTCGACGATCGGGATGCCCGCCTTGGTGAGCATCTGCTCGGTCCAGTACGGCTGCTGGAGCAACTCGTCGGTCAGGTCACCCGACGCCACTGTCGTCCGCTCGACGCCCGGGTCGAAAAATGCCCCAGGCATGTGAATTGTTTCACGGCTACTCAAATGCACCGCCCCCTTCTCGCTGCCCCGATGCTGCTGTGCCCGTCAAGCTTCCTACGTTGCCCGCCCAGGGTCAATGGAGGATCGCCACATGTATGCGAAGCGCCCGACCTGGGCACTCAAATGTATCTAGTGGACGGACGCTGCGTCTTTTGTGTCGGCGGAGAGGAGGAAGGCCGGGTCTTCGTCGGGCAGGACGGACGTCACGGGCCCCGTGGCCCACAGCCCGATGCGGCTCTGGGTACCTTGCTCGTCGAGCAGCCACAAGAAGCGCACCGGCTCGCCGACCACGACGGGACTCATGCGCTGGTAGCGGTACCAGCGGCCCAGCGGGAGGGGCTGGTGGTCGCGTGAAGAGTCGTGAATCCGCCGGAAGCGATGCTCCCCCTCGTGCACCTCGTAGATGCTGTTGGCGGTTTCGAAGATCATAGACATTTTCCTATCGACAAAACGATACCCCGGCGTGAGGGAATCCAAAAGTGAAGATGGTCTTACGCAGGGGCGTTGTCGCCGCGGCGCAGCCAGCGTTCGAGGCCCCGGCCGTCGTCGTCGGCCGAGGCGCGCACGAGGATCACCCTGGTGCCGGCCGTCTCCGCCAGGGGGTGCCCGGCGGCCACCCCCTCGGAGGCGACGGCGCCCACGACCAAGAGCGGCGCCGTGGCGGCGACGGCGTCGGCTACGTCCTCACCGCCTCGGGCGGGGGCCTGGACGTCGAGGCCGGCGCGGGCAAGATCCTCAGCTCGATCGGCGGCCAGGCGGGTGGTCTTGCGCGACCCGTCGCGGGAGATGAGCCGGAGGGGCAGATGGCGGGAAAAGGCCACGCGGGTCGCCAGCTCCAGTGCCGCGGCGGCATTGATGCCCTCATCGACGATCGCCACCACGGGGCCCGCCGAGCGCCCGCCGCCGGGTTGGTCACCGGGTTCGACGACGAGGACCACCTCGGCGTCGGCCCCCTTCAGCAGCCGGGCGGCCAGGACGGCGTCGTCTCCCGAGGCGAGGGGCACGAGCAACACGTCGGCATGGACCGCGGCCGCCTGGGCCAGCAGGTCGCCGCCGCGGTCGTCGGTGAACAGCGAGCGCACCACCGAGTGGACGCCGCGGGCCTCGGCCCGTGTCTTCAGGCCGTTCAGCCGCTCGATCTGGGCGGCCATCTCCCCCAGCTCCTGGCCGAGGCCGCTGCCCAGCTCAAGACCCTTGCGGAGCCGGCTGAAGTTGGACAGCACCAGCTCCGCGGGGTGCTCGCCGTTGATGAGGTCGGCGGCGGTGTCCACCAGGCCGGTGTCGTCACCGCCCCCCTCGACCAGGGCCAGCACCCGGTAAGCCTCGGCGATGCCGAGGGCGGCCCTCTCGGCCTCCTCGATGTCCTTCTTCAGCGCCTTCTCCGGGTACACCAGCCGCAGCAAGGGCTCGGTCATGATCGTGGTGATCACCGCCATCAGCACCAGCATCGAGAACAGCCGGGTGTCGAGCACCTTGAAGCTGAGGCCGACGTTCAAGATGATCAGCTCGGTGAGCCCCCGGGTGTTCATCAAGACCCCGAGGGCCGCGGCCTTCTCGGTGGGCACCTTCTGCACCCTGGCGGCGATGAACGCTCCCGCCAGCTTGCCGCCGACGGCCACCAGCAGGATGAGAGGCAGCTGGGTGAAGGCATCGTGGCCCAGGGTCCGCAGATTCACGCTAAGGCCGGTGATGACGAAGAACATCGGGAGGAACAACAGCAGCGTCGCTTCCTCCAAGCGGCCGACGACATCGTGGAACAGCTGGGCGCTCTCCTTGCGGGGCATCACCACCCCGAACAAGAACGCCCCGAAGATCTGGTGGATGCCGATGCGCTCGGTGGCGAACGCCGAGAGCAGGAGGCCGCACAGGATGACGGCGAACAGGCTCGGGGTGAGCCCCACCTTTTGGTAGCGCTTCAGGGCCCACTCGAGGACGCGCTTGGTGACCAGGAACTGGAAAGCCACGAACAGCGCCGACTCGCCGATGATGCGGGGCAGGCTCAGGGCGCCACTCGACTTGATGACCGCCAGCACCAGCGCCAGGAGGGTCCAGGCCACGATGTCGTCGACGCAGGCGCAGGCCAGCGCCAGGGCGCCGATCTCGGTGCGGTACATCTTGCGCTCCGTCAGGATGCGGGCCAGGACCGGGAAGGCGGTGATGGACATCGACGCCCCGATGAACAGGGCGAAGGGCAGCAGGCGGTGGGCCTGCGACGCCTGGGCGTTGACGTGGGAGGAGTGGATGGCGGAGGCCAGCAGGATCCCGAGGCCGAAGGGCAAGGCGATCGAGCTGAGGGAGATGACGCCGGCTACCCGTTCCTTGCCTCGGATGAGGTTGAGGTCGACCTCCATGCCCACGATGAACATGAAGATGATGAGGCCGACCTCGGCCAGGATGGTGAGGAAGGGCTGGATGTCGGTCGGGAACACCTTGGTCGTCAGGTGACCGGGGAACCAGCCGAGGATCGTCGGCCCGAGGGCGATGCCGGCGATGATCTCGCCCACCACCGCCGGTTGGCGCAGCTTGCGGGCGGCGACGCCGGCCAGCCGGGCCAGGACCATGACGATGGCGACGTCGATGAAGACGATGGCGGCGGTGTCGTCGGCGGAGCGCTTCGCCGGCGCCGTTACCGCCGACGCCACTCGCACCCCTGCCGCAAGGAGGCTGTGCACCTCTGGCGCTACCACGTTGGGGGCCCCCCTTTTGATGTCGCCGGTCGCCCAACCAGCCCTTCGGAGCGGAGCGTAACCCCCTCTTCTCGGGTATGCACGCGTTAGGGTGCCTTCAGCTAGGCGATGTATCTGCGCTGCTCGGGTGGGTATCGATACATGGTGGGCCGAGTGGGTCGCATGACCGAATGGGCCGCAGAACCCCGGTGGACCGATAAGGGAGGCGCAGGGTGCAACAACAAATCGCCGACTACTCGCTGTTGAAAGAGTTGGGCGAAGGCAACTACGGGGAGTTCTACGTCGCCACCCCGCCGGAACGGCTCAACCTGCAGACCGACTACGTGGCCGTCAAGGTCCTGGCCGGGCGCACCAGCGAGGACGCGTTTCGGCGGGCGACCAAAGAGCTGCGCTTGTTTTCGGCCGTCCAGTCGCCGTACCTGGTGCAGCTCTACGACGCCGGCCAGGAGGGCGACTCCTTCTACTACTCGATGGAGTACTTCCCTATGGGCTCCTTGGCGGCGCCCGCCCGGCCCCTGTCCCGCGAGGAGGTGCAACGGGCGGTGGCCCACGCCGCCCGGGCGGCGCACGCCCTGCACGAGGCGGGGATCGTCCACCGCGACATCAAGCCGGCCAACGTCATGCTGCACGACGATGGGGCGAAGCTGTCCGACCTGGGCCTGGCCCAGCTGGTGCAGCCGGGGATGACGGTTACCGGGATGGGGCCCATCGACTCGGTGGAGTTCATGGATCCGGGAATCATGCGGGGGGCACGAGCCTCGCGGGCCTCGGACATCTGGTCGCTCGGGGTGACGCTGCACCGGGCCCTCACCGGCCACGGCGTCTATGGGGACCTGGCGGAGACCGAGCCGCTGCTCGTCATGCGCAAGGTACTCAGTACGGCGCCCTCCCTGGATCCGTCGCTGGCGCCGGCCGCGCTGCAGCTGATCAAGGAGTGCCTCTCTGCTGATCCGGCCGATCGGCCGCCCACGGCGCTGGCGGTGGCGCAGCGAATCGAGGCGCTCTAGAGACGGCATGGCGGTCCGCCTTTGGGGGCGGGCGGGACCCGAGGGTCCGCTGAGGGACCCGGGTCCCCTACCGGCCGATGTTGAACAGCTTGGAGGGGTCCATGTCGAAGATGTTCACCGGCTGCGGCACCCCATGGACGGCGTCGGCCGCCTCCTCTTCACCGGTCCATGCAAGCGACAGAGACCCGTCGGGATCACCGCTGAGATGAGCCGTCCCGGTGATCAAGCGGCGGGTCTCGCTCCCGTCCTCCTTCCAGCGCGTGGCCCGGACCAGGGACGACGACCAGCCGTCCTCCAGCACCTCGAGTACGAAGGCATCATCGACGAGCGCCACCCCTCGAGCCGAGACCCGCACCAGCCATGCCACCCCGAGTCGAGCGGTGACGGTCATCTGGCCCCGAATGACCGAGCCGCTGACCGAGGGGCGTTCCTCCGGGCGGACCAACGACGCTGAGACCTTGGGCTTGCCGGCCGGTGGGTCGCCGCCCAATCCGGCAAACGCCAGCTTCTTCAGCCCCGGTGTCGCCTGCTCGATGATGTCGGCGTTGAAGAGCGTGGCGTGCTTGGTCGTGTACGCGTTCTTTCGCCAACTGCGGTCCCAATTGCGGTAGGCGGCGAGCTGACGGGGGTGGGCCAGCGCGGCTGGCATCAGGTACGCCCGGTCCCCCAGCCAGTCTGTCTTGCGGATCATGTCGGGCAGCATCGACCACTGGTCCCGCCACATTGTCAACACCTGCATGCAGGGGCAGGCTTGGCCGCCAAGGGCGATCATGGCCCGCTCGGCGCTGAGGTCGTGGTCGTTCAGCACCAGCTTGCCCCGCTGCCACGTGATCCGGTGCTGGCGGTTGCCGCAGGGAATGGTGGCGGTCACCGGCGGGAGGTAGTCGTACCAGCGCGGGGGTCGGGCCACCTCAGCGGGCGCCTGAGGGGATACGGACCACGGTGGCCCAGTCCGGGGCCTGCCAGCGGCCGATGCCACCACGCTCGCCGACCAGGGCCACCACCACCTCCACGCCGTTGGGCCGGGTGGCGGGCCAGGGCGTGAGACCGTCGGTGAGGACGACCAGCACCGTCGGCCGGGGCCGCAGCCGGCACGCGGCCGCCACGCCCGCCGCCATGTCGGTCCCACCGCCGCCTTCCAACTCCATCTGGCGGACATTCGAGACCCGGCGCACGGCTCGGACGGCGGCATCGACCGCCAACACCCGGACCCTTTCCCGGGCCAGGCCGACAGTGCGCAGCAGGCTCTCGATCTCGGTGAGCACGCGGGCCAGGTCGGCGTCGGTCATGCTGCCCGACGTGTCGCACACGATGGCCACCTCGGGAACGGGTCGCGCCATGGCCGGCAGGATGACGTCGGGCACGGTGTCGGCCCGTCGCGACCGCTGGCGGTAGGTGTAGTCCGCCGCCCCGGCCACCACCGACACGTGGCGCCGCAGTTGGGCGGCCAGTGCTCGGCGCCAGTCGATCCTCGGTTCCATCAGATCCTCAGCCCACCGCCGCCACCGCGCCGGGATCCGGCCCCGGCCCTGGCGGGCGTAGTCGAGCACCGTGGTCGCCACCTGGCAGCGCAGCAGGTGCTGGTCCGCCTCGCCCAGACCCTTCAGGCCGGCCCGCTCGGAGGCCAGCTCCCAGGGCCGGAGGACGCCGTCGCTGCCACTGCCGCAGTCCGGCTCGTACACCGGGTTGTGGCGGCGGTCGTGATCGGCCTCGCCCCGAGGCCCCCCGGCCTGGTGGTAGTACTCCTCGGCCAGCCGCCCGCTGCGCCAACCCTTGGCCTGGGGGAGGATGGGGTCGTCGGGCATACGGAGGCCGGCGGCCATCAGGTCGTCATTGATTTCGGCGTCCGCGGCGGTGTTCCAGTTCTCCCGGGTCGATTGCGACACGCCGGCTCTGCCGGCCCGGCCGGCGTGGTCGCGCAGCAGGTGGCTGGCGTGGTGGATGAGGATGCTCCCCAACTCGTCGCGCGTCCAGCTCTCGACCCTGGCCGGGTCCAGGTACAGCCGCCACTCCTTGTCGACGGCCGCCCCTTCGACCTTCGGCGAAGCCACGACCGGGCTGGCGAACAGGGCCGACGCCAAGTAGGGCTGGCGGGCCGACGCCCATAGCCGGGCGACGGCGAGCTTGTAGCGATTGATCGCCGGAGAAGCATCCCGGGCGGGGCGCTCGGGTTCCGGCGGGGCGGTCACAGCAGGCCGGCGTCTTTCAGCAGCGGAGCGAACAGGCGCACTTCGGGGGGTGCGCTGGTCCCTGGCGGCTGGCAGCTGGTGAGGGTCCGGGCGGCCACCGCCGCCATGTCCGGGGCGTGTTCGCCAGCCTTGCCCAGGATCTTCCACCCCGCCTGCCAGCGATCCGGCGTCGAGTTGGCGGCCACCGCGGCCGCGACCGCCGACAGCACGGCATAGACCTGGTCACCGCGTTCGGGCATCTCGAAGCCGTCGGGATCGGCCAGCAGAGTCTCGGGGTCGGGCAGGTCCATCTGGATGTGCCACATCAGCAGCTCCACGCCGGCCCCCTCGCCGACAGCGCCGGTGACCAGTGCGGTCTCCGCCTCGGTGCTGACGCCGGCCGCCTGAGCGGCTGCCCACAGTCGAGCCGCCATCTCCCAGGTGCGGGGGCTGGGCCACGCCCGCCCGGCCCGGGAGGGGTCGGACGGCACGGCGCAGGCCAGTGCCGGGCGGACGGTGAGGAATGCCGACACCAGTCCCCGGGTCGCGGGAATCTGCGCCTCCCAGCCCGGTGGCAGCCGGGGCGGCTCGGGCGGTGGCCAGCCGGACATGATTCCCTGGGCGACGGCAATGGGGTCGACCGCCCAGTCGAGGTGGCAGAACCGGTTGGCGAGCGGCGCCGACAGCTCCCAGCCGTCGGCCGCCTGCTCGGGCGGGTTGGCGGCGGCCACCATGGCGATGCCCGGCCCAAGCGGCAGGTCGCCGACGACGCGTTCCAGCACCACCCGCAGCAAGGCCGCCTGGACCGCGGGCGGCGCCGTGGAGATCTCGTCGAGAAACAGGATTCCCCCGCCCGCCTCGGCCAACCGCTGCGCCCACGCCGGGGGCGCCATGCGGACCTGGCCACCGACGACGAGCGGCAGGCCCGCGAAGTCCGACGGTTCCCGGATGGAGGCGATGACAATCTCGCACGGCAGGTCGAGGGATTGGGACAGGGCTCGCACCGCCGAGGTCTTGCCCGTCCCCGGCGCCCCCCACAACAGCACTGGCACCCCGGCGGCCACGGCCACCGCCATGGCGTCCATCGACTCCGATTGCCCGGTCATTTCCCGCCACCGTAGGGCGCGGCGAGGACCTATGTGCAGGACGGGCCTACGCCGGATGGGGCGGGGTCCGGGCCGGTCCGGGTGCGGGCCGGTCTGGGACACGGAAATAAATACGTGACGGATCCGTTTCGTATATAGGTATAGTGAAACGGAGACGTTCCGTATCACAAGTCGCCGTCCCCCGAGGAGGACCAACATGGACACTGCAGCGATCGTCTACCGCCGGCGCTGGTGGACCCTGGTAGTGCTGTGCTTCAGCCTGCTGGTCATTGGCGTGGACAACACCATCTTGAACGTTGCCCTGCCCACCTTGGTGCGGGATCTCAACGCGACCTCGAGCCAGCTGCAATGGATCGTCGACGCCTACACCCTGGTCTTCGCGGGCCTCCTGCTCACCGCCGGCAGCCTGGGCGACCGCTTCGGCCGCAAGGGGGCCCTCAGCCTGGGCCTTCTGATCTTCGGTGGCGGCTCGGTGCTCTCCGCCTTCTCCGGTTCGGCGGGGATGCTGATCGCCACCCGGGCCCTGATGGGCGTCGGCGGGGCGCTGATCATGCCCTCCACCTTGTCGATCCTGACCAACACTTTCACCAACCCGACCGAGCGGGCCCGGGCGATCGGCATCTGGGCCGGCGTGTCGGGCATGGGGATTGCCATCGGGCCCATCGCCGGCGGTTGGCTGCTGCAGCACTTCTGGTGGGGTTCGGTGTTCCTGGTCAACGTGCCCATCGTGGCCACCGCCCTGATCGCGGGCCGGTTCGTCGTGACCACGTCGAAGGACCCCTCCAAGCCCCGCCTCGACCCCATCGGCGCCGTCCTGTCGATCGCCGGGCTCAGCGCTCTTCTGTGGGGCCTGATCGAGGCGCCGACCAACGGCTGGCTGTCGGCCATCACCCTCGGTGCCTACGGCGTGGCCGCCGTGGTCCTCGTGAGTTTCGTCCTCTGGGAGCGCCGCAGCGACCACCCGATGCTCGACGTGCGGGTGTTCCAGAACCCCCGGTTCACCGCCGCCAGCTCCGCCATCACGCTGGTGTTCTTCGCCCTGTTCGGATCGTTCTTCCTGATGACCCAGTACCTGCAGGACGTGAAGGGCTACTCCAGCCTGGGTGCGGGACTGCGCATCGCCCCCATCGCACTGATCCTGTTCGTGGCCGCTCCGGCCTCGAGTACCTTCGTCCGCTGGTTGGGCTCCAAGGTGGTGGTGGCCGGCGGATTGGTAATCACGGCACTTGGCCTGGTGGTCTTCAGCGTGCTCGGGGTGGGCTCCGGCTATGACCTGGTCCTGCTCTCGCTACTCCTCATGGGCCTCGGGATGTCGCTGACGATGGCCCCGGCCACCGAGTCGATCATGGGCTCATTGCCCCGGGCGAAGGCGGGTGTCGGTTCCGCGGTCAACGACACCACCCGTCAGCTCGGCGGCGCCCTTGGCGTGGCCGTGCTCGGCAGCGTTTTGTCGTCGGCCTACGCAAGCCGCATCGCGGGAACGGTGAGCTCGGTGCACGGGCTCTCAGGTTCTGCGGCGGCCACCGCTCGTAACTCGGTCGGAGGAGCCATCGACGTCGCAGGCCACCTCGGCGGCACCGTCGCCCAGACCCTCGTCACCGCCGCCCGCGGCGGGTTCGTGGACGCCATGCGGCCCGCGATGCTGGTGGCCGCCCTGGTCACCATCGTGGGCGCCGGCATCGTCGTCGCCTTCCTCCCCGCTCGCGCCACCGATGCCGCGGCCGAGCCCTCCCCCGCAGCAGCGGCGGTCGAGGCTGGCGGAGCGGTCGAGGTTGGGACCATCGGCGATGAGCTGGCCGGCGAAGCGGCACTGGTCCTGGCGCTGGCCACCGAAGGCCCGCTGGCTCCGATTGCCGCAGCCGGCCTCGCCATAATGGATGAAGGGACCGAATCCATCGATGGGGGAACGATCTCCCAAGTACTGACAATCGACTAGGCAGGCAACCCACATGGCGGGAATCACCGAAGTCAAAGAGGCCAAGCACGGACGACCCCGTGACCCACACGTCGACGCCGCCATCCGCCGGGCGGCGCTCGACGTGCTGATGGAGGAGGGCTTTGCCCGAATGAGCATCGAGGGGGTTGCCAGCCGGGCCGGAGTCGGCAAGGCCGCCATCTACCGCCGGTGGGACAACAAGACCGCCTTGGTGCTCGATGCCATCCACGACCTGCTGGCCCCCCATATGCAGGACTGGCCGGAGACCGACGACATCCGGGCCGACCTCGAGGTCATTCTCCGGCAGTTCCTCAACAAGATCCGGGGGGTGGAGGGCGAGCTGATGAAGGCGGTGGCCAGCGAGCTGGTCCGCTACCCGGAGGTGGCGGCCCTGGTCCGGGATCAGTTCGTGGACTGCAACAAGCAGATCCTCAAGGACCGGATCACCCAGGCCCAGGCCGACGGCGTGCTGGCGCCCGGCGACGCGGAACTGCAGGGCGAGTGCGGTTTCGCCATCATCTTCCACCGGGCGCTCCTGTCCGGCTCGCCGCTCACCGACGACCTGCCCCATCGGCTGGTCGAGCAGTTTTTCCCGGCCGGTCCCGCGGCCCCCTGAGGCGGCGGCTGGGCAACCGCTCAGATGGCGACGCCCTCCAGGCGGTGGCGGTCCGGCCCGAGCTGCGCCTGATCGGCGGCCACACGGCCGCCGATCCATCCCTCGTAGTTGGTCGCTCGAGATGTCTTCGTGACGGTCTCCGGGAACGCCGCGGTGACAGCGCCGTCGACCTCGGCCTTGCGCCCTGCGAGCACCGGGAGGAGGGCCTCACCATGCACCGAGCTGGCTTCCTCGGTCGCCTTGCTGGCGGCCTCCCGAAGCCGCTGGCCGATGCGGACGGCAAATGAGACCAGGAACGAGTGCCGGTACGCCCTGGTGCACGAACGTCCGAACTGGTCGCGAACACTTCCCGCTCGGGTCATGGCCCGCGTCGCTTGAACGAGCAGCGATGTGTAGAGCACCTCGACGATGTCGAGGTCGGCCGCAAAGCCGAACACGGTCGAGAAGGCGAACTCATCCTGCCAGACCGCCGAACATCGGTTGGCTTCGGCAACCTCCGCCAGCAGCAGGCTCTTCGGATCGGCGTACGGACTGTCGATCCCGAGGCGGCGGCCACCCGGAGTCTCTTCGGCCGAGGCGCCCGCGAGCATTGCCTGGTCGATCGAGTAGCGCGCCATCAGCTCTTGGGCCTTGACCGTGAGGGACTCCGCCTCTTCCTCGAACGTGGTCGACTCGGCTTTGGCCAGCAGCGCCCGCACCTTGGCCAGAATCTTGCTGTCGACCCCGGGCGCCACACCGGCCGGGGGGGTACGGGGACGGCCACCGACATCCTTGCCCCATTGCGACGGCGGTGGTACCAGGCACGCCAGCCGCGGCAGATGGTGCAGCATCCCGAGGATGCGGACGCCGCAGACCACGTCTGGGTACGAAGTCCACATCGGTGTCAGGCTCGGGCGCCCATTCCCGCGCAACTGGTCCAGCTGCGCCGACCACGCTTCCGGCATCGCCGTCCCTGGGGAAGCCGTGGTGTGCGACTCCTTGGCGATGGCCCACCGGGCAATGGCGACAGTCGGGGCGTCGAAGCGGCGGCCGACCTCCCGAAGGATGTCAACCGGCTGCCAGCCGTTCTCCCACGCGGCGCCCAAACCAGCGATCAGGCCCGAGACCATCGCCGGCCCCGCCCGGCCGTCGAGGCGGCCGAGCGCCAAGATCTTGGCGATGTCGCCGTCGAACTCCTCCTCGGTGCCGTGTTCGGCCGAACAGGCGGCGTACGCCACCACCATGCGGATGTCCGGGTGCCCCGCCTGGGACGAAGTGGTGGACGGCCCGCCGTCCCGACCCGGCCCGCCCTTTCGCCGGCCCTGGTGCTTGTGGGCTCGCCGCTGACGGTTGTTCTTTCCCATGACGCGCATCATCCCAGGGGCCTGTGACAACAACGCGGATGGGTGGGTTCAAGGCCGATGGAGGGCCGCCGCGAAGCCGGCCGCGATCCGCTGCGCCCCGGCCGCGTTGGGGTCGAGGCCATCGGCGGCGAGCAGGGACGGGCCGATGCCCTGGGCTGCGGCCGCCAGCGCGGCGCCGTACAAGTCCACCACCGCCGCCCCTTCGCTCTGCGCCACATCGGTGATTGCCCGGTTGTAAGAGGTCACCTCGGCCGCCACGGTGGCAGCCGGGGCAACGGGGTGAGGGATGCGGGGCGAGCAGGCGAGGGTGCCTCCGTCGAGGCAGGCGAGGTAGCCGGGGAGGTCCTGGACTGGAGGCGCGTTCGCCAGAAGCACGGTCGCCCCGGTGGCCCGCAGGGCGTGCAGCAGAGTGCGCAGCTCGGCCTCGTAGGTGGCGACGGGCACTTGGCGGAGCATGTCCTCGACGCTCAGGGAGATGGTGACCAGGGCCGGTCGCAGATCCTCGGCAATGGGGAGGCTCTGGGCCAGGACGTCGGCCACGGTGGCGTCGGGCAGGGCCAGGTTGACGAAGCGGAAGTTCGCCGGCAGCGTGGCGAAGAGTACCTGGGGCCACGCCTGGCGTAGCGGCACGTCGGTGCCCGTTCCGCGGGCGTCGCTCGAGCCGATGGCGGCGTAGAGCTTGGGAGCGCTCAGGTTGGCGGGCGGGGCGGTGCCGAGTGCCTTGCCCTTCACCGGCGTGCACGACGCCGCCGTCAGCGCCAAGGCGGCGAGGAGGGCGGCGGCCCGGGTCGCTCGGAGGGTTGGGCGCACCATCACCCGGCCTCCACCGCCTCCCGGGCCGGCAGCCGGGCTGCCTGGGCGGCGGGCAACAGGCCCGACAGCGCCGCGAGTAGGGCCGAGCCGGCGACGGCGGCGCCCAGCACGCCCAGGCTGATCGAGAGCTGCAGCGGCGCCACCCCTTCGGACTGCAGGTACCGGTTGACGGCGACTCCGACCAGCACCGCCACCCCCGACCCGATCCCGACGCCGATCAACCCGCCGACGGTCCCCACCGCCAGTGCCTCGAGCAGGAAGATGCGCAGCACGTCGGCGTCACTGGCACCGATGGCCTTCAGCACGCCGATCTCGCGGCGTCGCTCCCGGACGGCGGCGAACAGGGCGTTGGCGATCCCGAGGGCGGCGACCACGAGCGCGATGAGGCCGATTCCGGCCAGGACGATCTCCACCACCCGGATGTAGCGCTGCACCGAAGCGATCAGTTGCTCATCCGCCGAGGTCGAGTAGCCCACCGCGGTGATCTGGTTGCGCACCGTGGCGACCTTGTTCAGCTGCTTGGCGACGACGAACAGGCCGGTGTAGGTGGTCGGCTGAAGCCCGACGGAGATGGCGTTGGCGGCGCCGCTGGCGAGGATCCAATCGCGGCCGGTTTCGGCCACGCCAAGGGTCCCGATGAGCTGACCGTTGCCGGCGTCCTGCGCCGCCACGCCCACGATCACCGGGTGGAGCCACATGCTGCGGCTGGATCCGGGCCGAAAGGCGCGTGGAAAACCGACCTCAAGGCTCACGCCGAGAACGGCGGTGGCGTCCTTGGCGGGGATGTGGAGTCGGTCGAGGAAGTCGGGGGTGACGGCGACCTCGTTGCCGGATATCGGCAAGCGCCCGGCCACGATGGTCACCGGCAAGTTGGAGGTCCCGTTGGCGGGCAGGCCCACCAGGTCGTCGGGGTACGCCTCGACCGGCCCCACTCCGGCCGCCGGACCCGTACCGGCCGCGGCGCCGAGCGTCGTCGAGGTGCTGGCCGGCGGGGACGGCGACCCCGCCGCCGGAGGAAGGGTGGTGGTCGGCGCGGCGGCGCCGGGAAGGGTCACCTGCTCGGGTGCCAGGACCAAGACGGGGACCGAAAGCACCGGGTAGACGGCGCCGACGCCGGACAGGGAGCGGATGCGGCCCAGGGCGGCGTCGTCGAGCGGCTTCGGCGGGCCGGGGGTGGCGTTGTCCTGGTCGACCTGGCTGGGGTCGGGCGCCGCCGCCACCACCTTGATGCCGGCCAGCGACCCTCCGGTCGTGACCTCAGAGAGAACCCGGTTCTGGGCGGTGCGGGCGATGGTTACCAAAGCGGTGAGCAGCGCCGCCGCCAGCGCTACCGCGGCGATGGTGAGGGCGGCGCGCGTCGCCCGGCGTCGCAACTCGCGCGCCACCAGCGCCAGGGCGTCGCGCCAGCTCACGGGACGGAGGTTGGCGGTGAGAGGGTGCCTCCGAGCAGGCGACCGCCGTCGAGGGAGAGTCGGGCGGCGGCCCGGGCGGCGATGGCCCGGTTGTGGGTCACGACCACCAACGTCACACCCTCTGAGGCGGGCAGCGACTCCAACACCGTGATGACCTGTGCCGCCGACGCCTCGTCGAGGTTCCCCGTCGGCTCGTCGGCCAGGATCAGGGGAGGCTCGGTGGCGAGGGCTCGGGCGATTGCCACCCGCTGCCGTTCGCCGCCGCTCAGCTGCTGGGGGCGGTGCCCGAGGCGGCAACCGAGGCCCACGGCCTCAAGCAGGTCCCGGGCCCGGGC
>JBOGGN010000230.1:0-15190 GCA_050744165.1 Acidimicrobiales bacterium | reverse complement strand
GTAGTGCCCGGGGCAGCCTGGGCGGCCAGGGCCAGCGAGGCGGTGGTGACGACGCCGAGGACGGGGTAGCCACCGGTGGTCGGGTGGTCGTTCAGGAAGAGCACCGGTTGGCCGTCGGGCGGCACCTGCAGGCTGCCGGTGACGAGGCCCTCCGGCCGCAGCTCGCCTCGGTCGAGCGACGCCAGCACCGGGCCCTGGAGGCGGAGGGCCACACGGTTGCTCTGGGGGCTGACCATCCACTGGGTCCCGCTCAGCATCTCGAGGGTGGCGGCCGGGAACCAGTCGTCCCGGGGTCCGGGAACCAGCTCCAGGGTCGGGTCGGGGTTGATGGTGGCGAGGGGCACCACGTCGAGAGGGGCCGGCGGCAGGCCGGTCTGGCCGCCGACCGCTAGCCGGTCGCGGGCCCGAAGGGCGGGCGGGCCGAGGCCGCTCAGGAGGTCGGTCGAGCAGCTCCCCAACACCTCGGCGGCCAGGAAGCCGCCATGGACGGCGACGTAGTTGCGGATCCCGCGGCGGGCAACGCCCACCCGGATCGTCTGACCCGGGTCCAGCGCGAGCGCGGTGTTGAGCTCGGCCGGGGCATCGTCGACGAGGACGCCCGCCTCGGCCCCAGTGACAACGACCACGGTCGGCGTCCCGGGCCTCCGGCCGCCGAGGCGCAGGATGGGGCCTGAAAGGGTTGTTTCCAGCACCGCGGCCGACTCCGCAGTGCCCGCCAGGCGGTTGGCCAGCGCCGCGCTAGGCCGGTCGAGGGCACCGGAGGGAGGGACGCCGAGGTGCGCCAGGCCCGGGCGGCCGAAATCCTGGAACGTGGTGAGAGGCCCGGGGTCGACGACCTCGAACCACGCCTCGGCGTCGCTGAAAGCGGTCATCGAGAGGCTTTTGGCGCAGGGTGGTGCGGATTACCCGCGGGGGGACGCGGGTTATTCGACCCCCCGCGATCCGCCCCACCTTCAGGAAAGTTCAGGCTGTGATGGAGACGAGGTCGAGAGGGGGTCACGGGAGGGGACCGGGCTGGATCACTATGCGGACCAAGTCCCCGGGGGCGATGAGGGCGGCCCGCCGATCGCCGCTTCGGTCGGGTTCGAACATCACCGCGGTTGTCGAACCCAACAAGTGCCAACCGCCTGGGCTCGATCGCGGATAGACGGCGCTGTAGCAGTCGGCGATGGCGACCGAACCAGCGGGTACCGAGGGCCGGAAGCTGGATCGGCGGGGGAGTTCGAGAGCCGGGTCCAACCCCGTCAGGTAGGCGAATCCCGGCGCGAAGCCGGTGAACGCGGCCCGATACGTGGCCTGGCTGTGGCGGCGGACCACTTCGGCCACGCCTAGGCCGGTGGCGGCGGCAACCGATACCAGGTCTGGGCCGTCGTAGCGCACCGGGAGTTCGACCATGGCCGGCGTCTCGGCGACCTCGTCGTCTTCGTCGTCCATATCCGCGAGGACCGCGACCAAGCGGGCCAGCTGTTCGGGGGTGGCGGCGACCGCCAGCACCGTGGCCGCCCCTGGGACCACGTCCGCGACATCGATGCCTCGGCGAGCGGCCAGGCGGCGGATGGCGGCGGCCAGCGATGCGGGCCGGGCGGGGCCCGGGGCATCGAGCATGACGGCCCGCTCGCCCACCGCCCGCAGCCCCAGCTCGCTCATCGCCGGCCCACCAACCCTGCCCGTCGGTCAGGCGAAGGGTGCGAGCGTCACGCCCGCCGCCACCAGGGCGGCGCGGGTACGCCGGGCCAGTTCGACGGCGCCGGCCGTGTCGCCGTGGAGGCACAGAGAGCGAGCGGCGACGGCGACGGTGGAGCCGTCGGCGGCGGTGACCCGGTGGTGCGTGGCCAGCTCGACAGCCCGGGCGGCCACCGCCGAAGGGTCGCGGAGGACGCCGCCCGGCTCCCGGCGGGGCGCCAGCCGCCCGTCGCTCCTATAGCCCCGGTCGGGAAACGCCTCGGTCACGCCGAGGAGCCCCGCCCCGGTTGCCAGCTCCAGCAGCACCGAGCCGGGCTGGCCGAGCACGGGCAGGTCGCCACCGAAGGCGACGATCCCCTCGATCACGGCCCGGGCGTGCTCGAGGTCGTGGACCGCTCGGTTGTAGAGAGCGCCGTGCGCCTTGACGTAGGCGACCCGGGTGCCCGCGGCCCGGGCCATGCCGTCGAGGGCGCCGATCTGGTAGGTCACCTCGTCTCGCAGCTCCGCGGGATCGACGGCCAGGTCCCGCCGGCCGAATCCGGCCAGGTCCCGGTAGCTCACGTGGGCGCCGATGCGAACCCCGGCCCGGACCGCGACCTCGCACACCCGGCGCATCGTCGGCGGGTCGCCGGCGTGAAACCCGCAGGCGACGCTGGCGCTGGTGACCAGTGCCAGTAGGGCGTCGTCGTCGCCCATGCTCCAAGCGCCGAAACCTTCCCCGAGATCGGCGTTGAGATCGACGGCAAGGTCTTTTTCCACCCTTCAGCCAAGCCTCTGGCGGACGACGTCCCCGAGCACCGCCTGGGCGCGAGGTACGGGGTCGCCGCCCAGCGTGGCGATAGCGTCGCGCAGGCTGGCGGCGCAAACCGTCACCAGGTCGCTCGGAAGGCCACGGTTGGAAAAGACCTCGTCGAACCACCGGCACTCCTCGTGGAGGATGGCCGGCTCCTCGACCACGAGGGAGGCGGCGAGGAAGCGCACCAGGTGATCCACCTGCTCCCGCAGGTCCCGTAGCTGGGCGGTGTCGAGCCCCGCGAGGGCGGGAAAGGTCTCGAACACGCCGACCAGGGTGTGGTCGACCAGCTCGCTTCGATGGGCCTCGAGCCGGTAGTACTCCGGGCCGGGTCGCGCCGAGGCGAGCGCCGCCGGTGGCTGTGCCGACCACCGCATCAGCAGGGCGGTGACGGAGGCGATGTCGAGGCCGGTGGCGCAGGCGTCGGCCCCCAGCCGGCGGGCTCGTTCGGGGGTTACCGCGCGGCCACCGGCGACGACGGGGACGCCGAAGCGGTGGGCGGCCTCAATGGTGCCCAGCAAGCCCCCCAGGTTGCTCGTCATGGAGCAGTGGGCGGCCACGGCGACGGTGCTGCGGGCGCCGAGGTAGGCGCCGAGCTCCGACCGGGGCGTGGACCCGCCCAGCGTCTCGACGGCCCATCCGTCCAGGCGGAGCAGCTCGGCGACCACGTGGGCGGCCACGGCGTGCCACTCGCCCTCGGGACAGACCACGGTGATCGAACCGGGCCGGGCGACCCGGACCGGGTGGCGGTTTGCCAGCACTGCCAGGACGAAGTCGGTGACGCCGCTGGCCACATGCTCCTGGGCCACGGTCCAGACGCCGCTCTGCCACCGGCGGCCGATCTCGACCAGGGACGGCACCAGCAGATCGGTGATCGCCGAGGTCGGCGACGCCCGCTCGGCCCACTCCAATGTCAGGTCGAGTGCCTGGCGGCGCTCGCCGGCACCGGCCAGCTGCACGTAGGTGTCCCGGATGGTGTCTGCCGTCGGCGTGGCAGGCGAGCCTACGTCACGTCCCTGGCGTCAGCCGCGGGCTGCGCTGGTGCCTTCATGGCCGCACTCCGGCCGCTCGGCGGCGATACGCCGGGCCCGCTCGACTATGCGGGGCAGCGCTTGTTCGAGCTGGTCCCGGGCCCGGCTCCACGGTTCGGCGACGGGCATCACGGGCTCACCAGCGCCGAAGGACAGGTCCACCGGCAGCGTCCAACCATCCTCCAGGCGAGCCCGCACCACACCGCCACCCAACTCCCGCACCATTTTGCACAGGATCTCGCTCACCTCGTGGGCGCAGCGCGCTTCGTCGAGGAGGTGCTCGGCCTTGACGACGGGGTCGTCGAGTTCGTCGGGCAGGCCGCTGAGCAGACCGGTGAGCAGCCCGCTGTCGAGCCATTCCCGCTCCAGCTGCTCGGGCGTGGTGATTTCGGCCCGGACCATCCGCCAACCCCGGAGGTGGGCGCGGTCCGCCGCCTCGTGATGGCAGGCCATGGCCGATCCCAACAACGCGTCGGGAGCGTCGCCGTCGGCCTCTAGGTGAAGGGAATACCGGTCGGCGGCAAACAGTGCCGCCGGGTTGTACCCGGCGAAGTCCTCAAGGAGGACCCGTATCGGGGCCGCGTCAGAGGCGAGGGGAACACCATCACCGATTTCCCACTCCAGTAAGATCACCCACGCGCCCATGCGACCTTATGTGCCCCTTCTGACCAATTTCTATGCAGGCTTAGGACCTTCCCCTGAAGGTAGCTAATGGTAGCGTACCCGGCAATCCTAAGTGGGTCCGGCGCTCCCATTTCTTCCGTCGGAATGTGATTTGAACATCTATCTGCCAATGTAAGTGCGCGGCGTTGAGGCCGCAGGCGTGGCGGCGGGCACGGCGATGGGCGGCGGAGGAGGGGTCGGAACGTTTGGCAGGGGCGGGCCGGTCGGTGGCGGTCCGTGGGCAGTGAAGCCGGAGGCGGCGGTCTGTGGGCGGTGAAGCCCAAGGGGCCGAAGCTGCGGGCGATTGGTCTGTGGTGGTGAGGCCGTGGGCGATTGGTCTGTGGTAGTGACGCCGAAGGCGGCGGTCCGTGGGCGGTGAGGCCGTGTCCGATCGATGGATGAGGTCCCCGACTCGTCAGTGGCGCTGGTGGTGACCGCCGCCGCACTTCGCCGGAAAGGAGTACGAGGAATCCCTTGGCGAGCAGAGCGTTCCGTTCACCTACTCCGAGCACCTCGAATTAGTTGCGCGACGTGTTCGCGGAATGCGTCGGGAAAATGGAGCGCGGCGGACGAATTGACAGAAATGCCGCGATCTCGGGCGCGGGATGTATTGGTCTTGGTCGGCGGTGTCGACCGGGCATTGCTGGCGAGGGAACGAGGCAGAAAGAATTGCCGTCGGCGGCGTCGACGACCCGGGACGACTTTACGGAGAATACGATTGACGTGTGGGAATCCCTTCCGAGCGATCAACCCCGGGTGTGCCAGCCAACGCCGGCACCGTGCCCGCGGGTCAGGTCCTCCCGTGGTGCCGTTGGCCGTGGGGGTTGCCGCCGGTGATCGGCCCTGACAGACCCGACCGGGCAGCCGTCGGCATGCTCGACCGGGCCGGGTGGGAGCCGCGGAGGCTTCGCCAGGGGGGATGACTTTTCCTATTCCGACGGAATTGGTGGTCGCGGCCACCGCGGAAGGGCGTGACGAGTGGCTCGGCGGTATCGAGGCGACGGTCGCCCGGTTTGCGGCGGAATGGTCCCTGACGGTCGGGCCACCGTTTGTACCCGGCGGCCACACCGCGTGGGTGGCGCCCGTCCGGGCCGAGCGGCGCTTGCCGGGACGGGGGAGTGGCCTCCGGGGTGGCGAGGACCTGGTGCTGAAGGTCGCCTGGCGCCATCCCGAGGCGGAACACGAAGGTGATGGCCTTACCGTGTGGGCGGGGCGGGGCGCGGTCAAGGTGTACGAGGTGGTCGAGCTGGCGGACACCATCGTGCTGCTGCTCGAGCAGTGCCGGCCCGGCCGTCCCCTCCGCGACATCCCCGAGGAGGAGCAGGACCTTGTCGTCGCCTCCCTCCTGGCCCGGTTGTGGGTGTCACCTCCAGTCGGGCACCGATTCCGGCCGCTTGGCGAGATGTGCGCCTGGTGGGCGGACGTGTTCGAGGAGGTTTATGAGGGCCGGGGCTCGGCCCCGCCGGCCGTCGGGCCAGCTGGCCTCGATCCGGGGCTGGTGGCGACAGGGATCGGGTTGTACCGCACGCTTCCGTTGACCGCCGATAGGGAGGTGCTTCTCTGCACCGACCTGCACGCAGGCAACGTGCTCAGCGCCGAGCGGGAGCCGTGGCTGGTGATCGACCCAAAGCCCTATGTCGGGGACCCGGCCTACGACGTGACCCAACACATGCTGAACTGCTCTGCGCGGTTGCACCGGGACCCGGTTGGGCTCGCCTCCCGCATGGCCGGATTGCTCGACCTGGACGCCGGACGGGTGCGGCAGTGGTTGTTTGCCCGCTGCGTGCAGGAGTCGTTGGAATGGCCTCACTTGGCCAACCTGGCGCAGCAGCTCGCTTGAGGAAACGTGAAGCACGGTCGCCTGGGAGAAGTCGCCTGCGTGATAAAACTGGTCACTAGGTGTCCAGTACTGCGTCGTACAGTCGGCTTGTACAACGAGTGACAGGAGAGGACAAACCATGGCCCACCGAGACGGCTACATCGAAGGCGTTCCTTGCTGGGTTGACACCAGCCATGTCGATCCCGAAGCGGTCTTGCCGTTCTATCGCGGCGTCTTCGGGTGGGAGTTCGAGGATGTCATGCCTCCGTGAGTCGGAGGCCACTACTTCATGGCCAGGATCAACGGCGGTGACGCGGCTGCGATTGGGACCAACCCCCCGGGCGCGCCGCCGATGGCGAGGTGGAACAGCTACATCTGGGTCGACGACGCCGATGCCGCGGTGGCGCGGGCTCGCGCAGCCGGCGGCACCGTCGCCATGGACGCCTTCGATGTGGAGGACGCCGTGCGTATGGCGGTGCTGGTGGACCCCGAAGGCGCCGCATTCTGCGTATTGCAGCCGAAGGCCCACCAGGGAGCCACTGTGGTCAACGAACACGGCGCCTTGAACTTCAACGGCCTGGCCACCCGTGACCCCGAGGCGGCGCAGGAGTTTTACGGGGCGGTGTTCGGGTGGACGATCCTGCCGCTGCCGGCCGGCTCGGCCTGGGCGATGCCCGGTTACGGCGATCACCTCGAGCAGAGCACCCCGGGGCTAAGGGAGCGAATGGGTCAAATGGGCGGCCCCGAGGGCTTCATCGACGTGGTCGCGTCTATCAATCCAATCAGTGCCGACGACACCTCGACCCTGGCGCACTGGAGCGTCACCTTCGGGATCGACGACGTCGACGCCGCGGCGTCGCGGGCCCATGAGCTCGGCGGCGAGGTCGTCTCCGGGCCGGTCGACGCCCCATGGTGCCGGATGGCGGTGATCAAGGACCCGCAGGGTGCCACGTTTATTGCCAGCCAGTTCATGTTCGAGAACAAGGACGTCAAGGGGTAGGCAGCTAGAGCGGCGGGTGCCGGGCTCGGCGCCCTAGGGCCTCGGCGCGCCGGCATCCACACCTCGCCCTAGGGCCTCGGCGCGCCGGTGCGGGACAGCTGGCGCTCGATCATCCCAATGTCGTAGGTGCCGCGACGGCGCCCTTCCTCGAGCTCCCAGAGCGTCATGTCGACGCGGAACGCCCGATAGATGGGTTCGAGGCATGCCAACTCGAGTTCGGTGAACGGCATCCGAAGCCGCGCCGCCTCCTCTAGGTAGGACGAGGCCGCCTCGGGGGCGCGGTAGGTGCGGGCGATGGCCAGCTCGTAGGGCCGCGAGTCGAGGTGGGTCAGGCCAAAGTCGATGACGCCCGCCAACCGACCGCCCTCGTAGTGGACGTTCCACTCTGCGAAGTCGCCGTGCACGACGCTGGTCGGCAGGCCCCCCGCCCCGGCCTCCTGGAGAAGCCGCTCAACATGTGCGATGGCCACGGCCGCCCATTCGGCCCGCGCCGGGTCGGCCACCGCGAACGCCTCGACACAGGCGACGGGGTCGAGGCCGGTGTGCACCGTCGGTCCCGCGTGCTGGGCCTGCCAACCACGTCGCTGCCCTAAGCGGCCGCCGAGGTCGCGCAGGTCACGGTGCAAGCGGGCCAGATCCCGCCCCCGGCGTTGGCGCTGGTCCGGGGTCTCAGGGGCGAGGGGGCCGCCGGGCACCCACCGGTTTAGGCAGAACAGCCGGCCTCGGTGCGAGATCAGGTCGCTCTCGGGAATGGGGACCCACCAGCCGGCTGCCGTCAGGTGTCGAAGCACCTGGTGCTCGTAGTCGAGATCCTCTGGCGTGGCCCCCTCGTGGTAACGGCGCAGCACCACCCGGCCGCCGCCGGTCGTTTCCACCAGCCAGCTGCTGTTGGCAGCGACCTCGTCCTTCAGCGTGCGCACGGCGGTTCGAGCCACGCCAAGCCGGTCGAGTACCTCGGCGATCACCGGCCGGGACGGCCCGAGGTGCGCTGGTTCGGAGTTCACCGGAAACATTCTTTGGTCACGAAGGTGGGACTGCACGCCCAAACATCCGTCACATGCGATCGGGGGCGGCGATGCCCAATAAGTCAAGACCGAGGGCGAGCGTCCGCGCCGTGACGCGGCAAAGCGCGAGACGACTCGACCGCAGGTCGCCATGAGACTTCAGCACCGGACAGTTCTCGTAGAAGCCGGTAAAGGCATTGGCCAACGAGTACAGGTATCCGCAGAGCCTGTGCGGCTCGAGGGTCTCTTCGACCTGATCAATCACGCCCTCAAAAGCAAGAAGTTCGAGGACCAGCCTTCGTTCAGATGGCGCACCGACGCGTATCGGATCGGTGTGTAGATGCCCGACGTGCATTTCCTTCGCCGCGTTGGGCCCGGAGTAGTCGACCACGACGACCTCCGGCTGCGGGCCGATAGCCACTCCGAGCCTCTCGTCAGCCACCATCAGCGTGACCTGTTCGTCGAGAAAGTCGTCTGACATCGTAAGGTTGATGAATCCTGGCGCAGCGGACTCGGCGACAACGCAGATGTCAGACAGGTGAGCTTGGCTCAGCACCTCCGAAGCGATAACACCCGGGCTGCGGCCGAGCTGGCGTCCAAGAGCCAACGCGCCGTCGGCTTGGTAGTCAGCTCGGCGAGAACGGTGGACCAGAGGATCGACCGCCGTGCCCGCGACCTGACGAAACGCTTCGGCCAAACGCTGGGTCAGTAACTTCTCTAGGTTCGACATACTTTCTCTAGCTCGTCGTGCTTGGTGTGTCGTACGATATTCGACCATGGAATGGCACGACGTCGTCGGTTTCCTCGACGGGGCGGGATTGGCTCACCTGGCCACCTCCTCAATAACCGGCCGACCCCACGTGTCGGTGGTGTCCCCGGCGGTCGAGGGCGAGGTCCTTTGGTTCGCCACCACAACGACCTCCCAAAAGGCCCGCAACCTGGCCTCCAACCCGCGAGCGGCGTTGATGTGGCAGCCTCGGGCCGAGATCTACCTGTCCGGGCGGGTCGTCCTGATCGCCGACGAAGCGGAGAAGCGGCGGCTTTGGGAATCCGGGCTGTTCCCCTTCGATTTGGCGGCCTTCTGGGGTTCTCCGGCCAACCCGCAGTTGGTCTTCGTCAGGGTGGAGCCCGAGTCAGCCGTGGTGATGAGCATGGGCCCTGGCGGCATCACCCGCCAGACATGGCGGCGTGTGGGGCCGTCGTTGCCGGACCCGCCCCCCCGCTGAGGTGCACCGGCGGACCTCACCATCAGGAGCATCGCCCCGGGGGCGAGGAGAAGCGGCCGGAGCTGTGGCACGGCCTCAGCCACCGCCAAGTAGGACAGATCCATCGTGATCAGCTTGACGGGGTCGCCATCACCAGGAGCCACCCGCGGCAGCAGGTCTCTGAGCGCGACAAGCGGCGCCTTTTTCCGTGAGATTTTGGTCTCCTCTCACTCGAACCGGACAGGGATCGAGTGAGAGGGAGGCCCTCGGGGCCCACGAAGAGGGCTGGTCGAGCGCGCCCAAGCGATCCACCCTCGAGGGGCGAGACGCTTCGGATTACCGGATAGAAATCAGGCCTAAGGGAACGGCATGAGGACCAAGGCTTCCCGACGAAACGCAAGGCGGTCAAGCCCTTTTCGTGCCAAGATCTATTGGTGTGTGCGTTCGGCTCACCACCGCGCTCGCCGATCGGCAGGAACGGTGGCCTACTGTCGAGGCCGTGACCCAAGAGGAGATCGCCGACCTCGTGTGCCTGCGCCGGGCGCGCGACCTGATGGACCGCGACTACTCGCAGCCCCTGGACGTCCCCGCCATGGCGCGAACGGCGCTGATGTCGCCTGCCCACTTCTCACGTAAGTTCCGGGCCGCTTACGGCGAAACGCCGTACTCCTACCTGATGACGCGGCGAGTCGAGCGGGCCAAGGCGTTCCTACGCCAAGGGATGTCGGTCACCGATACCTGTTTCGCTGTCGGGTGCACCTCACTCGGCTCGTTCAGCTCGCGCTTTACCGAGATCGTCGGTGAGACGCCGTCGCAGTACCGAGCCCACGACCACACCGATCTCGAGGTAGTCCCAGCATGCGTGACCATGGTGGCGACGCGCCCCAGGCGGTTCCCGGTCTCGGTCTGAGGTCTGAGGTCTGACGGACCCCGGCCGGAGCGAGACCCGAGCCCGGCCCGGGCCTCGATCAGGGCCCAGCCAACCGAGTCCCATCGAGCAGGATCGGAGAAGTGGCGAGCGGGGCGGCGACCGTACATTCGTCGCATGGCAATCACCGTCTCCACCATGTTCATCCCGGTCCATGACCCTGACGCGGCCCTCGGCTTCTACCGGGACGCCCTCGGCCTCGAGGTCCGCAACGACGTGTCGGCCGGCGGTTTCCGTTGGGTCACCGTGGGGGCCCCAGGCCAGGACGTTCAGATCGTGCTCTCCCAGCCGCATGGCGGCCGGTCCCAGGCCGAGGGCGATGCCCTCCTGTCGCTTGTGACGCTGGGGTCGCTGCAGGCCGCGATCTTTCGCTCCGACGACCTCGATGCCACCTTCGAAAAGGTTCGGGCGTCGGGCGCCGAGGTGCTCCAGGAACCGACGTCCCAACCTTGGGGCGCCCGCGACTGCGCCTTTCGCGACCCCTCGGGCAACCTCGTTCGCATCTCCCAGGCCTGACCCGCGGCCTGCACCGCCCGCCAGCCAAACCCCGACTCCGCTTCCCGACCATTCCGCTTCCCGACCATTCCGCTTCCCGACCATATGGAGAGACGTAGAAACATGGCCACCAGGACCGACACCCACCCGCCCGCGGCGCGCCCCACCGATGCCGACAGCCACGATCTGATCCGGGTCTACGGCGCGCGGGTCAACAACCTGAAGGACATCAGCGTCGAGCTCCCGAAGCGCCGCCTGACCGTGTTCACCGGCGTGTCCGGTTCGGGCAAGAGCTCGATCGTCTTCGGCACCATCGCGGCCGAGTCGCAGCGGCTGATCAATGAGACCTACAGCGCCTTCGTGCAGGGTTTCATGCCGACCCTCTCCCGGCCCGAGGTCGACTTGCTCGACGGGCTGACGACGGCGATCATCGTCGACCAGCAACGGATCGGGGCCGACCCACGGTCCACCGTCGGCACCGCCACCGACGCCAACGCGCTGCTGCGAATCCTGTTCAGCCGCCTCGGGAAGCCGTATATCGGGCCGCCCAACGCCTTTTCCTTCAACGTCGCCTCGGTCCGGGCCAGCGGTTCGATCACCGTCGAGAAGGCCAACGCCAAGGCGGTCCACAAGACCTTCTCCCGAGCCGGCGGCATGTGCCCCCGCTGCGAGGGCCGGGGCTCCATCTCCGACATCGACCTGACGCAGCTCTTCGACGACTCCAAGTCGCTGTCCGAGGGGGCCCTCACCATTCCCGGCTACACGCCAGGCGGCTGGAACTACCGCCTCTACACCTCCTCCGGCTTCGTCGACGCCGACAAGCCGATCTCCAAGTACTCCAAGAAGGAACGGCACGACTTCCTCTACCACGAGCCGGTCCGCATGAAGATCGAGGGGATCAACATGACCTACGAGGGGCTGGTGTCCCGGATCCAAAAGTCGATGCTGTCCAAGGACATCGAGTCGCTGCAGCCCCACGTTCGGGCATTCGTGGACCGGGCGGTCACCTTCACCACCTGCACCGACTGCGAGGGCACCCGGCTGGCCGAATCGGCTCGGAGGTCGAAGATCAAGGGCCTCAGCATCGCCGACGTCTGCGCCATGCAGATCAGCGACCTGGCCGGCTGGGTCCGCGACCTGGCCGAACCGTCGGTGGCGCCGCTGCTCGAGACGCTGCGGCAGACCCTTGACTCCTTCGACGAGATCGGGCTCGGCTACCTGTCGCTCGACCGGCCGTCGGGCACCCTGTCGGGAGGCGAGGCCCAGCGGGTCAAGATGATCCGGGCCCTCGGCTCGTCGCTCACTGACGTGACCTACGTGTTCGACGAGCCCACCACCGGCCTGCATCCCCACGACGTCCAGCGCATGAACGAACTCCTTCTGCGCCTGCGAGACAAAGGCAACACCGTCCTCGTGGTCGAGCACGAACCGGAGACCATCGCCATCGCCGACCACGTCGTCGACCTCGGCCCCGGCGCTGGCGCCGGCGGGGGCACCGTCTGCTTCGAGGGCACGGTCGATGGCCTCAAGGCCAGCGGCACCATCACCGGCCGCCACCTGGCCGACCGGGCCGCCCTGCGGAAAAAGCTGCGGAAGCCGTCCGGCAAGCTGGAGATCCGCGGCGCCACGGCCCACAACCTGCGCGACGTCGACGTCGACATCCCTCTCGGGGTGCTGGTGGTCGTTACGGGCGTGGCCGGTTCGGGCAAGAGCTCACTCATCCACGGGTCGATTCCCGCCCGCGCCGGTGTGGTATCGATCGATCAGGGCGCCATCAAAGGTTCGCGGCGGAGCAACCCCGCGACCTACACCGGGTTGCTCGACCCGATCCGCAACGCCTTCGCCAAGGCCAACGGTGTCAAGCCGGCGCTGTTCAGCGCCAACTCCGAGGGCGCCTGCCCGAACTGCAACGGTGCCGGGGTTATCTACACCGACCTGGCGATGATGGCCGGCGTCGCCACCACCTGTGACGAGTGCGAGGGCAAGCGCTTCGACGCGTCGGTCCTCGAGTACAAACTCGGTGGCCGCGACATCACCGAGGTGCTCGCCATGTCGGTCACCGAGGCCGAGAGGTTTTTCGCCGACGGCGAGGCCCGCACGCCCGCGGCTCACGCCATCCTGGAACGGCTCGCGGACGTCGGGCTCGGCTATCTGAGCCTCGGCCAGCCGCTCACCACGCTGTCAGGTGGCGAGCGCCAGCGGCTGAAGCTGGCCATCCACATGGCAGAAAAGGGCGGCGTCTACGTCCTCGACGAGCCGACGACCGGCCTCCACCTAGCCGACGTCGAGCAGCTCCTCGGCCTTCTCGACCGCTTGGTCGAGTCCGGCAAGTCGGTCATCGTCATCGAGCACCATCAGGCGGTCATGGCCCACGCCGACTGGATCATCGACTTGGGCCCCGGAGCCGGCCACGACGGCGGCCAGATTGTGTTCGAGGGCACGCCCGGGGAGTTGGTAGCCGACCGCTCGACGCTCACCGGCCAGCACCTGGCGACCTACGTCGGCGCCTGACCGCCCACCTCGGCCGTCGCTTTGGCGACCCGGTGACGCCAACGCCGAACCCGTCGTCGTAGAGTTGTAGAATGCAACGGAGCGGCTCCCGACCCCCTGTCGATCGCCCCTTGGCCATCGACGGCCTGTACAAAGCCGTGACCCTCCTGATGCGCCGCCGTTCCGAACTCGCCGGCACCTTGCATCCAGAGCTGTCGCTCGTGGGCTACACCTTCTTGGCCGAGATCGAGGCGGTCCCCGGCACCCGGGCGGCGGACCTGGTGGCCCTCTTCGGGCTGGACAAGTCGACCGTCTCGCGCCAACTCAACCAGCTCGAGGCAACCGGCTATCTGGGTCGCCAAGCCGAGCGCCCCGGCCGCCGAGGAAACGCGCTCGTCGTCACCGCCGTCGGCCGAGCGACGCTCGAGCGGGAGGCGGCAGTCGTCAGGGAACGCATGGGCGAGGTCCTGGCCCACTGGAAGGTCGGCGAGATCACGGCACTGGCGGAGATGGTCAACCGCTTTATCGAAGATTTCCGCTGACGCGCCATGCGGGGTGAGCAGCACGGCCGTTGGGAAATTCCCCAGTCGATCCACCATCGCGATTTCGGGGGCTAGGGGCGCCGAAGCCGGACGAGCGGACTGTCCGGTACCACATCGAGGTCCCGCACCAGGTGGACGATGGTGCCCAACTCCGGCTCGGACTCAAATCCGACGGTGTCCATGACGGCGCGCATGATCACCACGCCACGGCCCCGAGAGGACATCGGGTCGAGCGGCGCGCCCTCAAGTGTGCCGGCGTCGAATCCGCTGCCAACGTTGCGCACCTGGATGGTGCAGGCATACTCGTCGAGATGGACCCGAACTTCGTACTCGTCACCAGCGCGGGCGTGCTGGACCACGTTGGTGCAGGCCTCGCTCACCGCCAGCCGGATGTCCTCGAGGCACTCGGATTCGACCCCAAACGATCGCAGAAACTCGCCGGCCGCGGCGCGAACGAGCGAAACCGTCTCTGCGTCGCGCGGCATGCAGAAGGACACATCGACATGCACTGGATTGCCCTTTCCGGGCCGCTAGGGCTGACGATCGCCGGGATGAACCCGCCGGTTGAGCATCGCCGATATCCGCTGATGGGTGACTCCCAGGTGCCGTGCTATCGCCCGTTGAGAATGGCCCTCCAAGCTCAACCGCTCGGCGAGACCTTGACTGAGGCGAGCGGTGGCCGTCCCCAACTTGCGCCTGCTCTCGCGTAGCCGTCCGAGGAGGCCTGCCCCGGCCCCGTGTCGATCAAGGAGGTCTCCCCAGGCGATGCCTCGGTCATGAGCCCGTTGCAGAGACCGGGCTTGGCGCGCAACTTGGTGTTGTTCGGCAGCGACCTCCTCGGCTGTGTCGGCGACCTCGCATAAGAACGTTTCCACGTACGGCACCTCAAGTCAGGAAGGGCTGGCGTCCCCGTCTTACCCGGCAACCCTAGTTGCCACACTCGCGATCGCCCCTGAGCTCTCCTCGGCGCCGTCACCGCAGGCGGTAGGCGCCTGGGTGGCCTGCTTGCCCGGCGGTCTGCGCTGGCGGAACGGGCCATGGTCGAGCTGGCCGCCCGCCGCCTCCTGCCCGCCGCCGCCTCCTGCCCGCCGCCGCCTGCCGGGCACGCGAGGCCCGGGCGACCACCGCCAGGGTGGTGTTGGTTTCCTAAATCCGCAGCGCGGCCCACACTTCGGTCGCGTGGCGGTGCGTCGAACGTTCGTCGAGCCCGGCTTCGCGACCAGTCGAGATCAACTCGGCCGCGTTCGGTGAGCTCGGCCGCGTTCGGTGAGCTTGGCCGCGTTCGGTGAACTTGGCCGCGTTCGGTGAACTTGGCCGCGTTTGGTGAACCTGGCCGCGTTCGGTGAACCTGGCCGCGTTTGGTGAACCTGGGATGCGAAACGGTTGTGTAGGTCCATCGGCCGCGACCAAGATCACCAAACGCGGTCAAGTTGACGAAGGGCTGGGGTGTCGACCGCTTCAGTTTGCCGACGACGCCGCTGCCGAACGGGGCCCGTCCTGTCTCGTCACCTGTCGCATCCGGCCGCCGGCCCGCCGC
>JBOGGN010000229.1:0-1885 GCA_050744165.1 Acidimicrobiales bacterium | reverse complement strand
GCGTCGCCGTATGCCGCTCCCGCCGAACGGGTCACGAAGGACTGCCTACGGTCCGGCCGTCCCCCCGTTGGGGGCGGGCCCCGTCCCCGGCCCCCGAGGGCCCGCTTCGCCTGGCGACCCCGGGCCTGGGCCCCCGCCGCCTGGCGACCCCGGGCCATCCGGGGCCCGGACGCCGGCGTCCTCGGACTCCATGATGTCGTTCTGGAAGCGATCCGCAAAGCGGCGGGCGTCCAGCCAGCTGAGGAACGGGATGTGCTGGATCTCAAGGGTCAACAACAACAACGCGGTGGCGACGACGCCGAGCAGCAGGTGGCCGAAGCCCACCACCACCCCGATGCCGGCGGTGGCAAAGATGGTGGCGGCAGTGGTGATCCCTCGCACGGCCCCCATCTGGCCTCGGAACACGAGGCCGCCGCCGATGAACCCGACGCCGGTCACCACCCCGGCGATGGCCTGGGGCGAGGTCTTCACGGCGACCGCGGTGATCGCCGCCGCGCCCGCCCCCACCAGGGCGAAGGTCCGGTCCCCGGCCGCCGCCCCCCGCAGCTGGCGCTCGAAACCGAGCAGGTAGGCCAGAACGAAGCCCACCACCATCCGGGCCAGCAGGGCCAAGTCGGCGTGGGACACGCCACCAGTATTCCGGGCCGGTCCTGGCCACTGGCGGACCCCCGTAGGATGGCCTGCCTGCCGCGCCGGGAGGCCCTTTTCCATGCCTGACCGAGTCACCGTCGAAGTCCACGCGGGCGTCGCCGACGTGCGCCTCAGCCGCCCCGGCAAGCGCAACGCCATGGACCTGGCGATGCTCGACGGCCTCATCGACGCCGGCCTGGCGCTAGCGGGCGACGGGTCGCTGCGGGCAGTGGTGCTGTCGGGGGAGGGGCCGTCGTTCTGCGCCGGTCTCGACCTGTCGCTGTTCGAAAACCTCCTGGGAAAAGGCGCCGCTGAAGCCCAAGCAGCGTCGATCGGAGCATTGGACCACCGCGATGGCGAGACGGCGTCGGTGGCCCAGCAGGCCGTCCATGTCTGGCGGGCGTTGCCCGTGCCGGTGATCGCCGCGGTGCACGGCCACGCGCTCGGGGGCGGCCTGCAGCTGGCCCTGGGCGCCGACGTGCGCATCGTGGCGCCCGACGCCCAGCTGTCGGTGCTCGAAATCCGCTGGGGGCTGATTCCCGACATGACCGGGACCCTGGTGCTGGCGGCGCTGGTGGGCTCGGACGTGGCCAAGGAGCTGACCTGGACCGGGAGGATGCTGAGCGGGGAGGAGGCGTTCCGCCTGGGGTTGGCGACCCGGGTCAGCGAGAGCCCCCGGGAGGACGCGCTCGCCCTAGCCGGCGAGATCGCGGCCAACAGCCCCTCTGCTGTCCGGGCCGCCAAGGTGCTCCTGGATCAGGCGAGCCGGGCCAGTTTCGAGGAGGGGTTGCTGGCAGAGCAGCGAGCCCAACGGCGCCTCATCGGCTCGCCCGATCAGATCGAGGCGGTGCTCGCCTACTTCGAGAAGCGCCCAGGCCGCTTCGGTAACTAAAGGCTCATACACACGCCGCACGTTGGGCGCCGCGGCCCGGTAATGTCCCGCGCCATCCGGGGCAGCTTCGTGACATTTGCAACTTATGGACCGGTATAGCCCGGCTCACCGCATCACCAAGCCCGTTGATCCGCGCCCGTACGGCGATCTCGCGGGCTGGCAGCCGCGGGGCCGAACGGCCAACTCGGCCCAGCACTTGGCGATGGAACTGCAGATTGCCAGCCAAAAGCGCACCCGCCAACTCCGGTTCGGCTCCCTGGCGTTGGGCGTGGCCGTGCTGATGGTCGCCGCCCTCATTTTCGGCGTGACCTATGCACCGGCGAAAGCGGCGACGCACAAGCCCGCGCCCACCGAGAATCTGCT
>JBOGGN010000228.1:0-17378 GCA_050744165.1 Acidimicrobiales bacterium | reverse complement strand
CGACACCACCAGGCGCAGGTTGGCCTTCACGAATGTGTCGGCAGCATCGTCGCCCGCTCGCACGGCGCGCTGGAGCCGCCGCCGCTCGGCAGTGCCGAGGGCGTCCGAAGAGTCGAGGGTCGTCTGTGCCTCCTGGCCGGCCTGCACCAGCTGACCGAGACGAGCTTCGTCGTCCTTGGTCAGCAGCTGGTAGCGCCCGACCTCGTCCAGGTACAGCCGGACCAAGTCCTCTTCGCGCTCATGACGTACCTTGGGCAACCGCTCTCCTTTCCTCCGAATCTCAATGGTGTCCCGGGTCTCGAAAGACCACCCGGCTATGGTGCAACGCCGCGTCATGCAGTTCTATGCCGCAGAGCAGCCGCTGACGAGCAAAATATTTTAGCGGGTTTCGGGCGCCTGCGTGGAATCGGGCGAACTTCGCCGTAGGGTCGCAGGGTTACCGCTGCCGCCCGACCCGGACCTTTTGTGACCACCCGACCCACTACCCAGCTCATGGCGGTCGCCAATCCCGAGCCGGGGCGCGAGTACGAGGTCCGTTGCGACACACCGGAATTCACCTGCCTGTGCCCACTGACGGGCCAGCCCGACTTCGCCACGGTGACCATCAGCTACGTGCCCAACCAGTGGATCGTGGAGCTCAAGTCCCTGAAGCTGTACCTGTGGCACTTTCGGGACATGGGGGCCTTTCACGAGGCGGTCACCAACCAGATCCTCGACGACTTCCTCGCCACCGTGAAGCCCCGGCGGGTGACCGTGTGTACCGACTGGCGGGTCCGCGGCGGCATCCACACCGTGGTCGAGGCCAGCCACCCGGACCCGGGCGCCACCGGAGCACCAGCCGCGGACGGAGCATCAGCCGCGGACGGGGCAGCCATCGGCGGGGGGCCGCTAACCGGCCAAAGCACCGCTCAGTAGGCTGCGCCGATGGCCATGCTGTACTGGGTCGAGACCCTCGGCTGCCGCAAGAACGAGGTCGACTCCGACAAGCTGACCGGCACCCTCCAGGCCGACGGCTACCTGCCCGCGGCCCGGCCCGAGGTCGCGGACCTCGTCGTGGTCAATACCTGCGCCTTCGTCGAGGCGGCCCGACAGGAGTCGATCGACACCGTTCTCGACCTTGCCGACCGCCGCCGCGCCGGCGCCCGGTTGGTGGTTACCGGCTGCCTCGCCGAACGGTACGGGCCGGAACTGGCCGCCGCCCTCCCCGAGGTGGACCAGGTCAGCGGGTTCAACGTACCGGTCACGCTGCGCCGCGGTCCCGCCATCCCGTCCTTCGACCTCCTCAACCTGCCCCGTCCGAAGGCCGGGTCACCGTGGGCCTATGTCAAGATCGCCGAGGGATGCGACCGGGCCTGCGGGTTCTGCGCCATCCCGTCGTTTCGGGGCAAGCAGCGGTCGCGCTCGTTGGAAGCCATCCTGTCCGAGGTCGACGCCCTGGACGTGGCCGAGGTGGTCCTCGTAGCTCAGGACCTGGCGTCCTACGGCCGCGACCTGGGCCGGCCAGGCGACCTCATCCCCCTGGTGCGGGCGGTGAGCCGGCGCGTGGCCCGCACCCGTTTGCTGTACCTGTATCCCTCTGAGCTATCCGATGGTCTCATCGAAGTGATGGGCGAGACTGGCTGCGCCTACTTCGACCTGTCCCTGCAGCACGTCTCGCGGGCTCACCTGCGCCGGATGCGGCGTTGGGGCGACGGGACCCGGTTCGGGGCCAGGATCGACGACATCCGGCGCCGATACCCCGAGGCCGCGTTCCGTTCGTCCTTCATCGTCGGCTACCCAGGCGAGACCGAGGACGATCACGACCAGTTGCTGGCCTTCCTCTCGAGGGCCCGGTTGGACTGGGCGGGGTTTTTTCCCTTCTCCTCGGAGGAAGGGACCTATGCCGCCACGTTGCCTGACGCGGTCCCATCGGGGCTCGTTGCTGATCGGCTGGCGGAATGCGGCGAGCTGCAGGACGCCATCACCGCCGAGGTGCGGGCGGCGCTGGTGGGCCAGACCGTCGAGGTGCTCGTCGACCGGCCGGGCCAGGGGCGCAGCCATCGGGAAGCGCCCGACATCGACGGGGTGGTGCAACTGCCGGCCGCGGTCAGCACCGGTTTGGTGGGGCAGTTCGCGGCCGCCCGGATCACGGGGAGCGCCGGCCCCGACCTGGAGGCCGAGCTCGACCTGGCAAGCACGGTGTACCCGTGACCGACCAACCCGCCGACGCCGACCTTCCGGCCCGCTGGATCTATGGGCCGACAGCGCTGGTGACACCGGCCAACGCCCTGACCATGGCCCGGCTGCTGGCGGCGCCGTTCTTGATCGCGATCCTGGCGCATTCCGAGACATCGTGGCCCACCTGGGGGGTGTGGACGGTGCTGGCGGGCACCGACGGCATCGACGGCTGGCTGGCCCGCCGCCACGGCACCACCCGCTCGGGGGCATTCCTCGACCCGCTGGCCGACAAGTTCCTGGTGCTGGGCGCGTTGTACACGCTGGTGGCCAAGGGAACCTTCTCCTGGATACCGGTCACGATCATCGCCGTCCGGGAGGTCGCGATCTCCGGGTACCGGATTATCGCCGCCCGCCATGGGGTGTCGGTGCCGGCGCGCAAGCTGGCCAAGATCAAGACGCTGCTGCAGGCTTTGGCCGTCGGCGCCGTGGTGTGGCCGGTGACCGGGCACACCGCGGCCTTCGGCGTGGTCACCTTGTGGCTCGCTGTCGGGCTCACGATCTATACCGGTGGCCAGTACCTGCTTGAGGCCCGGTCGAAGATGACCTCCGTTGACGTCGGCACGGGTGCTGCTGGCGACGAGGCGCTCGGCCCGGTCCCGAGCCCGACCGACGACTAGCCCGAGCAATCCCAACGGGCGGTCCTGGCTGATGCGTTGCGAGGTGGTTTCGGTCGGCACCGAGTTGCTCCTCGGCCAGGTCGTCGACACCAACTCGGCCTGGATCGGCGAGCAACTGGCGGCCGCGGGGATCGACTCGCTGTTCCAGGTCAAGGTGGGGGACAACCGGGGCCGCATCGCCGGCGCCATCCGGTCGGCCTTGGACCGCAGCGACGCCGTGCTGTGCACCGGCGGGCTGGGCCCCACCCAGGACGACATCACCCGCGAGGCCATCGCCGACGTGATGGGTGTCGAGTTGTGCCGGGACGAGGCGGTCGCAGACGTCATCCGCCAGCTCTTCGCCCGCCGCAACCGTGCCATGGCGGCCAACAACCTGCGCCAGGCCGACGTGCCCGAGGGCGCCACGGTGATCCCCCAGGTGCGGGGCACGGCCCCCGGCCTGGTGTGCCCGGTGGGGGACCAGGTCATCTACGCCGTCCCGGGGGTCCCCGGCGAGATGCGGGAAATGGTCACCCGGGCCGTCCTTCCTGACCTGCAGCGCCGTGCCGGGAGCGGCGCCGTGATCCTCAGCCGAACCCTGCGGACCTGGGGCTTGTCGGAGTCGGGCCTGGCGGAGCAGGTGGGGCCGCGCGTCGACGCCCTGGAGGCGGCAGGCAATCCGACCATCGCCTTTTTGGCCTCGGGCATGGAAGGGATCAAGCTGCGGGTCACCGCCAAGGGCCCCGACATCGCCACGACCACGGCGTTGCTCGACCGGGAGGAGGCGGCGCTGCGGGCCATCCTCGGCGAGGTCGTCTTCGGCGTCGACGAGGAATCGATGGAGGTCGCCGTCGGGGCGCTGCTGCGCCGGGCCGGGCTCAGCCTTGCCGTGGCCGAATCACTCACCGGCGGTCTGGTAGGCGCTCGCATCACCGAAGTGCCAGGGGCCAGTGACTATTTCCGGGGGGGCCTCGTCTCCTATGCCTCGGCGGTCAAATACGACCTGCTCGGCGTGCCCCCCGGTCCGGTCGTCAGCCGGGCGGCAGCCGAAGCCATGGCAGTTGGCGTGGCCCATCTACTCGGTGCCGACGTGGGCCTGTCAGTCACCGGCGTGGCCGGCCCGGCCGAACAGGACGGCCAGCCGGCGGGCACCGTGTGGTTGGGCCTGGCGCTCGGATCCCAGGTCTCGGCCACGCTGGCCCACCTGCCGGGCCACCGCGAGCAGATCCGCCAGCTGGCCACTATCTCCCTGCTGGATCTGCTGCGCCGGCGGCTCATCGCCCGGGCGACGGCCGGACCGGTCGAGTAGGCGCCCCGCGACGCCATGCGGCTGTTTGTGGCTGTCTGGCCCCCGCCCGACGTCGTGGAACGGCTGGCGGCGTTGCCCCGCCCAACGCGCGCCGGACTCCGCTGGACCACGGCGGCCCAGTGGCACGTCACGCTGCGGTTCCTCGGTGCGGTGGACGACGCCAAGATGGCCCCGCTGGCGGAGGCCCTGGCTGCCGCGACCAGCCAACCGCCGGTGACGGCGGTCGCCGGTCCCGCCCTGACCCGCCTCGGACAGGCGGTGCTGTGCCTCCCCGTCGCCGGCCTCGACCCACTGGCGGCGACGGTCGTGGCCCGATCGGCGGCGATCGGGGAATCGGCGGGGGACCGGCCCTTCCGGGGCCACCTGACCATCGCCCGTGCTGGCCGGGGGGTGGATCCCCGTCCACGGCCGCCCGTGCCGTTCTCGGCTACCTGGGCGGTCGAGGAGGTCACCCTGGTGGCGAGCACCCTGCGTCGGGAGGGGGCCCGTTATGAGGTGGTCTCCCGTTTCCCGCTCGGAAAACCATCCGGGTAAAGTCGCCGTCCCACTCTGGGATCGTCCCCCGGAGCGCCCCCACCGGATACTCAGACGGCTGCGAACGTGGCCCAGTACCTGGTCGTTCCCGTCCCCCCTGTCACCCGTACCGCGTTGACCGGTCCTGCAGACGCGGGGATGGCGGCAACCAGGGTGCCCTCGGAATCGGCGATGGTGATCGTCCCCACCAGGATCTGCGGGCCGTGGACGGGGACCGCGAACACCTTGTAGAGATCCGGGGGCTCCGCTGGTTCCTCGAGGTGGATCACCAGCCGGGCCGGCTGTGACCCGCTGGCCGGGAATGCCACCAGCTGGCAAGTGGAGCGGCCGTGGTCAGCCCAGACGACGGCAGTTCGGGCCACCAGCTGGTGGTTCCCGGTGGTGGCGCCGCTCGAGACGCGGGCGCCCTGGGACCGCCCCAGGCGCAGCCCGCCGGCCCAAGCGGTGGCGGCCACAGCCAGCAGCACCACAACGGCCGCGGCCACCATGAGCGGCCGGAGCCAGAGGCGGTGGAGGGGCCGCACGCTCTCCGGCGTCGGCACCGCCTCGGGGCTCGCGGCCGGGCCGGCCGAGGCGGCGGTCGCCAACCGGGCGATGACCCGGGACTCGAATCCGATGTCCGGTTCGACCTCAGGGGCCAGCAGCAGTAACTCGTCGGCGACCTTGACCAGGCCGTCGAGGTGGCGGCGGCAGCAATCGCACCCACTGAGGTGGCCGATCGCGGCCGCCCGCTCGCCGCCGGCCAACAGGCCCAACGCCAGGTCAGGGGCGAGCCCTTGGAATTGCTCGCAGGCCATCACCATTCGGACACCTCATCCAGGTTGGCGTCCTCGCTCGTCCCCGCCAACTCCTCGTCGTCGACCAGGACCTGTCGCAGCTTGCGCATGGCGGTGCGGATCCGGGTCTTGGCCGTGCCGAGCGGGATGCCCTCGGTCTCACTGACCTCCTTGGCGGTGCGGCCGCAGAGGCCGGCCAGGACGACCGCCCGGCGCTGGCCCGTCGGCAGCTCGGCCAGAGCGGTGCGCAGCCGCTGCGAGTGGTCGGCGAGCTCGGCCGCCCGCGCCGGCTCGGTGTCGGTCCGGGCGACGCGGAGGTCGAGGGCGGCCAAGGTGGCGGGATCGATGGGAACCGACCGCCGCAGCCGCAGGGCGTCGACCGCCAGGTTGCGGGTGATGGTGAGCAGCCAGGTGGGGACCGTCCCTCGCCGGGCGTCGTAGGTGGCGGCGTGGCGCCACGCCCTGGTGAAGGCCTCCTGGGCGACGTCCTCGGCCAAGACGTGATCGACCACGATCGACTGGGCCAGCCCGTAGACCCTCGCCTGGTGGCGCCGGATGAACATGGCGGCGGCATGGGGATCTCCGGCGCCGAAGCCGTCAAGCAAGGCGTCGTCTGCGGGGCCCGGGGTCATCGACTTGATGGTACGGACAAGTACCCCCTACGGATTGCATCCCACAACGAACACATGTTTGGATATAGGATTATGTCGCTGTAGTTACACAGCTGTAACCGTCACACCCCCTTCGTAGGGTTCTTCTCGATCACACCAGCTCCACAGAAAGGGCTCCCGATGGAACGAGATAAGGCGTTGGACCTGGCCTTGGGTCAGATCGAGAAGCAGTTCGGCAAGGGATCGGTGATGCGCCTGGGGCAGAACACACACATGCAGATCGAGTCGATCTCGACCGGTGCCCTGTCGCTGGACCTGGCGCTCGGTATCGGCGGCTTGCCCCGGGGACGCATCGTGGAGATTTACGGCCCGGAGTCGTCGGGCAAGTCCACCCTGGCCATGCACGTGGTGGCCGAGGCCCAGCGCAACGGTGGCATCTGCGCCTACATCGACGCCGAGCACGCCATGGACCCGGTGTACGCCAACGCCATCGGGGTCAACATCGACGACCTGCTGATCTCCCAGCCCGACACCGGTGAGCAGGCGCTGGAGATCACCGACATGCTGATCCGCTCGGGCGCCCTCGACGTGGTGGTCATCGACTCCGTGGCCGCCCTGACGCCCCGGGCCGAGATCGAAGGCGACATGGGCGACACCCACGTGGGCCTCCAGGCCCGGCTGATGTCGCAGGCGCTGCGCAAACTCACCGGCACCTTGAGCAAGTCCAACACCATCGCGATCTTCATCAACCAGCTACGGGAGAAGATCGGTGTGGTCTACGGCTCACCCGAAGTGACCCCCGGTGGGCGGGCGCTCAAGTTCTACTCGTCAGTCCGCCTCGACATCCGCCGGGTGGAGTCGATCAAGGATGGGGCCGAGGTCATCGGCAACCGCACCCGGGTGAAGGTGGCGAAGAACAAGTGCGCGGCTGCGGGCACCACGGTGTTCGATCCGACGACCGGTTTGACCCATCGCATCGAGGACATCGTCGAGCGGGGCGAGGCCGTTTCCGTGGCCGCGGCCGACAAGCTCGGCAAGCTGCACGTCGGGTCCATCGTCCAGCGGTTCGACCAGGGCGAGGCCGAGGTGATCGGGCTGGGCCGTCGAGACGGCACGACCCTGTGGCTGACGCCAGACCACAAGGTGCTGACCGATACCGGATGGCGGGAGGCGGGCGAGCTCCGGGTTGGCGACCGGATCGCCCGGCCGCGCCGGATCGGGGAGTTTGGTGCCGACGCGCCGATATCCCCGGCGCACGCCCGCATGCTCGGTTACCTGATCGGCGACGGTTGTGTGACCGGCAAGACGCCGGTTTCGTTCACCAACGTCGAGGGTGTCCTGCAAGCCGACGCCGCCGCCATTGCGTCCGAACTCGGCTGTGACAGCCACGCTCACGGGATCCAGGTCTATTTTTCGCACCGTCGGGGCGAGAAGAACGGTCTGCTCGCGTTGGCCCGTTGGGCTGGGATCTATGGGCATACGGCTCCCGAGAAGAGAATTCCGGCGGCGATGTTCTCATCCGACGTATCGGCCGAGGTCGTTGGCAACCTGCTGTTCGGGATCTTCGAATCTGACGGCTGGGTCAGCAAGGAAGCGACCGGTGGCCTGCGGATCGGGTTTTCGACCACCTCGGAGCAGCTGGCGCACCAACTCCACTGGCTGCTGCTGCGCTATGGGATCGGGAGCTCGGTGCGGACCTACCGAGTTGACCAACGTCGACCGAGCATCATCGGTGGCCGCCGGGTCATCGGAAAGCTCCCGATCTGGGAGGTCCGGGTCTCAGGATTGGACAACGTCGAGTGCTTCGCCTCGTCTCTCCCCACTTGGGGTCCCCGTGGTCAGGCGTTGGTGGCGGAGTTGGCGGATCCCGCACTGCGCCGGCTCCGAGGATCTCAGCGCAACTACCTGCCGGCCAGCCAGACCGAGCCGGTCATCGCTTACCTCCAAAGCCGGGGCGTCACGCCACAGTTGGCCGCTGTCCTGATCGGCAAAGGTGCCGGCGATCCCCGAGGCGGCCTTCGCCAGGTGCTTGGGCACTCCCGGCTGCGCCGAGATCGGTTGACCCGACTGACTGAGGCCCTCGAAAGTGACTTCTTGGCCCAGATCCTCGACGAGGATGTGTGGTACGACCAGATCAAGGTCATCCACCCGCCGCAGTGGCGACCCGTCTACGACGTGGAAGTTGCCGACCACCACACTTTCGTGGCCGACGACGTTGTCGTCTCGAATTGCGCGGCGCCATTCAAAAGCTGCGAGTTCGACATCATGTACGGCAAGGGGATCAGCCGCGAAGGGTCGATGCTCGACGTGGCCGTCGACCTGGCGATCATCAAGAAGTCGGGCGCCTGGTACACCTACGACGGCGAGCAGCTGGGCCAGGGCCGGGAGAACGCCAAGGGGTTCCTCGCCGACAACCTCGAGATGATGATCGAGATCTCAGAGAAGGTCCGCCAGAAGGTCGGTATCGGGGAAGCCGATGTCCCGCTCGGTCAGGGGATCGGTGACAACGACCCCGTGGCCATCGACTGAACGACGCCCCTCGCCACTGAATCGAACCCCGGCGAGTGCGAGCCACTATCGTCGGTGGCTCTATTCGAGCTCCGCCGGCCCTGGGGATACGACCGTGGAAGTTCTGAAGGTATCGAGCAAATCCAACCCCAACTCGGTGGCAGGCGCCATGGCCGGGGTGGTCCGCCAGTCCGGTTCGGTTGAGGTCCAGGTGGTGGGCGCCGGTGCCCTCAACCAGGCCATCAAGGCGGTGGCCATTGCTCGCGGGTACCTGGCGCCCTCGGGCAGCGACCTCACGTGCGTGCCCACCTTTGCCGACATCGAGATCGACGGCCACAGCCGCACGGCCATCCGGCTGCTGATCGAGTGTCGGACCCGTCGCATCGAGACTCCGGCCGGCCACGGCGCGCCCGCCCCCGAGCGAGCCGTCACCGTGGCGGCGGGACCCATCCCCGGATAGCGTCCGGCCAGCCGGCGCGACCGAGTTCCGGCCGCTCCGGCTCCGGCGCCGGGTGGCCTGGCATGCCGTCGTGGGTCTTCCAGGATCGGGCTGAGGCGGGCCGGGCCCTGGCCGCTCTGCTCGAGGTCGCGGCGGCCCACCGAGAGAGTGTGGTGCTGGCCCTCCCTCGGGGAGGGGTTCCCGTGGCGGCGCCCATCGCGGCCACGTTGGGGGCCCCGCTGGACGTCTTGGCGGTCCGCAAGCTCGGCGTCCCGGGGCACGAGGAGCTGGCCATGGGCGCCATCGCCGAGGGCGGTGTCCGGGTGCTCAACGAGGACGTCGTCACCCAACTGGGCATCAACCAGGGCGTCGTCGACGAGGCGACTCGCCACGAGGAACTGCGGCTGGCGGAGCAGCAGCGACGCTTCCGGGGCGGCCTGGCGCCGCCCGCCCGAACCGGGCGCCTCGTCGTGGTGGTCGACGACGGCTTAGCGACCGGCTCCACCATGCACGCCGCCATCGCCTCGTGCCGGGCGGTTGGGGTCGCGGGCCTGATCGTCGCCGTGCCGGTCGGGGCCCCCTCGACGGTGGCGTTCCTGGCGACCATGGTGGAGCAGGTGATATGCCCCTACCAGCCGGCGCGTTTGCGGGCTGTCGGCAGCGCTTACCGAGACTTCGCGGCGGTCTCCGATGAGGAAGTGGTGGCGCTGCTAGCGGCCGCCCGGGGGCCGAGGTGAGCCACGGCGGGCGCGCGTACGACGGCCCGGCGTAGCTGCAGGTAGGCATCGGGCAGCTGCCGGCGCCACGCGGGGACTCGTGGGTACCTACGCGCCAACGCGGCGTCCACACGGGTGAAGCGACGGCGCTCCTCGGGGCTCAGGGTCAGGTCGAGGCGCTCCGCGAGGCGGGGGTCGAGGGTGCCAATGGTGAGCAGCCGCACCACTCGCCCCGCGGCCGCGGGCGTGTACCAGCGCTGGAACCCCAAGATCTCGCGCACCAGCCGGGCGCTGGTCGCGGTGGTCCCGATGACATCGCCGGCCAGCACGCCGTCGAGGTAGGCGGCGAAGGCGGCACGAGTGGGGGGCATCAGCGACGCCGGGATCCCGAAGAAGCGACCGTAGGCCACCATGTCGGCGTAGAAGACCTCCGCCTCGGAGGCATCGAACGGCCGCACCCAGCGGGTGAAGGCGACCTCGGCGCTGTCGACCAAGGTGGCCCACACCCACGCCAACAGCGTGGCGTCATGGGCGGTGTAGGGCCCGGCCGGGGCGTCTCCGTGGATGCGATCGTGGAGGCGGTAGATGTGCTCGGCGGTCGCCATGGCCTCGTCTTGGCGGCCAAAGAACATCTGCAGCCCGGCGTCGGTCGTGGCCCACAGCCGCCGCAGCGGCTGGGTCCGGAACAGGCTGTGGTCGGCGACCGCGGCGGCCACGCTCGGGTGGGCCACCTCCATGACCAGCGCCCGCGGGTACAGGGCGAAGATGACCGGTTCCGCCAGTACCTGGCGGATGAAGCTGCCGGCGCCGAAGGGGCTCTGCGCCTCCCGGTCGAGGGACCCTCGGATCAATGGCGCGCCGACCGACACGGTGCCAACGTATCCTCGCGGCCTGTGGAGCCGGCTCGTCGCTACCTGATCCGTACCTTCGGCTGCCAGATGAACGAGCACGACTCCGAACGCCTGGCGGGCCTCCTGGAAGCCGAGGGTATGGTGCCTGCCGACGCGGTCGACGATGCCGACGTGGTGGTGCTGAACACCTGTTGCATTCGAGAGAACGCCGACAACAAGCTGTACGGCAACCTCGGCCAGCTGCGGGCGGTCAAGGCGGGCCGGCCAGACCTGCAGATCGCGGTGGCGGGGTGCCTGGCCCAGAAGGATCGTGACCTGATCCAGCGGCGGGCGCCTTGGGTGGATGCCGTCTGGGGCACACACAACCTGTCCCGGGCGGCCGACCTGCTCGAACGGTCGCGCGGGCATGGCCCGGTCATGGAGATCTGGGAGTCGGCGGCCCTCGACGAGGAGTCGAGATTTCCCTCGGCGCTGCCCGTGCACCGGGAGCTCACTCATGCGGCATGGATCACCATCCAGATCGGCTGCGACAACAGCTGCGCCTTCTGCATCGTGCCCGCCGTGCGAGGCGCCGAGATCAGCCGGCCGTTCGGCCAGGTCGTCGAGGAGGTCGAGGCCCTGGCGTCGCGCGGCACCGTCGAAGTCACCCTGCTCGGCCAGAACGTGAACTCCTACGGCCGGGATCTGACCACCGCCCTCTTGCGAGACCCGGCCTGGCGATCGGCGAGGGCCCGGGTCGGTGCTCCCTGGGTCGGCGACGAGCGACCCCGGGCCCGGCCCTTGTTCGCCGACTTGCTGCGGGCGACGTCCGCCGTCGATGGCGTCCGCCGGGTCCGCTTTACCAGCCCCCACCCGAAGGACCTGCGGCCCGACGTCATCGCCGCCATGGCCGAGGTGACCGAAGTGTGCCCCCACCTGCACCTGCCGCTGCAGGCGGGCAGCGACCGGACGCTGCGGGCCATGCACCGGGGCTACACCGCGGCCCGCTACCTGGAGCGGCTGGCGGCGGCCCGGGCGGCGGTTGACGATCTGGCGGTGACGACCGACATCATCGTCGGGTTTCCCGGCGAGACCGACGACGACTTCGAGCGCACGCTCGAGGTGGCCGCTCTGGCCGAGTACGACAGCGCCTACACCTTCATTTACTCGCCCCGGCCGGGGACAGAGGCGGCGGCGCGGACGGAGGACTTTGTTGCGCCCGAGGTGGCGGCGGAGCGCTTCGCCCGCCTGCGGGTGGTAGTGGAGCGCTCCGCCTTGGCCAAGCACCAGGCCCGGGTCGGGCGGGTCGAGGAGGTCTTGATCGAGGGCCCGAGTAAGCGCGACGGCGCTGCGGTCAGCGGGCGCACGGCGCAGAACAAGCTGGTTCACCTCCCGAGCGCGCCCGGGCTGACGGCGGGCACCTGGGCGTCGGCCCGTATTCAGCGGGCGGCGCCCCATTTTCTTTGCGGCGAGGTGGTCGAGGTGACCGCCCGGCCCCGCGCCCGGACGCGCATTCCCGTGGAGGCGGTCTGAGCGAGCCGCAGTACCGGCACCTGGCGCTGGTCGGCTGTACCGCTTCAGGGAAGTCGGAGGTGGCCATGGCGCTGGCCCGGGCGCTGGCCTCGACGGAGGCGCCGCCGGTGGAGATCCTCTGCGTCGATTCCATGCAGGTGTACCGGGGCATGGACATCGGCACCGCCAAACCGTCCTCCGCCGACCGGGCCGAGGTGCGCCACCACCTGCTGGACGGGGCCTCGCCCGACGAGGACTTCACGGTGACTGGCTTCCAGGGCGCCGCCGAGGCGGCCCTGGCCGACGTCGAAGCCCGGGGCGCCCGGGCGCTGCTGGTCGGGGGCAGCGGCCTGTACTTCCAGGCGGTGGTGGACCGCTTGACGCCACCCGGTCGCTTCCCGGAGGTGCGAGCTGAGCTCGAGGCCGAGCCCGACACCGCCTCCCTGTACCGGCGGCTGGTGGCCCTCGACCCTCTGGCCGCGTCGCGGATGGAGCCCTCTAACCGGCGCCGGGTCGTGCGGGCTCTGGAGGTCACGGTCGGGAGTGGCCGCCCTTTTTCCAGCTTCGGCCCGGGTCTTGGCGCTTATCCCCCCAACCGGTTCAAGGTGGCGGGGCTGTGGCTGCCCCGGGCGGTGGTCGGGCGGCGGATCGAAGAGCGGTTTCAGGCCATGCTGGCGGCCGGCTTGGTTGACGAAGCGGCGGCGTTGGCGGGCCGGCCGGGCGGCTTGTCCCGCACCGCCCGCCAGGCGCTCGGCTACCGGGAGGTGCTCAGCCATCTCGAAACCGGGGTGGACTTGGCCGCGGCGGCGACAGAGGCGGTGCGGCGGACCAAGGCCTTCGCCCGCCGGCAGCGGGTGTGGTGGCGGCGGGACCCGCGCGTCACCTGGTACGGGGCGGTGGAGAATCCACTCGTCGTTGTTCCCGCGCTGCTGGGAGACTGGAGGCAGCCATGACGACCCTCTCGCTCGCCAAGTACCACGGCTTGGGCAACGATTTCCTGGTCCTCCTCGACATCGAGGGGACCTCGCCGATCTCGGCCGACCTGGCGCGGCGGGTGTGCGCCCGGCACCGGGGGATCGGCGCCGACGGCCTCATTCGGGTCACGCGGCCGCCGCTCTGGGGGGACGGCGACGACGCCTTGCCGGACGAGGCGGTCCTCGTGTTCGAGCTGCGCAACGCCGACGGGAGCCCGGCCGAGATGTCGGGTAACGGGATGCGGTGCCTGGCCCATGGCGCCCTCGACGCGGGGCTGGTGACGGCGGCATCGCCGTTCGTGGTGGCGACGTCCGCCGGGCCCCGGCGGGTCACGGTGCGCCCGCTCAGCGGTGTTACCGACGGCGTCGGTCCCGCCCGGGAGGTGTGGGCGTCGGTCGAGATGGGCCGGCCCGTGGTGTCCGGGGAGGGCGAGCGGTGCAACGTCGGCCACGGCCAGCTCCGTGTCGACATGGGCAACCCGCATCTGGTGGTGCTCGGCCGAGACCCGGGGACCATCGCCGTCGAAGCGCTGGGGCCCGATCTGGAGCGAGCGGTCCCGGAGCGCCAGAACGTGGAGTTCGTCGCCCTCGGCCCGGGAGCCGACGAGATCACCATGCGGGTCTGGGAGCGGGGTGTGGGCGAGACGCTGGCCTGCGGGACCGGTGCCTGCGCGGCGGCGGTGGCGATGCATCACTGGGGCCGGGTCGGTCGGCGGGTGACGGTCCACCAGCCCGGCGGCGACGCCTTGGTCGAGATGGGCGGCGACGGAGCGGTGAGCCTGTCGGGGCCCTCGGTCCGCGTCGCTCGGTGTCAGGTCGAGGTGAGGTCGGCGGCTCGTGCCGCCGGCGCCGAGCTGGAGTCGGCGGATGATGCCGAGCACTGTCGAGAGGAGGCCGTGGGCGCGCCATGAGCCTGATCGAACGCAGTTTCCGGGAGAAGATCGTTCTCGTCGGGGTGGCCTTCGGCGGGGCATCGCTGGCCGTCGCCGAGGACCACCTCGAGGAGTTGGCGCTGCTAGTGGACACCGCCGGGGCCGACGAGGCGGCTCGAGTGCTGCAGCGGCGGGACAGCGCCGACCCGGCGACGTTGATTGGCTCCGGCAAGGCCGCCGAACTGCGGGACTTGGCCGTCGAAGTGGACGCCGACACGGTCGTCTTTGACGACGAGCTGACGCCGGCCCAATCCCGCAACCTGGAGAAGATCCTGGGCCGTACCGCCATCGACCGGACCGCGGTGATCCTCGACATCTTCGCCCAGAACGCCCACACCCGGGAGGGCAAGGCGCAGGTGGAGCTGGCGCAGCTGCGCTACCGCCTGCCCCGGCTGCGGGGGAAGGGCAAGGCGCTGTCGCAGCAGGCCGGCGGCATCGGTACCAGAGGACCGGGCGAGACGCAGCTGGAGGTCGACCGGCGTCGCTTGGTCCGCCGCATGACGAAGCTGGAGGCGGAGCTGAAAGAGGTCACCCGCACGCGTCGGGTGCAACTGAAGGCCCGGGCTCGGAGCCGCCTGTCGACGGTCTCGCTGGTCGGGTACACCAACGCCGGAAAGTCGACCCTCCTCAACCACCTGACCAACGCCGGGGTGCTGGTGGAGGACCGGTTGTTTGCCACCTTGGACCCGAGGACCCGACGTCTGGCGCTGCCCGGCGGCGAGTCGGTTCTGGTGTCGGACACTGTGGGGTTCGTCCGCAAGCTGCCCCACCAGCTGGTCGAGGCGTTCCGCAGCACGCTGGAGGTGGTGAACCAATCCGACCTGCTGATCCACGTGGTCGATTCCTCGGCCGCCAACCCGGCCGCCCAGATCGACGCCGTGCGGACGGTGCTGGCCGAGATCGGCGCCGACGGACTGCCCGAGCTGCTGGCGTTCAACAAGGCCGATGCCACCACCGAGGCCAAGCGGCTGGCGGAGCGGTACCCGGGCTCGGTGACCATCTCGGCCCGTACCGGTGATGGGGTCGACACCCTGCTGGAGGCCCTCGGGGATCGGCTTCGGGCCATGGCTCGGGTGGTGGAGCTCGTCGTCCCCTACGACCGGGGCGACATCCTGGCCGCCGTCCACCGGGAGGGCGAGGTGCTGGTGGAGCGCCATCTGGCGGCCGCCGCCGAGTTGCGGGTTCGGCTGGATCAGGCGGGGGCGGCACGATTCCGGCAGTGGGCGGTGGGCTCCGACGCCGCTCGGCCGGTGGGCTCCGACGCGGCTCGGCCGGTGAACTCGGGTTCGCCACCGCACGGCGAGGGCGCGCCGTGAGTGCCGGACCGGAGGCACTCACGGGTTTCGTTCCGCCCATCTACCCCTACGAGAAGCTCGACCTGGCCAAGGCCAAGGCGGCCTCGCTTCCCGGAGGGCTGGTCGATCTGTCCATCGGCACCCCGACCGACCCGCCGCCACCGTCGGTGCTGGTGGCGCTGGCCCAAGCCGACGCTGCGGGCACGGTGCGGGGGTACCCGCCGTCCGTCGGATCGCCGGCGTTGCGGGAGGCTATCGCTCGATGGTTCCACGACCGCTTTGGGGTCTCGGTGCCGGCCAACGCCATCGCTGTGTGCATTGGCACCAAGGAGTTCGTCGGGACTCTGCCGCAGTGGCTGCACCTGCGCTCGCCGGGGCGGGACACGGTGCTGCACCCGGCCGTTGCCTACCCGACCTACGAGATGGGCGCCATCCTGGCCGGGTGCCGGCCCGTTGCGGTGCCCGTCGACGGCGCCTTCCGACTCAACCTGCACGCCATCACCGACGCCGACGCGGAGCGGGCGCTGGTGTTGTGGGTCAACAGCCCCGGTAATCCCGCGGGCCAGTGCGACGACCTGGCGGCCGCCGCCCGGTGGGGCCGGGAACACGGCGTTCCCGTGTTTTCCGACGAGTGCTACGCCGAGTTCACCTGGTCCGGTCCCGCGCAGACGGTGTTGTCGAGCGGGCTCGATGGGGTCGTCGCCGTCCATTCCCTTTCCAAGCGATCCAACCTGGCCGGTCTGCGCCTTGGATGGTATGCGGGCGACCCGGAGTTGGTGAACTACCTGCGAGAGGTTCGCAAGCACGTCGGCATGATGGCGCCTGGGCCCGTCCAGCTGGCCGCCGTCGCGGCCCTCGGCGATGTCGATCACGTCGAGGTGCAGCGGGGCCGCTACCGGGAACGGTTGGCGGCGATGTCGGCGATTCTGGAGCGCCTGGGCGTGGACGCCGCGATGCCAGAGGGTGGTTTCTACCTGTGGGCCCGTGTGCCCGGAGGCGATGCCTGGGGGTTTGCCGAGCGCCTGGCGGCCGAAGGAGGCGCCTTGGTCTCGCCCGGGGATATCTATGGCGCAGCCGGTGCCGGCTATATCCGGGTGGCGATGGTCCAGCCGCTCGACCGCCTGGAGTTGGTGGCTCGGCGGCTCGGCTTGCGCAGCTAGGCCCAGGAGCCGTCGGTTTCCTGCACTACGTTCGCGCCGTGGCCGATCTCCAAGCGACGATCGAGGACCTGTGGACCCGGCGGGCCGAGGTGGTGCCCGGCGACGCCGATGCCATGGCCACCGTGCGCCAGGCCATCGACACCCTCGACCGGGGCGACACCCGGGTGGCGGAGGTGGCGAGAGACGGATCGGTGCTGGTGCACGAGTGGTTGAAGGAAGCCATCCTCCTGTTCTTCAAGCTGGCGGCCGTCGAGACCATTGACAACGGCGCCTTCCAGTACGCCGACAAGATCCCCCTGAAGCGTGGCTTCACCGGCCTCGGCGTGCGGGCCGTCCCCGGCGCCATCGCCCGCTGGGGCAGCTACATCGAGCGCGGGGTCATCCTGATGCCGAGCTTTGTCAACATCGGCGCCCGGGTGGGGGCCAACACCATGGTCTACACCTGGGCGACCGTCGGTTCCTGCGCCCAAATCGGGGCCAACGTTCACCTCTCCGGGGGCGTCGGCATCGGCGGAGTCCTGGAGCCGCCGCAGGCGGCGCCGGTCATCATCGGCGACGAGGCCCTGATCGGCAGTCGCTGCATGATCACCCAGGGGGCACGGGTGGGCGACGGGGCGGTGCTCGGCGAGGGGTGCGTGCTCAACCGGGCTATCCCGGTGATCGACGCCCAGACCGGCGAGGAACTGTCCCGGGGCGTGGTCCCGCCATGGTGCGTCGGGGTCACGGCCAGCCGGCGCCGCACCTTCGCCGGCGGCGAATTCGGCCTTCCCTGCATCCTCGTGATCCGCCGCCTGACGCCCGGCCAGCGCCACGACAGCGCCAAGCTGAACGACCTGCTGCGGGAAGAGGGCGTTTCGACGTGAGTCGATGACGCCCGACCTGCTGGCGCGCACGGCCGACTTGGTGGCCATCGCCTCCGAGAGTCACCGGGAAAAGGACCTCGCCGACCACGTCGAACGTCGGTTGCAG
>JBOGGN010000227.1:0-15419 GCA_050744165.1 Acidimicrobiales bacterium | reverse complement strand
CCCTGGCCGAGATCGCCCGGCTGCTTCGCCCGGGTGGGGTGTTCGCCGCGCTGGACTGCGATTTTCCACCCGTCACCGGCTGCTGGGAGGCCGAAGCGGCCTGGATGCGCTGCCGAGAGCGCCTGGTGGTGTTCGAAAACCGGGTGGTCGAAGGTGACACCGGCGACGCCTTGCGGCGGCCGCTGCCCGATGACTGTGCGCCCCCTGAGCACTACGGCCTCGACTACCCGTCCACCAACGGGCTGGCCGGCGGTGGCCGGTCCTGGTCGAAGATCGACCACCTGGCCCGGCTGGTGCACAGCGGGCATTTCCGGTGGTGCACCGAGTTCTCGCTAATAGCCGCCGAAATAGGGGACCACGGCCGCTTTGTCGACCTGTTCCGCAGCCAGGGGCACACGCAGGCTCTGCTGAATGCCGGTCTGGACGAGGACGTGCTCGGCGTCACCACGCTGTCGGCCACCGCTGCCTCGGCCTTGGGAAACGAACCGCGGCCATTCTGGTTCACCTACCGGGTGCGGCTGGCCATTAAGTAGGACGCCGCTCGGCGCTCAACCCTGTGTCGCTGTCCAGTCCATCCAACCGAGGACTGGTCTGAGTCGCTCCTTCGCCGATACTTCACGATTACCGAAGCGAACCTGCCAGCAAAATCGACCTCTCTTTACGATCTCCGGTTGGATTGGGGGCATCCGTTCGACAATGGCTCGGGGCCGGCGCAACCAGTCGACTTCGCATACCACCAGGCCGAACGTCGTCAGGGCGAACATCAGATAACGGGCTTTCACCCGGTGACATACGAGCCACGAGAGGACGCAGCACGCCAAACCGGTCACGCAATAGACGACCGGAATGAGCACCACATAGGGCACGCGCCGAAGGCCGAAAATCACCAGGAACCACACTCCCCACCCCCCTCCGTAGAGAAGGTCGACGAGACCGCTGTAACGGAGACTGAGAAAGTACGGATGAGCCGTCACCGCGTCGAAGGCACCGACGATGCGCTCACCCGGCTCGAACAACGCTTGCCCCCGCTGGTCGACACGAGTCCGGCCGGTGAATCGCGATGACGCCACGGATTCACTTTTCTACGCATACCCCCCCACCCGATGCTCCGACACTCCACCGGCCGGGCAGACCCGTAGCATCGTGTCCCGTGATCCGCGCCACCTACGAGATCGAGCCCCCCGAGGCGGCAGAAACGTTGGCCCTCCGGGCCTCGATCGGTATGGAGGGCGGGCCGTCCTGGGCCCGGGGCCGGGTCGTCGAGCAGGGGGACTGCCAGGCGGTCCTCGAGTTCCCCGATGGTCACTGGGGGGCCAACGTGTCCCTGATCATGTCGACCCTGGTGTCGGGCGAGGGAAGCGAGATCGGCTCGGTCACCCGCTGCCGGCTGGTCCACTTGCAGCTTCCCGACGACCTACTCCCGGGTCCCGCCTTCGGTCCCGCGGCGCAGCCCGTGCCGGTCGGGATCGGCGTCATCGTGAAGCCGTCGATGGGACTGTCGCCGGCCGAGGTGGGCGAGGTGGCCCGGGCCGCGGTGGCCGGCGGGGCGGTGTTCGTCAAGGACGACGAGATCCTGGGCGACCCCGCCTGGTGTCCGCTCGACGAGCGGGTCCGCCAGGTCGTCAAGGCCCTCGAACCCGGGGTGGTGTACACCCCCAACATCACGGGCTCGTCGGCCGGTCTGGTCGAACGCGCTCGGCGCGTCGTGGGCCTCGGCGCGACCGGAGTCATGGTCAACGCATTCGCCCAGGGCCTCGACTCCGTCCGGACGCTGCGCGAAGCAGAACTCGGCGTGCCGATCCTGGCTCATCGCGCCGGCAGCGGCGCCCTGACACGCAACGTCCGCTTCGGTGCGTCCGGGGCCGTGCTGGCCCGACTGTGCCGGCTGTGCGGGGCCGACTACTGCATCGTGGGCGCCTTCGGAGGCGGTTTGTTCGAGACCGAGGATGAGGTCCGGGCCTCCCTTGACGCCAGCCGGGGGACGAGTGGGGCGGGCGGCACTCGGCCGGCCATCGCCGTCTTCGGCGGCGGCCTGGGTCCGGGGGACGTTGCCCGGCAGGCGGCCCTCGCCGGTGGCAACGGGCTGCTGATGCTCCTCGGCAGCCAGGCCTACCGTCACCCCGGTGGCTTGGAGGGCGGGGTGCGGGCCGCGGTCGACGCACTCGACGGCGAGGCCGGGACAACCCGCCCATGACCGACGAGGCCGTGCCCGGCGGCACCGAGACCGTGCCGGACGCCATCCCCCCCACCATCGAATGGCACGACGGCCGGATCGTGATGATCGACCAGCGCCGCCTCCCCGGAGAGCTGATCCTGCTCACCATTGCCACCGTCGAGGACCTGTGCACCGCCATCCGGTCGCTGGCCATCCGCGGTGCCCCCGCTCTCGGCGTCGCCGGGGCAATGGGGGTCGCGCTGGCGGCAGCGACCGGCGAGAACCTCCCGGCTGCGGCCGAACGGCTGATCGCTACCCGCCCCACGGCGGTGAACCTGGCCTGGGGCGTCCGTCAAGCCTTGGCCGCCGCCGATCCGCTGGCGGAGGCGCTCCGGCTGGCCGCGGATGACGTCGAGCGCAACCGGCGCCTCGGCGCTCATGGTGCGCGCTTACTCGCCATGGGCGCCCGGGTGTACACCCACTGCAACGCCGGGGGCCTAGCCTGCGCCGGCTACGGCACCGCCGTCGGCGTCATCCGGGCGGCCCACGAACAGGGCAAGGAGCCGCGGGCCTGGGTCGGCGAGACCCGCCCAGTCCTCCAAGGCGCCCGCCTCACGGCCTGGGAACTGACCCGCCTCGGCATCCCCGCCACGCTGGTGGCCGACGTCATGGCGGCCTCCCTCATGGCCTCGGGCGACGTCGATTGCGTGATCGTGGGCGCCGATCGGGTGGCCGCCAACGGCGACGTGGCCAACAAGGTGGGGACCTACGGTCTGGCCGTGCTGGCGAAGCACCACGGGGTGCCGTTCTACGTGGCAGTGCCCAACTCGACCATCGATCTCGCGTGCCCCGATGGTGGGTCGATCCCCATCGAGCGCCGGGGCGCCGACGAGGTCACCGTGGTGGGCGGCCACCGCATCGCCCCAGACGGCATGACGGTCGAGAACCGGGCCTTCGACGTGACGCCCGCCGCCCTGGTCACGGCGCTGATCACCGAGGACGGCGTCGTCGATCCAGCCTCGCTCGGGTCACGGTGATGGACCTGCCACGCCTGTACGCCGACGTCCAGGACCGGATTGTCGACTTGGTGACCCCGCTGCCGGCTGCGGACCTGGCAACCATGGTCCCCGGCACGCCGCGGTGGACCGTCCAACAACTGGTCGCCCATGTGACCGGGGTCTGTGCCGACGTGTGCGATGGGCGACACGATGAGGGCCTCGCGACCGATGTCTGGACCGCCAGACAGGTGGCCGAGCGCCAAGGACGCGCCCTGGCCGATGTACTGGCGGAGTGGCAGGCGCGCACGCCGCAGCTGTTGGAGCTGCTGGCGACTCCCCAACTGGTGGACGCCACCGCGTTCGACATCCTCACTCACGAACACGACCTCCGCGGTGCGCTCGGGATGTCCGGTCCGAGCGACGCTGCCGCCATCATCGGCGTGAGCGAGCGGGTCACCGGCCGGCTGGGCCACCTCGCAACCAAGGCCGGCCTCCCCGCCCTGCGGCTCGCCTACGACCGCGGGGAGTGGATGTGCGGCGAAGGGGTGGCGGCCACGACCGGTCGGGCACCGGCGATGGAGTGGTTTCGGACCTTGTTCGGGCGCCGCTCGGCCGGTCAGATCCTGACCTATCACTGGGATGGGGATCCGTCGCCGTACTTCGGCTTCTTCAACCTGTTCGGACCCCTCCCGGCGGCCGACGTGGCCGAGGCAGGCGCCCCGCCCTCGCGGGCCGGAACCGCCGGTCCGGTGGCGGGCGCCACGGAACGGCGCCACGGACGAGATCGACAAGTGTCTTGATCGTCAATATCCTTGTCTATATCCTGGCCCTGTGTCCAATGCAGACCTCTCCGAACTTGCCACCCCCGTCCTGATCCGTCTCGCCCGGGGCGCCTACGGTCGCGCCATCCGGGCGGAGCTGCACGCCGTGGGTATCGACGACCTGCCTCGCAACGGTCCCCTCATCTTGGCCCGTATCAGCCGGGCGGAGGGCGACCATCCCGACCTCCCCGTAGAACTTGGCATCACCAAGCAGGCGGTCAGCCAGGTGATCGAGACCCTGGTCACCCGGGGCTACGTCGAGCGGCGCCCCGTCCCCGAGGACCGCCGCCGGGTGGCGCTCAGGCTGACCTGGCACGGCCACGAGGCGCTCGACGCCGTCATCCTCGCCGTCGATGCGGTCGACGCCCAACTGTCCGAACAGGTATCCCACCATTCGGTCCATGCCATGCGCGAGGCGCTGATGGCGCTGGCCCGGATCAACGTCGACAACCTGGCGAGCGGCGCCGGGATGCGCAAACCGCCGAGGCTGTTCCGGAATTTCAGCCCCATCTTCCCGGTGCGCAACCTCCCGGCCGCCCTAGCCCACTACTCGACGCTGGGCTTCGAGACCCACGCCGATCACGGCGGGGACCAGTACGGTTTCGCCAACCGAGAGGGCATGGGCGTCCACCTGGCCACCGACCCCGATCTCGACCCGGCCACCAACTCGACCGCCACCTATCTCTACGTGCTGGATGCCGACGCCCTGCACGAGGAATGGAGCCGACCCGGCATCGCGGGCACCACCCGCCCGGTCCGGAACACCCCGTACCGGATGCGGGAAGGGGCACATATCGACCTCGATGGCAACCTCATCCGCTTCGGCTCGTTGGTGGAGTAATAGATGTGGAAAATGCCCCGGCCCTCGCTGGTCGGGCCACTCGCAGGGAAACGGGTTGATTTTGGTCGTCGTCTACACCAAGACTGATGAACAGTACCGTCGGTGTCGTGACCGCCGCGGAGTTCCAGCCGACCCGACAGTTCCCTGAGGCCTCATACTGGCAAGCGCTGGAGTCGTGGACGTTCATCGACCTGGCGAGCAAGAGGCCGCTTTCACGTCACCCTTCGGTGACGCCCTCTTCCAGGCCCGGGATGGGCTGTGGTGGCTTGACACCCTCGAAGGCACGCTGACCCGCTTCCACCGTGCCGCCTGTACTCGGCGGGAAGCTCGATGTCTCGAACATCCCGCTGCGCAACTTCGTCGTCGCGGTGAACCTCGCGGAGCAGCTCCACTCGCAGGTGCGGACCCTGCCGCCGGGCACCCGTATCAGCGGCGTCACCCTGAGCGCCGACTAGGGACCGCTCGAACCGGAACCTGCACACTCGAGGCCCCGTTGGTACGGGATAGCCGCGAAGTCGAACTAGGGACCGTCTCGTAGTTCGAGATCCGATCCAGCCCGACGTGGCCTTCGCACACTACGAGCAGCCGCTGGTGCTCCCGCAAGACGGGCAGGCGAAGCAACTCCCGGCCCGCTGCATCTGCACCCCGCACTGGTAGCAGTACGGCGCATCGAGCGGCCGGGCCGATGCCACCGTCGAGGCCGGGCGGAACGAGGAGCCGGCTGCGGGTTGATCGCTCAACTCCTCGACGATCGACGAGCTCGGGGTGGTCATCTCTCCCACGCCGGGCAACGTCGGCTGGAGGCGTTCTCCGGTCGTGAGGATGGCGAGATCCGCCCGCTCCTCGTAGCTCAGGTAGTCAACGGCCAAGCGGCGGAAGATGTAATCGACCAGGGAGGACGCGATGCGAAGATCGGGGTCGTCGGTCATGCCCGCCGGCTCGAAACGCATGTTGGTGTATTTCTTCACGTAGGTGGCCAGCGGCACCCCGTGCTGCAGTCCGAGGCTGACCGCCACCGCGAAGGCGTCCATGATTCCGGCCAGGGTCGAGCCCTGCTTGGAGACCTGCATGAAAACCTCGCCTGGCCGGCCGTCCTCGTACTCGCCGACGGTCACGTAGCCCTCGCAATCGGCGACCCGGAACTTGAAGGTCATGGACCGCCGCTTGCGAGGCAGGCGCTCGCGGACCGGCTGCTTCACCACCACCGTCTGGCGTTGCAGCGCCTTCTCGAGCTCCGCCACCTTCAAGGCCAACTCGGCGTCATGAGCCTCGGCAGGCGATGCCTGCGGATCCGCCAGGGTCTTCTTGGTGGTGGCCAGCGGTTGGGCGACCTTGCAGTTGTCCCGGTAGATGGCAACGGCCTTTAGGCCGAGCTGCCACGCCTCGATGTGGAGTTGCTCGACGTCTTCGACCGTCGCCTCCTCGGGCATGTTGACCGTGTTGTGGTTGACGATCCCGTTGCCGACGAACGCCTTCGTCGTGGGCACCGACACGTCGAACACCTCGGCCTGGCCACCAGTGGCAACCGAATCCACCGGGCTGAAATGCAAGTTTTCGTCCAGCACGATACGCAGCCACTGCGGGAGCCGAGGTCCGGCGACCGCCGCCACGTGCTCCAGCGACCGCCGGCTGACGCACATCGCCCGAGGGTCGCTCAAATAGCTGAACTCGGCCCGGTGGTTGCGGGGGACCATCCGGTACAGCTCGTAGGGGGAAATGCCCGGCACCACATCGGCGCCGGTGCGATCCGAATCTCGTCTGATCCCCGCCAGCGCCTGGGCGTAGGCGACGTTGTGACGGTCCAGGAAGGGGACCATCGAGATCAGGTTGAAGGCGTGCTCCCCGACCGCGAACACTTCGTCGTACGGGCGACCGTCGGTCTTCCGGTAGCGGGTGGCGCGCTCGTGGACCACGCCAAGATTCGTCAGCACCGCCTGCAGGTCGTCAAGAAGACCGGGCGAGTCTGACGTGATGGACCATTTGGCCATCCCGCACATCATGCTGACCTCGGCGACGAGGAATAGGCCCTGGAGGTAGGAAATCACCATGCTCCGGGGACTGCGCAGCACGGCGTCGGGGATGCGCTTGCGCGACGACGATTGCCCGCACCCCAGGTCCTCGAACAACTCGACCGCCGCCTGCGACTGGAACTCAATGCCGGTGTCTGCTCGGGCGCCATTGCTCGCGGGCCGGCCATCGGCCGCGTCGTAGGACGTCGCCGACACACCAAAGAGCCGGTCGACGGACTCGGTCAGCTGCAGACGGACGGCAGCCACGTCGTTGGCGATGGTGACGCCCCAACCGGCCCGTGCCACCCGGCCCTGCGCCGCGAAGGCGCCGAGGACGAAGGCAAGGTCCTCGGTCATCTCCGACGGCCGGCGAAGGGGCCGCGAGAGCACTGCGGTCGCCGTCCGGCCACCGCCGGGCGGCGGTGGCATGGTGTCCGCGTCGGGCTCCCGGTGGAAATGGGCGCCCTTCGGAGGACATGACCGCTCCCCAGACGACCACTCGTCGAGCTGCGCCGGGACCACAGACCACAGGTCGTCGCCGTACTGGGTGGCGACGTACTCGCCGACGGTGATCTCGTCCAGCCGCCGCCATTCGAGGCCGTCCCGGCTGGAGGACACCAGGAGCCGGTGGTTGTCCGTGCCCGTCACCCGGTGACCGGAACGCAACACCACCGAGGTGACCGTGCGCACGCCCCCGTAGTAAAAGGCGTCGGTCTTCTGCGGCCCGGTGAGCGATGCCACCTCCCGCACGTCGTTGCGAAATGTGTCCGGCGCCTCGTCCCGATAGAGGCTGCCGATGCGCACCAACCCATCGGAGGTCGTGAGCAGCGTCTCGCCGGTCACGCACTTGGAGATGGCACCGGAAATGAAAGGCTGGACGGCGCCCATCATCTTGACGTGCCCGAGGTAGTGGATGGTGTTGTCGCCCATCGAGCAGGCGAACACCGGCATGTGCTCGGCCCGCAAGCCCGGGGCTCCCACGATCGACTTATGCTCGTCGACATAGCCGATGATGGCCTTGATCTGAGGGTCGGAATAGCCGAGGCGGCGCAGCGCACGGGGAATGGACTGGTTGACGATCGACATCGTGCCACCGCCGACCAGCTTCTTGGTCTTCACCAGACCAAGGTCGGGCTCGATGCCGGTGGTATCGCAATCCATCAACAAACCGATTGTGTTGTGGCTGACGAACCCGTTGGCCACATACGTCACGTTGCCGGGAACGGAGAGGTCGTAGGTGTATTCCTCGTCTCCGAGGTCGGCGCTGGTCACCCGGTCGTAGAAGAACGACAGGAGCCGGCCCAACTCGGCGTCGCCCGTCCGGTCGTGCAACTCCTCAGCCAACCGTCGGGAGACTCGCTGGCGTGAAGTCTCCATCAGCAGCACCCGCCGCAGGCGATCGTTCACCGGAGCAAGACGGTCGACCATCGACCTCGTCACTGGGATGTAGTCGTACCGCGCCGTCTGCGCCCGATCCCCACGAAGAGACAGACCGGCGTTCTTACGTCCGCTGATAAAGCCGATCTCGGCCCGCCACCGAGCCGTGTATGAGCCATTCAGAACCCGGAGATGGGCCAGCGGGGCGCGGCCCCAAGAGGTACCCATACTGCGATCGCGCACCGACAACGTCGTCGGGTATCCGAGCGCAAGAAGGAGCGTCTGGCAGTCACGTACCAATCCCACGAGCGTGTTCTTGAGCGTGGGGTATCCGGCGCTGGTGTCGCCGTCGGCCTCGAACAGCCCTCGCAAGAATGCGGCGTACACCGCACGCTCGTTGGCATGAAGCACCGCGTCCGGGATGTGGGCGGTGTACCCCTTGCCGCGGTGCGACTCCGTTGGCGGGAACTTGTCGAAGCCGCATGCCTCCCACCACATGGCCAACCGCACCGAGTCGAAGCGGACCTCGTCGTAGCCCTTCTTCGGTGTGACGTGCCCTACCAAACCAAACGCCTCTTTGCCAAGCAGCAAAAGGTGGTCGATCACGTCGAAGTCGCCAGCCGTCACGCAAAACCGCAAGCCGCGGCTATGCAACGAACCATCACCCATGAAGTAGCCGACAAGCTCGGCCAGCGCCGGAGTCATCGTCCGCGAGACCACGGCGTTGTGCTCGCCGGTCCAATAGGCCTCAGGCAGTGGCGGCAACGGCACCGCCTGCGGTTCGCCCACTAGCCGGTTCAACGCGAGGGGCACCAGCTCCCCCGCCCGGATCTCCGCGAAGCGCTTCCACTGCCAGTCGCCAGTCGTCTGGTCCACGACCTTGACCCGGTGGGTCGGCGTCCCCTGGATGCGATAGCCCCGGCTCGTGGAGACGGTGACCACGGATTCGACGCCGTTCACGTAGAACTTGGTCGCCGCCTGGGCGCCGTCGTCAGTTGCGACCGCGACACCGAGATCCTGCCACTGCGGTCCCTCTGGGTTGCCGAGCGATCGGAGGCGCACCAAGCCGCGCTCGGTCGGAACGAGCGAATCGCCAACCAAGCACCCGGTTGGCGCCAGCACGCTGGCCTGCGAGTTCCGGACGCCGTACCGCTCCCCCACCTCGACCGCCGAGTCCCACGCTTCTTGGGCCGCGCTCAAAAGTTCCGGGGGAACGAGTTCCTCGTCGATGACCGCCACCTCGTCGCGGTGCATCCGCAGGACGTTGAGCATGGCGTCGCGATTGTCGGTGTACCCGGCGAAGGGCCCCATCCGGGCGGCGGTGCGAGCCGACGTGGCGTAGGACTGACCGGTCACAAGGGCAGTGATGGCTGACGCCCACGCCCGGCCCTGTTCCGAATCGTACGGGAGGCCAAGCGACATCAGCAGAGCGCCGAGGTTGGCATAGCCGATGCCGAGCTGGCGGAAGCGGCGCGATGTGTCCCCGATTGCCTCGGTCGGGTAGTCGGCGTTGCCGACCAGGATCTCCTGGGCGGTGAAGAGGACCTCGGTGGCCGACGTGAATCCCTCGACATCGAAATGATCGCCACTGTCGAGAAAGCTCAGCAAGTTTAGAGACGCTAGATTGCAGGCTGAGTTATCCAAATGCATATACTCACTGCACGGGTTGCTCCCGTTGATGCGACCCGTCACTGGTGCGGTATGCCACCGGTTGATCGTCGTGTCGAACTGCATGCCGGGGTCGGCGCACTCCCATGCCGCCTTGGAGATCTGGCGGAACAACGCTCGGGCCTTCACCGTCTGCAGCACTTCGCCGGTGGTGACCGACCTCAGGTGCCAGTCGTCGTCCGATAGGACGGCTTCCATGAACTCGTCGGTGACCCGCACCGATTTGTTGGCATTCTGATACTGGATCGAGTGGCTGTCCTTGCCGTCGAGGTCCATGTCGAAGCCGGCGTCACGCAGCGCCCGGGCCTTGCGCTCCTCGACCGCCTTGCACCAGATGAAGTCCTCGATATCTGGATGGTCTGCGTTGAGGATGACCATCTTCGCGGCCCTACGGGTCTTCCCACCCGATTTTATTGTGCCCGCCGATGCATCGGCGCCCCGCATGAAGCTGACGGGGCCCGACGCCGTTCCCCCGCCACGCAGACCCTCCTTCGAGGAACGGATGCGCGAGAGGTTGATCCCGGACCCGGAACCACCCTTGAAGATCGTGCCCTCCTCGACGTACCAATTGAGAATGGAACTCATCGAATCATCAACAGACAGGATGAAACACGCTGAAGCCTGCTGAGGAACGCCCCGGACCCCGATGTTGAACCACACCGGCGAGTTGAACGCCGCCTTCTGGTGGATAACGAGGTAGGTCAGCTCGTCCCGAAACGCCTCGGCCTCGTCATCGTCGACGAAGTAGCCGTCCTTGCGGCCCCACTCGGTGATGGTGTCGACGACCCGCTGGCAGACCTGCTTGAGGGACCACTCGCGCTCGGGGGTGCCCAGGGTCCCCCGGAAGTACTTCTGGGCAAGGATATTGGTGGCGTTGACGCTCCAAGTCGAGGGGACCTCGACTCCGAGTTGCTCGAAGGCCACGGCGCCGGTCATGTAGTTGGTGATCCGGGCATCTCGGCGCTCCCACCGAACCGTGTCCACCGGGTCGGTCCCCGGTGCGGTGAAGTGACGGTGGATCCCGATCCCGATCCGCTCGGGGGCCATTGCCATGTCCAAAACCTCCCTGCGATGGTGGTCCGCCAAGCCGGCGAGTCGTGCTCTGACCACAACCCGTAGTGGTCAGACGCCCCCAGAGGTGCTGGAGACGCAAGATCTAGGAATATTACATCATCGTAGTTCCATCAGTGTCAACAACCTCCGGCAAGTCCGGAGCCCCTCCCGGTCACCCCAACACGGTACGGTCAGGTTCCTGTGAACAACGAGAGGAACAAGGCTGTGAATTGCCGGAGTTGTCCACAGTCATCACCTGTTTTGGGTTTCTCGCAAGTCTTCAGCCACCTTCAGACAAATCTTGGTTTGGGGTCTTTGGGGGCGGGGTATCACTTCTGACAGCCGTCGAAGCTGCCCCCTCGACGGTGTGACCCTGGCGCAGGCCCCCCTCTGTCCCCGCCCCTTCGACAGGGGGGCCGCGCTGGGGATAATCGCGTTCGGTGCGAACTACGGTGCGCGCCGATGAGCGTTGTCGTTGCCATCGACGCCGGTACGACCGGCGTACGGGCGCTCGCCGTCAACGAGCGTGGCGACGTTGTCGATGCCGCCTACGAGGAGTTTCCGCAGTATTTCCCCCGCCCGGGGTGGGTGGAGCACGATCCAGAGGAGATCTGGGCGGCGGTTGTAGCCACGCTGGGCGCCGTCGTTCAACGCTTGTCGGACAGCGGGACGGCAGTGGCCGCCATCGGCGTCACCAACCAGCGGGAGACGACGGTCGTCTGGGATCGCGCCCGCGGCCTGCCCCTGCACCGGGCGATCGTGTGGCAGGACCGCCGTACCGCCAAGTTGTGCGAGCAGCTGGCGGCTGAGGGTCATCTCGATCTGGTGCGCCGTCAGACCGGCCTCGTCCTCGACCCGTACTTCTCGGGCACCAAACTGGCCTGGCTCCTGCGAGACGGTGGCGTCGAGGCGGGCCCGGACCTGGCGTTCGGTACCGTCGACAGCTGGATCATCTGGAAGCTCACCGAGGGTGCCGTCCACGTCACCGATGCATCCAACGCCAGCCGCACCATGCTGTTCGACATCGGCCGCATGGCCTGGAGCGAGGACCTCACGTCGCTGCTCGGGGTTCCGTTCGCCTGCCTACCGGAGGTGCGGCCCTCAAGCGGGCGCCTGGGCACGACGGCGGCCGGCGTGGTGAGCGGGCTTTCGGCCGGCGTCGCCATCTCTGGGGTGGCAGGCGACCAACAGGCGTCGCTCTTCGGCCAGGCGTGCTTCCAGCCGGGAATGACGAAGAACACCTACGGCACCGGGAGCTTCGTGCTGATGAACGTGGGTCCCGACTGCCCCGACCCGGTGGACGGGCTCCTCACGACCGTCGCCTGGACGCTGGGCGGCGCCGAGCGGCGGGCCTACGCACTGGAGGGGGCCATCTTCGCCACCGGTGCGGCCATTCAATGGCTCCGCGACGGGCTCGGCATCATCTCCGAGGCCGCCGAGATCGGCCCGCTGGCGGCGTCGATCGACGACAGCGAGGGCGTGTTCGTAGTCACCGCGTTCGCCGGTCTGAGCAGCCCGTGGTGGGACCCCTACGCCCGGGGCACCATCGTCGGCCTGAGCCGCGGCAGCGGTCGCCGCCAGCTGGCCCGCGCGGTGGTTGAAGCCATGGCGTACCAGACCCGGGACGTGGTGACGGCCATGACCCACGCTTCGGGAGTGACCGTCTCCAACCTGCGAGTCGACGGCGGGGCCTCAGTGATGGACCTCCTGCTCCAGCTCCAGGCCGACCAACTCCAGATCCCCGTGGCCCGCTCACGTGTCCCCGACACCACGGCCATGGGCGCCGCCTACCTCGCCGGCCTCGCCGAAGGGGTGTGGGGCTCGATCGAGGAGGTGGCGTCATTGTGGGCGGCTGACCACGAGGCGCAGCCGAGGCGGAGGGGCGACGAGCGCTACGAGCAGTGGCGACGGGCCGTCGACCGTGCCCTCGGGTGGGATCGCTGACTGCCCGGTCTGACCGGACTCAGCCCTCCGACGCCACCCACTTTCGGGATCGCTCGGTCTCCTCGCTCCCCTGCTGGAAGCACCGCCGGTAGCCCTGCGGGGTGTTGCGCACAATCCGCTGGAAATGCTGGCGCAGGTTGGCCGCCGTCCCCATGCCGCACCGGGACGCCACTTGTTCGACTGGCAGATCGGTGGTCTCCAGCAGCCGCTGGGCCAGCAGCACCCGCTGGCGCAACAACCACTGGTGCGGGGTGGTCCCGTGTGACTCCTGGAATCGGCGGGCAAAGGTCCGGGCGCTCATGGCCGACCGGGCTGCCAGATCCCCGATCGTGAGGTCGGCATCCAGGTTCTCCATCGCCCACTCCAGGGTGTCGGCGAAGGGATTCGGGGCCGCCCGCGGCAGGAGCGGCTGGGCCACGAACTGGGCCTGGCCGCCGTCGCGATGGGGTGGCACCACCATCCGCCGGGCCACGATGTTGGCCGCCTCGGCGCCGTAGTCCAGGCGCACCACATGAAGGCACAGATCGATCCCGGCTGCGGTGCCCGCCGAGGTCAGGATGTCCCCGTCGTCCACGTACAGCACGTCGGGGTCCACCTTCACGAGCGGGTAGCGCCGAGCCAGCTCGGCGGCATGCATCCAGTGCGTCGTGGCCCGGCGCCCGTCAAGCAGCCCGGCGGCCGCCAGCACGAAGGCCCCGGTGCACACCGACATGATCCGCGTCCCGCGCCGGTGGGCCCGGCGGAGCGCCTCCAGTAGATCCTTGTTGCCGACCGCATCCCCAGCCGGCACGATGATGGTGCCGGCGCCCGGCAGTGCCTCCAGCCCGTAGGGGGTGTCGATCGTGAAACCGGTCTTGGCCTTGACCGGGCGAGGCCCGGCGGCGCAGACCTTGAATCGGTACCACGGGCTCCCGACGTCGGCCGACCGGTCGATGCCGAAGACTTCGCAGGCGACGGCCAGCTCGAACGGCGAGACGTGGTCGAAGACGACGGCGGCCACCAGGTGGCGGCGCCGGGTGTTGGCAACTTCCTTGCGCACTGACACCATCCTGCCACCAGAGTTAGCACATCGGGCAATTCGAAGCAGGGATTTTCTTGGCAGGTTACTTTCGGGGAGTGACGAATCTGCCACTCGTCAGAAGACCCCGGGACCGGGATGATTGACCCATGTTCACCGTCTATTGCTCGGGACACGCCAGCCGGATCCTGCTCTTCCCGGAGCACATCGTGGAGTTGCGGAACCAGCCGGATGGCACCGAACTCCGGTGGCGCTGCACCTGTGGCACCACCGGCACGACCCACATCGGCCGCGCCCTCCAACCCCTGCAAGCGGCGTGACGCACCCGGACCTTGTGGCCGCCTTGGCGGCCGAGCACCGCCAGGACCTGCTGCGCCAGGCCGAGGCTCGCCGGATGGTCACCTCGGGGCGGCCGCGGCTACGCTGGCATCTGCAGAGCCCGATCGTCCGCCGGCCTCGGCCGGCCGCCGCCCCCGTCGGGATTTCGCCCGTCGCCCGCGCCGTCGCCATACCCCGACCCCTCGCGGGCCGCCCGTAGGTCGCCCCGGTGCGAGACGCCTCCGGTCAGCTGACCGCGCCAAGGTGGCCTTTTTGATGCCGACCCGGCGGCGGAGAGTACGTCAGCCGACGGTAAAGGAAGCCGCCGACCCGGTGAAGCCGTTGCGCGTCGCCACCACCGTGTACTCCCCCGCCGGAGCGGCGTCGCTCCACTCACCGGCGCTGTATGACGTCGTCGCCCCCGGCACCAGGACGGGCGGCGTGCAGGTCGCCGTGCAAGAAATGGCAGGCCCATTGGTCGGTACCTTCATGTCCCCCGGGCCGGTGATGGTGGCACGGGCGCTGATACCCGAATAGGACGGAGCGCTGCACGTCTGGCCGGAGGTATTCCTCACCTGCAACCCGACCGCGACGACGCTGTCGACCGCGTACTGCTGCTTGTCGGAGACCGTGGCGAAGGACATCTGACCGGGCGTGCACGCCGGCGCCCCTGCCAGCACGGTGGTGGTCACAGGCACGGTGGTGGGCACGGGCACGGTGGTCAGGGGCACGGTGGTCGACGCGTACGGGCCTCCCGTCCCATTGCCGGCCGCGGTGGTCGGGCTAGGCGGGACGTAGGTGGTCGTCAGCGGGATCAGCGGGATCAAGGTGCTCGCGGTGCCCGGCGCCAACGCCGTCGTCGAGCTGTCACCACCCAACCCCCCGGCACCGAGCGAGGTCGATATCGACCCCGAGCGAGCCGAGGTCGCCACCTGCCGGCCGCCTGAGCCACCCCCACCGGCGGCGGCCGCCACCCCGGCGATGACCAGCACCGCTGCCAGGACGCCGGCCCCGGCCATGCCCGCCCGCCGCCGGTTGCGCAGTACACGGCCCCGCCGGATCACATCGTCGTGGTGGGCGTCGGGATCGAAGATGGGTTCGGAAAGGTTCATCAGACCAGTTCGTCCTCTCGGAAGTCGGTGCCCAGCCGGGTGCGCAGGCCGTCCAGGCCCCGCCGCAGATGGGTGCTGGCAGTGCCCGCGGAGACGCCGAGGGCG
>JBOGGN010000226.1:0-2298 GCA_050744165.1 Acidimicrobiales bacterium | reverse complement strand
GGCAGGTCCCACCCGGAGCTGGCCGAGCGGATCGCCTCCGCCCTGGGGCTCGAGCTCGCCGACCCGGGGCTGGTGGACTTCGCCAACGGCGAGATCAGGCCGCGCTTCGCCGAGTCGGTGCGCGGCGCCGACGTGTTCATTGTCCAGTCCCACTGCCGGACCCCGGGGCGCTCGGTCAACGACTCGCTGATGGAGCACTGGCTCATGATCGACGCCGCCAAACGGGCGTCGGCCAAGCGCATCACCGCCGTCTGCCCGTTCTACGGCTATTCCCGCCAGGACCGGAAGTCCAAGGGCCGCGAGCCCATCTCGGCTCGGTTGGTGGCGGACTTCTTCACCGCCGCGGGCGCCGACCGGATCATGTCGGTCGACCTCCACTCCGGCCAGATCCAGGGGTTCTTCGACGGCCCCGTCGACCACCTGACCGCCGTGCCCGTCCTCACGTCCTACCTGCGCCAGCATGCCCCGCCCGGCTTCGTGATGGTGGCGCCAGATACCGGCCGCACCAAGGTTGCCGAGCAGGCGGCCCGCCACCTCTCAGGCGACGTCGACGTGGCCAGCGTCTACAAGCGCCGGCCCAAGGACGCCATCAACCAGGTTCAGGCCCTCGACGTCATGGGCCAGGTGCGGGGCAAGATGTGCGTCCTCATCGACGACATGATCGACACCGCAGGTACGATCTGCGCCGCCGCCGACATCCTGATCGACAAGGGCGCCACCGAGGTGTGGGCCATGGCGACCCACGCCGTACTGTCCGATCCGGCCATCGACCGGCTGAAGAACTCCCAGCTCAGCCGGGTGGTCGTGACCGACACGCTGCCGCTGCCGCCCGAGAAGCAGATTGACAAGATCGAGGTGTGCTCGGTGGCTCACATGTTCGCCGACGCCATCGACGCCGTCTTCGAGGACGGGTCGGTCTCGGAGATCTTCGGCGGGGAAAACCAGACCTAGTCCCGTGTCGGCGCCGCCGGCCGCCGAAGCGCTGGCCGCTGGCGACGCCGGTTGGGCCCGCAAAGGCCTGCGGTAGCATGGTCGGCCGTCCCCGAAGTGCCCACCGCCGCAGGAGCGCGTCCCATGGCCGAGATCACCATCGCCGCCCAAGCCCCCCGACCGCTCGGGTCGAGCGCGTCCCGCCGCCTGCGGGCCGCGGGCCAGGTCCCGGCCGTCCTCTACGGGCACGGACTCGACCCCCTGCCCGTGGCCGTGGATGGGCGGGCGCTGCGGGCCGCGCTCACGACCAGCGCAGGACTGAACGCGCTTCTCTCCCTGCAGGTGGGCAAGGAAACCCACCTCGCCCTGGCTCGCGAGATCCAGCGGGACCCGGTGCGCAGCACCGTGACACATGTGGATTTCCAGATCGTCCGCCGCGACGAGGTGGTATCGGCCGAGGTTCGGATCATCTTGGTGGGCGAGGCCCAGAAGGTGGCCCGGGGCGACGGCATGCTCGAGCACACCCTTACCGCCCTCACCGTGCATGCCACTCCGTCCGACATTCCGCCCCATGTCGAGGTGGACGTGAGTCAGATGGAGATCGGGGACACGATCCGGGTCGGTGACCTGCGACTGCCGAAGGGGGTGACCGCCGAGGTGGACCTCGAGGAGCCAGTGGTGGTGGCCTCCCGCGGTGTGGTCGTCCCCGTCGAGGAGCCCGAGGAAGCCGAGGAGCCCGGTGACGGCGAGCCCGGCCGCGGCGAGGGCACGGCAGCTGCGAGCGGCGGGGGCGCCAGGGCTGCTGGCGGCCGGGGCGGCGAAGGCGCAGCTTCTGGGGGCTGAGTCTGCTCCGACCCCGCACGGGGACGCCGGCCGACCTGCTGGCGGTGGGCCTCGGTAACCCTGGAACTGAGTACGCGGGCACCCGCCACAACATCGGCGCTGATGTCGTCGCCCTCCTGGCAGAGCGCCACGGCGGCCGGCTCAAGGGCTAGCGGGCGCTCCACGCCCTGGTCGCCGAGGTGCGCGCCGGCGCCAAGCGGCTGGCGCTGGCCTTCCCCCAAACGTTCATGAACGACTCCGGGCTGGCGGTGGCTCCGCTGGTGCGCCGTTTCGGCATCGAGGACCTGGCCGCCCTGGTCGTGGTCCACGACGAGCTGGACTTGCCGGTGGGCCGCATCCAGGTGAAGGCGGGCGGCGGGCTGGCGGGCCATAACGGCCTCAAGTCGATCAAGGCCCACCTTCACAGCGACGCCTTCATCCGGGTCCGGGTCGGCATCGGCAAGCCGGAGGGCCGCAAGCAGGCCATCAGCCACGTCCTCCAAAGCCCCGGCAAATCCGAGAAGGTGGAGTTGAAGGTGTCGGTCG
>JBOGGN010000225.1:0-2153 GCA_050744165.1 Acidimicrobiales bacterium | reverse complement strand
AGATCTGCCGTCTCGCCGCCTCCCTCGAGGCGCGCACCGTCACCCCTTCCGCGATCCTGGTGTCCCGCGGTCTCATGGTCAACGTCATCGTCCTGTGGCAGACCGTCTACATCCAAGCCGCCCTCGCCCATTTGGCTGCCCACGGGCTGCAGCCCGTCCCTGCCGACGTCGCCCGCCTATCCCCACTCGGGCATCCGACCATCAACCTCCAGGGTCGCTACCGCACCACCGGAGCCGCCCCCACCGGCGGGCTGCGACCGCTGCGAACCCGGGCAGCCGATCGGTGACCTACCCGCACCTGGTGTTCCGGGTCCACGCCGCTCAACGCATGGCGGAGCGGGCCATCGCAGTGGTCGACGTGCGCCAGGTTCTCGACGCCGGCGAGTCATCGCCGACTACCCCGACGACACTCCCTACCCGAGCCGCCTGGTCCTCGGCTGGAAAGGCACCCGGCCGATCCACGTCGTGGCCGCTGACAACCACCACGACCAGGTCACCGTCGTCATCACCGTCTACCAACCCGACCCCGAACTGTGGGAAGCGGGGTTCAAAACGAGGAGGAAAGCATGAACTGCGTCATCTGCCGGCAAGGCGAAACACGGCCCGGCACAGCCACCGTGACGCTCAACCGTCAGGGCACAACCCTGGTCGTCAAGACGGTGCCCGCAGAGGTGTGCGACAACTGCGGCGAGGGATACCACGACGAACAAACCACCACCCTCCTGCTCGACCTTGTCGACACGGCCACCACCACCGGAGTCGAAGTCGAAGTCCGAGAGTTCGCCATCCCATTCCCGGCCCGACCCTGACCATGGCGCCATCAGCAGGCCAGGCCATCGGAGAGCCGGGAGAATGGGCGGGCGACATCAACCCCTTGCAGGAACTGGTGGCGCTGCTGGCCGCTTCGGGATGATCGTCGGACTCAACAGGAGCCCTGATACCGATGAAGAACTTCAGGCCGCGCAGTTGGCCCACGCCCTGGTCGGCGCCGCCGAAACCCACGCCACCCGAGCCGAGCAGGCCTACCGCGACGCCGGCGCGGAACCGGCCGACCTGATCCAATCGTCCCTCATGGCCTTCGGCGGCGTGAACTGCCAAAACGAAGTCGACGAGCTCGCCCTCATCTGCGGCGGGCCACCCGCCTCGCCGGAGTCCTCGGCGCCCTCGACTTCCCCGGCCCCATCGCACGCCAAGGCGACATCAGCTCGGGCGACGCACTCATCCGCACCATGCGCCTCGTAGCCGCCGCCCTGCCCGGGATGGCCACCGCCGCCCACACCTCGGTCAACCCGTTACGAGGACCGCGAGACGCTGCCGTCGCCGGCTAAGCCCTGGCCAAAGCGATGACCGCCCTGGAAGAAGCCGCCAAAGACATCCACCGGCACCGGGCGATCGGCGACCTTATGGGCATGGTCGACTGACCATCACTCCAAGCTCGAGAATCGCTCCGCGTTCAGGATCCTGCACGGATCCTGGTCACAGGCCGACCTCTGCTGATGACAGCGAAAAGAGTGGTCGCCGTGTCGGACGGTACGGCCGTTATCATCGACGCCTCGAGCCGAGGGTGACCTTCTCTCTTGCGCGAGGCGGCTCTCAAGTTTCGCGGCAGGAGCGCGGAAGCGCCGTTCGCTGTGCCGGCAGCCCTGCTTGCCTTTGTGGCGGTGCTGGACGCCGATCTTGTCGGCTGGTGCTGGGGCTACCATTTGTTGCGTCCTGACGCGGGCTTGATTCTGTACATCCATGACCTCGAGGTGGACGAAGAACACCGAGGCCTCGGCGTGGGGCGCTCGCTCGTTGAGGCGTTCATCGCTGCCGGCCGCGCCAGAGGTGCTGAGAAAATGTTTCTCTTCACCGCTGATTCTAATGAGGGAGCCAGGCATCTCTACGAGTCGCTGGGTGGAGGGCCGCCGAGTCACGGACCCGTCGTGTGTACTGGCTCCAGCCTCGATGACGGCACGGCACCGCGAGACAGTCCCGGAGTCCGGTCATTGCCGGTCTTGCCGCGGAACGTCCCGCCGTTAGGAGAGCGCTCCGGCTCGCCCGCCGTCTGGTAGCCGAAATGCTGGGGGTGGTGATAGACGTTTGGCCGCCGATCGGGTTTGGGCATTCATCGCACGGCCAGACGCCGAAGAAGACCCCGAACAGGACTCGAA
>JBOGGN010000224.1:0-14272 GCA_050744165.1 Acidimicrobiales bacterium | reverse complement strand
GGCGGGCCCGGGGGTGGAGCCGGGGCGCGGCCGGGGCGGGGGCGGGGGCGGGGGCGGGGGCGGCGACGGGGACGGGGACGGGGACGGCGACGGGGACGGGGATAGCGGATTTCCCGGGGGCGACCAGACAAGCCGCCGCTAGCCTCATTTCTGTGATCCCCGACCGCCTCCGGCCGCTGCTGACCGAAACCTCGGAACTGGCCGAGCGATTCTCGGGTGCCGGTTATCACCTCTACCTGGTGGGTGGCGTGGTGCGCGACGCCCTGCTGGGGCGCATCGACTCCAGCGGCGGCGCGGCCGTGGCGCCAGCCGCTGCGGCCTACGACCTCGACTTCACGACCGATGCCCGGCCGGACGAGATCGAAGCCGTGGTGGCTGGCTGGGCCGACTCGCTGTGGCTCCAAGGGAAGCGATTCGGCACCATCGGGCTGCAGAAGAACGGACGGCGGATAGAGATCACCACCCACCGGGCCGAGGCGTACCACCCCGACTCCCGTAAGCCGGACGTCCAGTTCGCCACCGCGGTCGAGGCGGACCTGGCGCGTCGCGACTTCACGGTCAACGCCATGGCGCTGGCCATCCCCGAACTGCGCCTCATCGATCCCTTTGATGGCATCGGCGACCTGGCTGCCCACCGGCTGCGCACCCCGCTGTCGCCGGATCTGTCCTTCACCGACGACCCGTTGAGGATGCTGCGCGCCGCACGGTTCATCACCGGCTATCAGCTGGCCCCGGAGCACGACCTGGTCGACGCCGTGGTCCGGCTCCGCAGCCGCCTCGACATCGTGTCCGACGAGCGAATCCGGGACGAGCTGGACAAGCTGCTGGTGACCGCCGATCCCTCCGACGGCCTGTGGTTCCTGGTCAACACCGGGCTGGCCGAGGAGTTCCTGCCCGAGCTCCCCGCCCTGGCGCTCGAGCAAGACCCCATTCACCACCACAAGGACGTCCTCGCCCACACCATCGCGGTGGTGGCCAAGTGCCAGCCCGATCGCATCCTGCGCCTGGCGGCGCTGTTCCACGACATCGGCAAGCCCAAGACCCGCTCGTTCGGGCCGGGCGGGCTGGTCTCCTTCCATCACCATGAGGTGGTCGGGGCACGTATGACCCGCGACCGGATGCGGGCCCTTCGCTACCCGGCCCAAGACATTGAGCAGGTGACCCAACTGGTCGAGCTGCACCTCCGGTTCCACACCTACCGGATGGGCTGGACCGACAGCGCCGTACGCCGCTACGTACGCGACGCTGGGCCGCTCCTGGACCAGCTCAACGAGCTGACCCGCTGTGACTGCACCACCCGCAACGCTGCCAAGGCCCGCGCCCTGTCACGGCGCATGGATGAGCTTGAGATTCGCATCGACGAGCTGCGCCAGCGCGAGGAGCTGGCCGCCATCCGGCCCGACCTCGACGGCAACGAGGTGATGGAGCACCTCAGCCTCCGGCCCGGCCGGGAGGTCGGCCAAGCGTTGTCGTTCCTGCTCGAGCTCCGGCTGGATTTGGGGCCTCTCTCAAAGGAGGAGGCAACCCGGCGGCTCGACGAGTGGTGGGCGGCTCGGACTTCCTAGTTTCCTTCCTTCCGCGCCCGGACGATGAGCGTCCGAGGGACGTACAGGAACGCATCCCGCCACTGCTCGTCACGCCCCCGACCGGCCAACGGCTCGGGCTCGACAATCAGGTCGACCCGGTAGCTCGAGCGGTTCAGGCCCATATATATGTCTGCGAAGGTGTGGTGGTAGTCGGTGAACGGCACCCCGCCGAGCTCGTGCTCGATGGGGCTCTTGTCGAAGTACGCCCGTCGCACTGCCAAAGGCTCGGCACCGTCGAGTTCGAACATCTCCGACGCGGGGTGGGGGAGCGAGAACACCAGCGGGGCGCCCATCTTGAGCACCCGGTGGACCTGCCGGAACACCCGGTTCAAGTCGTCGACAAAGCCGAAGGCGTAGGACGAAAAGACCAGGTCGATCGAGTCGGCCCGAAGAAACGCCAAGTCGGCTAGGTCGCCTAGGCGTAGCTCGACCCGCACGTCCTCGCGCTCACACAACCTCCGGGCGAAGGCCAGCTGCTGGGCCGAGAAGTCCACTCCGATCGCCGTTGCGCCCTGCTTGGCGAAGGCGATGGAACTCTGCGCTCCGCCGCAGCCCAACTCGAGCACCCGCTTGCCCTTGAGGTCGCCGAGCAAGCGCAGCGTCGCTTCGGTGGGGAGGTCCGGGCCGTAGTGGGCGCTGCTCGTCGACAGCTGTGTCCGGGCTTGGTAGGCCGCCGCGTACCTGTCCCACGCGGCGGCGTTTTCCGATCCGCGGTCGTTGGGCACGGACCACATCCTGCCCGATCCGCCCTGCTCGGCGAGCCGAGCCCGTCGTAGGACCGCAGCGAGGCTCCACGACGGCCGAAACGATCTCGTTCTTGACCGCGCCGCGGTGAACCTGACCGCGTTTCGTGAACCTGAGCGCGTTTGGTGAACCTGACCGCGGCTGACTGAGCTCTACGACAGTTTCAGATCCCAAGTTCACCGAACGCGGCCAAGTTCACCGAACGCGGCCAAGAAGGAGCCCCGTGGCGGCGGATCGCGCGACAGAGCAGACCGACGGGTGGCATGGAGTGGGGTATGAGCACTAGAGCTGAGATCAAGAGGGCGATCAGGCAATGGATCCAGGAGCATTACGGCCTCATCACGCGATTCGAGGCCCGCGACCTGGGAGCATCCGACGCCTTCATCAGGCAGATGGTGGCGAGCGGCGAGTGGGTCCCGGTTCACCATGGCGTGTTCCGTGACGTCCGAATTCCGCGGACTTACTACCAAGACGTACGCGCCGCGGTGTTGGCGACGCGGGGTGTCGGCCAGGTGTCACACCAGTCCGCGGCATGGCTGCTGCGGCTCTTGAACAACGAACCGGACGCCGTCGTTCTGAGCATCCCGCGGACGACAGGCCGTGGGCTGCGCCTTCATGGAGTCACCATCCACCGGTCGTCAGATCTCCACCTTTCGAGATCGACCATGGTCCGGGGGCTGCCAGCCACCAACGCACTTCGAACGATTGTCGACTTGTCGAACGAACTTGCGCCCAAGGACATCGGTCCGATCCTCGATACCGCGTTGCGCACTCGGATGGTGACCGTGGCGGGGTTGCATGCCGAACTCGACCGGCTCGGCCGCCGCGGTCGGCCGGGTGTGGGACAGATGCGACGCCATCTGACCGATCGCGGCTTTGTGGGTGAACCAGCGGCCAGTGAACTTGAGGCCAGGATGCGGCGGCTCATCAACGCCGCCGGCGTCCCAACACCAAGGGTCGAACTACACGCCGGACAAGGAGGCGAGTACAGGCTGGACTTCGCGTGGGTGGAGATTCGTTTCGCAGTCGAGGTCGATGGCTACGTGTGGCACTCCTCGCCGGAGCAAGTCCAGCACGACATCCAAAGACGCAATGCCCTTCAAGACCAAGGCTGGACACTGAGGATCTACACGTGGCACGACGTCACGCAGGAGCCGGCAAGGGTCATCCATGAAATCCATGCCAACTACTTCCGTCTGGCCGGGGCGACGACCTAGACACCAACCTTTGACGGCCACTCCAGCACTAGGCGAGACACCCACCCTTGCCGGACACGCACCCTTGACGGCCGCTCCACCCTGCTCGAGGCGCTACGCCCCAGCGGCAAAGTCCTCCACCATCTGATGAGCAATGTCGTCGTGGTACTGCACCGGCGGCGACTTCATGAAGTAGGCAGACGGCCCGATCAGCGGCCCGCTCAGGCCCCGGTCGAGGCCCACTTTGGCGCAGCGGACTGCGTCAATGATGACCCCGGCCGAGTTGGGCGAGTCCCAGACTTCGAGCTTCATCTCGATGTTGAGCGGGACATCGCCGAAGTTGCGACCCTCCAGCCGGATGTAGGCCCACTTGCGATCGTCGAGCCACGCCACGTGGTCGGACGGCCCAATGTGGACGTCGTCGGCCGCGATGCCGTTATCGATTTGCGACGTGACCGCTTGGGTTTTGGAGATCTTCTTCGACTCCAGGCGCTCCCGCTCGAGCATGTTCTTGAAGTCCATGTTGCCGCCAACGTTGAGCTGGTACGTGCGGTCGAGCACCAGACCGCGGTCCTCGAACAGACGGGCCAGGACGCGGTGCACGATGGTCGCTCCCACCTGGCTCTTGATGTCGTCGCCGATGATCGGTAGCCCGGCATCTACGAACTTCTGGGCCCACTCCGGGTCCGACGCGATGAAGACCGGGATGGCATTGACGAACGCCACGCCGGCATCGATCGCCGCCTGGGCGTAGTGCTTCTGGGCCTGGTCCGACCCGACCGGTAGGTAGGCGACAAGCACCTCGGCGCCCGTTGAGCGCAGCACTTCGGCCACATCCACCGGCTCCTCCGGCGACTCCTCGATCGTCTGGCGGTAGTACTTCCCGAGCCCGTCGAGCGTGGGCCCGCGCTGGACAGTCACGCCGATCTCGCCGACGGACGCAAACCGGATGGTGTTGTTCTGCCCGGCGTAGATGGCCTTGCCCAGGTCGAGACCGACCTTGGTGGCGTCGACGTCAAAGGCGGCGACGAACTCGACGTCGCCGACGTGGTACCCGCCAAGCGTCACGTGCATAAGACCGGGAACAGTGTCCGTCGGGTCGGCATGGCGGTAGTACTCGACGCCCTGCAGGAGGGAGCTGGCGCAGTTGCCGACTCCCGCGATCGCGACCCGAATCTTGGTGCTCATTGGATGGTGCCTCCGCGTGGATGGGCTGGTGCAGGAACCAGCGGCCCGGTACGAGGCCGGACCGGCATGGTGGGGGGTGACAGGGCTCCCCAAGGCGCCGCCGTGGCGGCCGGGGACCCAGCACTGGGATCGGAATTGGCGGGCTCGAACCGTGCTGGCTGGGGGGGCTCAGCCCGTGAGGTGTCAGCGGCGGCGTCCGAAGCGCCGGCGCGCTCCCCGGCGATCAGCCGGTCGAGCCAGGAGATGTCTCGTTCGGTGGTTTCGTTGCCGTGCTCCATGAGGCTGCGGGTGTAGGCGTCAAGGCGCCCCCAGCTGTGGCGCACCGCGATCCGGGTACGGGCCAGGCGCTCGAGCAGGTAGGCCCGCCGGCGTTCCATCATCCCGATCCGGGCCTCGCGCGACAGGTGCCGCGCGAAGGCCAGGCGCAGGTTGAACGACCGCTCGTCGTCGCCAACACCGGCGTCGGTCACCAGCAACTCCTCGAACAACCGCTCGCCGCGGTCGGTGATGGAGTACACCTTCTTGCCCCTGCCGGCGACACCGGGGGTGGCCACCACCGAGACGGCGCCCCCGCGCTCGAGCCGGCCGCGCGCCGGGTAGATCGAGCCGAACGACACCGAGCCGGAGCCCACAGTGTCGGCCAGGCGCTTCTTCAGCTCGTAGCCATGCAACTCCTGGTCCTTCAAGAGGCCGAGGATGGCGAGCTCCAGCAAGACGTATCCTCCCGATGTATCGGTGCGATATATCGAGGGTAGCGAACGTGCGCGGCGAGCACAACAAGCCGATGAACTCGACGATCGACACCAACCCGAACACCGGGCCACGCCAAGCACCCCAAAACAGGCCCAAACCTTTGCACGACCCGCAGCCGGTCCGCTCGACCCCGTCGCATCGCAGGGCAGTAGCCTCATCGGTAATGAACTTCAGGCCGGAAACAATGCGGGGCGCCCCAAAGGTGGCCCAGGTTGCCGGCCAGGTCGATTACCGGTTGGCCCGCAACTCCGTCGTCAGCGAGTTTCGCAAAGGCCGGCTGTCCAAGCTCGACGTCTGTGATGCCCAGCCAGAGCTGCTGCGGGCGGCACTCAACTGCGGCCAGGAAACGCACGAGGACTGCCCCATTTGCGAGGGCGGGAAGGTGGTCCTGGTCTCCTACGCCTTCGGGAGCCGGCTACCCGCCGGCGGCCGGGTGCTCACCTCCCGCAGCGAGTTGGCTAAGTTGACGAGAACCGGCCGCGAACTGGCCTGCTATGTCGTCGAGGTCTGCCCCCGCTGCGCCTGGAACCACCTCGCCAAGACCTTCGCCGTAGCCGGGCGCAAGGCCGAGCAGGCGTAGAGTTTCGCGTTCCCGGCTTACTTTCCGTCGCCCGCTAGCTCATGGATCGACCCCTTTCCCCACCTCGCGACCGCACGCAGGCCGCCCCGCCCTCGCCCCCGGCCCGGCGCCAACCCCGACTGCAGCGGCCTCGCCACCAGCACCCGCTCCGGCAGCCCCACCCCCGCGCCCGGGCCGAGCCCGAAGCCCAGGCGGTGTCCCAAGATCAGCCCGCGCCGGCCCCCGGTTCCGATGACCGGAGACCAGTCCGTACCAGAGCCCGCCGGCGCACCGGCCGTGGCCCTAGCCGCCGCCCGCGGCGCCACCCGTCAGACCAGGCCCCACGCCCGGAACGCCGCAGTTGGCTGTGGCGCCACCGGAGGATCCTGTTCCTCGTCTGGCTATTCCTCTTCTTCGGCACCGCCGGCGCCCTCTACCTGCTGTCGAGGGTCCCCCTTCCGGCGGTCCAGCCGCAGTCCCAGACCAGCTTCATCTACGCCGCCGACGGCACCCAGCTGACGTCCATCAACACCGGTCAGAATCGGGTCGCGGTCACTCTCAACCAGGTCCCCCAGGTCGCCATAAATGCCGTCGTCGCCACCGAGGACCACAACTATTACCAGCACGGCGGCATTGACGCCGTCGGCGTCGTCCGGGCCTTGGTCAACGACATCCGGGGCACGGGCAACCTGCAGGGCGGCTCCACCATTACCCAGCAGTACATCAAGCAGGCCTACCTCAACTCCCAGCGAACCCTCCTGCGCAAGATCAAGGAAGCTGCGCTCGCCGTCAAGCTCCAGCAGACGCTGACCAAGAACCAGATCCTGGAGCGATACCTCAACACGATCTACTGGGGCCGTGGCGCCTACGGGATCCAGGCGGCCTCGCAGGCCTATTTCCAGGAGAACGTCCAGCAACTGACCCTGCCCCAGGCGGCGCTGCTGGCCGGGCTGATCCGGGGCCCGGAGGCGGCTGACCCCGTTGGCCACCCCTCGGTGGCACAGGGCAGACGGGCCGAGTCACTGGCCTCCATGGTCCGCTACCACAAGATCACCCAGGCTCAGGCGGACGCCGCCAACGCGTCCCCCCTGCCGACAACCCAGGTCGGCGCCGGCCAGAAACAAGCCACCACCCTCGATAACGCCCACCACGACCAGTATTTCTTGAACTACGTGGAGCAACAGGTCGAGCAGCGCTACCCCCTCGGCCTGGGCCTGCGGATCACCACCACCCTCGACCTCAACCTCCAGGACAAGGCGTACACCGCCATCTACGGTGCCGCTGGTCTGGCCTACTCCGGTGACCCCGCGGGCGCCCTGGTGGCGGTGGACAACAACGGTTATGTCAAAGCCATGGTCGGCGGTGCCGATTACACGAAGTCACAGGTCAACCTGGCTGCGGGCACCGCCGGCGGCGGCTCCGGCCGCCAGGCCGGGTCCACGTTCAAGCCGTTTCTGCTCTCAGAACTTGTGAAGGAGGGCTACTCGGTCGACTCCACCCTGCCGGGGCCGCCACAGGTGGACCTCAACGGCCAGGGCACCGGCGGTGTCGACTACCTGGTGAACAACTTCGGTCAAGAGGACGCCGGGCCGTCGGTAAGCGTCGTCCAGGCCACGGCCCAGTCGATCAACACCATCTACGCCCAGCTCGAGATGGCCATCGGCCCGGCCAAGCTGCTCGCCATGGTCAAGCAGTTCGGCTTGAACCCGGCCGATGTCGGCCTCGCCCCCAACGCGTCGCTGGTCCTCGGCACTGCCCAGGTCTCGGTGCTGGAGATGGCGGCCGCCTACGCCACTTTCGCCCGCGGCGGCGTCTACCTGCCTCCCCAGGTCGTCACCAAGGTGACCACCGCCAACGGCACCCCCTTGCCGTGGCCATCCGCCGCGCCCACGATGGTGATCAGTCCGGCGCAGGACGCCATCGTGGAGTACTGCCTCCAGCAGGTGGTGCAGACGGGAGGCACCGCCCCCAGCGCCTTCTTCGGCACCCCGATCGCGGGCAAGACGGGCACGACAAGCGACTTCACCGACGCCTGGTTCGACGGGTTCACACCGAAGCTGACTGCCGCGGTGTGGGTCGGTTACCCGACCAACGCCAAGCCCATGGTCGGCATCCTGGGCAGCTCCGGCGGGGTCCAAGGGGGAGGTGAACCGGCCACCCTGTGGCGCAACTTCATGCAAGCGGCGACCAACAACGGCACCAACCCGGCGTACACCGGCGCATTCGACCCGGTGACCCCCGAGCAGCTGGCGGCAGGCATGGACCTCAAGTCCCCAACCAACCTGGTGACCTTCCCCGCTGGGCTCGGGACGGCGACGACCACGACCACGTTGTACCTGCCCCCCGCCGGGACCACCCCCGGGACCACCGCCGCCACGACCGTACCCACCCGGCACACGACGCCTACGTCCGCGACCGTCCCCACCGAGACCACGCGGACGACGCCAACCACCCACCCCACGTCGTCCACGACGGCGATCAAGGCACCGCCCTAAAACCAGAAGGTGGGGAAAATGCGCCGCCCCGCCCAACTCCGCTGGCCCAGAGCGGCATCGCCCTCCCGCCGCCGAGGAAACGCCCCCCTGACTGGGCCGCCTACCTGACCCGGGGCGCCCCGCCGGCCCAGCGGGTACGATGAACGCCGCCGCCGGCAGCCATCAGGCGCTGGACGGAACAGTAAGGAGGCACCACATGACCCCCGGGGTTACCGCGCCCGCGGTTCGGGCCCGCAAGGGTGGCGAACCGCTCGTCATGGTCACGGCCTACGACGCGCCGGGAGGGCGCATCGCCGATGCCGCCGGGGTCGACATGATCCTGGTCGGCGACTCATTGGCCATGGTGGTGCTCGGCTATGACGACACGCTGTCGGTCACCGTCGACGACATGGCGCACCACACCGCCGCTGTCGCCCGCGCCAAACCCCGGCCGCTCCTGATCACCGACATGCCGTGGATGAGCTTCCACCTAGGCGCCGACGACGCCGTCCGCAACGCCGCCCGGCTCGTCCGGGCCGGCGCTCAGGCGGTGAAGCTCGAGGGCGGCCGCAAGCGGCTGCCGGTCATTCACGCCATTCTCGACGCCGAGATCCCCGTCATGGGCCACCTCGGGCTGACCCCACAGTCGGTGCACGCCATGGGCGGCTTCAAGGTTCAGGGCCGGGAGACGGCCGCCATTGCAGCGCTGATCGACGACGGCCGCGCCCTGGCAGCTGCCGGTTGCTTCGCCATCGTCCTTGAGGGAGTGCCCGACGTAGTGGCAGCGATGGTCACCGACGCCGTCGCCGTGCCCACCATCGGCATCGGCGCCGGCCCGAGCTGCGACGGCCAAGTGCTGGTCTTCCACGACCTGTTGGGTTTGGAGGATCGGGTGTTGCCCAAGTTCGTCCGGCGCTATGCCTCGTTGAAAACCGATGCCGTGCATGCCGTCTCGGAGTTCGTGCGCGACGTACGTGCTCGGCGCTTTCCCAGCCCTGAGGAGACCTACCACTTAGCCCCCGAAGTGGCCCGCCAGCTACCGGGAGCGGGGGAGGTTGTGAATCTTTACGGCCGCTAAAGCTGCCACCATGGGCGGCTATGCCTGCCGCCACTGATGAGCGCACTGCCCGCGTGGCGCGCTGGGCGGCGGCCGGCGTCTTGATACTCAGCGTGCTGGCGTTGCTTGTACAGGGCGCCAACACGACCAAGCGGCCCTCGCTGTCCGGCGCCCACCCTTCTCGGGTGAGGGGTTTCGACCAGATCGCCTTCGAGGTCCGTTCGTCGGAGGGGACCACCAGGCACTTTTGTGGACTCCTTGCCTTGACGGCAGCGCAGCAGGATCAGGGCCTCATGAACCGCACCGACCTGGCCGGCTACGACGGGATGCTGTTCCAGTTCGGCCAGCCCACGACGGTCGAGTTCTACATGAAGGACACGTTGATTCCCCTGTCGATCGCCTGGTTCGACGCCTCCGGGCACTTCGTGTCTTCGACCGATATGACGCCCTGCCGGACCCAGGACAGCTGCCAGTTGTACGCCGCCGCCTCGCCCTACACCGATGCCTTGGAGGTGTCCGTGGGCGGTCTCGGCCGCCTCGGCATCGGGACCGGATCCTCGCTCACCGTAGGCGGGGGCTGCTGAGGCGGAGTTCCCGTCACACCCCTTTGGCATGCTGAGGCGGTGGACCACTCGCAGACGTCGGTTACCATGACTCGGTCAACAAAACCCTGCCCCGGATCCGCCGGGGCCCCGTGCGGCAACGCCGGGTCCAGAGGGAGGTAGAGGTCCGCTATGCGGCCGTATGAAGTCATGGTGATTTTGGACGTCGGCCTGGACGAGGACGTCATCCGGGCGACGGTTGATCGGGCCACCAAGTTGATCACGTCCCAAGGGGCCACCCTGGGTCGCGTCGATCACTGGGGGCGGCGCCGATTCGCCTACGAGATCAAGCATCACAACGAGGGGTACTACGTCCTCATCGAGGCGACCGCCGACCCCCCCGTGATGGCTGCGCTCGACCGGATGCTGCGCCTCGCAGATGAGGTGATCCGCTACAAGGTCATCCGGCTCCCCGACAAGGTCGCCGGCCGCTCCCGGCCGGCCCGAGTCGACGCGGGAGCTGCTGGCCCTGGTGCGGACAAAGGGACAAACGGAGAGTAAAGACAATGTCCAACGGCAACCACGTCACCATTACCGGAAACATCACCCGGGACCCCGAACTGCGCTTCACCGGAACCGGACAGGCCATCGCTCAGTTCGGCGTCGCCGTCAACCGCAGATGGCAAAACCGCCAGACCAACGAGTGGGAAGAGGCGACGTCGTTCATCGACGTCGTCGCCTGGGGCACCCTGGGCGAGAACTGCGCCCAGTCCTTGTCCCGCGGCAGCCGCGTCGTCGTCACCGGGCGCCTCGACCAGCGCAGCTGGGAGGGCCAGGACGGGACCAAGCACTCGAAGATCGAGATCAACGCGGATGAGGTGGCACCCAGCCTGCGCTACGCCACCGCGATGATCGCGAAGAACGATCGCCATGGCCCCGACGGCAGCCCGGCCACGGGCGGCCAGGGTGCCAGCGGTTACAGCAACCAGGGTGCCAGCGGTTACAGCGGTTACAGCAACCAAGGCGGCGGCTACAGCTCCGGCGGCGCCAGCCAGGGCGCAGGCGGCCAAGGCGGCGGCTACAGCTCCGGCGGCGCCAGCCAGGGCGCAGGCGGCCAGGGCGGCGGCTACAGCTCCGGCGGCACCTCCGGTGGAGGCGGCTACAGCGGCCCGCCCAGCGCTGGCGACCAAGACGAGGAGCCCTTCTAATGCGAGTGGTCCTGCGCACCGACGTCGACAACCTGGGCAAGCGGGGAGACATCCGCGAGGTGGCCGATGGCTATGCCCGCAACTACCTGCTCCCGAAGGGCCATGCAATCCTTGCCGCACCCGGGGTGGAAGCCCAGGCGACGGCCATGCGCCGGGCGCGAGACCGCAAGGATGCCCGAGACCGGGAATCGGCTCAGACCATCGCCCGGCTACTCGTCGCCGAGGTCATCCGCATCCCGGCCCGAGCCGGGGCGGAGGGCAAGCTGTTCGGTTCGGTCACTGTGGCCGATGTGGTCGCGGCCGTCACCGAGCAGACGGGCATCGAGCTCGACCGGCGCCGGCTGCACCTTGACGAGCCGATTCGCACTATTGGCGTCCACGAAGTGCCGGTCAAGTTGCACGCCGCCGTGGAGTTCCGCGTAACGATCGACGTCGTCCGCGCGTAAGCCCCACCGCTTTACAACGAGCGCCGGGTCCCAGACCCGGCGCTCGCTCGCGTTTTCGGTCCTACCCATCCGGTAGGCTCGAACGCATGTTCGTCACCTGGTCCCTGGGGACAGCGGACGCGGTATCCAGAGCGTCGTCCCGATTGAATCCCCAGCCTTACCCTCTGGCGACTCCACAGGCATTCGGGCCAGGGTGATGGCGGCCATGGTTCAGTCTCTCGACGACGCCCGCCGCCGACATGGCGCTCGCAGCGGCAGCAGCGGCAGCAGCGGCAGCGGCACTGGATCGGCGGGGCGGGTACCCCCCAACAACCTTCAGGCTGAGGAGTCCCTCCTCGGCGCCATGCTCCTTTCGCGCGATGCCATCGCGGCCGCGGTCGAGACGTGCGCCACCGACGACTTCTACAAGCCGGCCTACGGCCACGTCTTCGACGCCATCTGCTCCCTCTACGCCCAGGGCGAGCCGGCCGACCCGGTCACCGTGGCCGATGAGCTGCGACGGGTCGACCTCCTCGACGCCATCGGTGGCCCGGCCACCCTGATCACCCTCCAGGCCAACACCCCGGCCACCACCAACGCCGCCCGCTATGCCCGAATCGTCGAGGAACACGCCCTCCTCCGCCGCCTGATCGGCGTGGCTGGCGAGATCGCCGAGATCGGCTACGGACTGCCCGAGGACGTGGCCGAGGCGGTAGACCGAGCTGAGTCGATGGTGTTCGAGGTCGCCGAGCGGCGGGTCACCGACTCCCTGCGACCCCTCCACGACCTCCTCTCCGAGAGCCTCGACCGCCTCGAGGCGCTCTACGACCGCGGAGAGGCGATCACCGGCGTGCCGACAGGTTTTATCGACCTCGACGAACGGCTCTCAGGACTCCAGCCGTCCAGCCTGGTCATCATCGGGGCGAGGCCGTCGATGGGCAAGGCCCTCGCCCTCGACACCCTCATTCCCACGCCGACGGGGTGGACGACCATGCGCGACCTGCGGGCCGGCCACCAGGTGCTCGACGACCAAGGGCGGCCGTGCACGGTGACCTACGCCACGCCGGTCATGCACGACCGGACCTGTTACCGGGTCAACTTCGATGACGGCTCCTCGTTGGTGGCCGACGCCGACCATCAATGGGCGGTCTACGAGGACAGCCAACGCCCTCGCCGGGCCGGGACTCCGGCGCTGGTCCTCACGACCCAGCAGTTGCTCGACGAGGGCGTTCTTTCCGGAAGCGACCAGAAGCCGCGCTGGCACATTCCGTTGACTGCGCCATTGCAGTTGCCGTACCGACGTCTGCCGGTCGATCCCTACGAGCTCGGACTGCGCCTCGGCGAGGGTGCACTCGGGTTGGCCGACGACCGGTGCATGCCCGCCGAGTACCTGCGAGCGTCGCGCTCGCAGCGCCTGGACCTGCTCCAAGGACTTCTCGACTGCGACGGCACGATCGACGACGACGGGAGGGTCGAACTCTGTCTCTCGAACGCGACTCTCCTACCGCAGATCAACGAGCTGCTGGTCTCGCTGGGTTTCAAGCCCCAGCGGATGCCGGTGAGAGTGCTCGTCGGCGGCCGCCACTCGTCGCTCGCCGCCCGGCTGTCCTGGAAGCTGTCCCGGCCCAGAGGAGGGTCTGATTGCAGTCCTGGTCTCGACCCGGATGACGAGCATGACCACACCAGGCGGGCGATCATCTCAATCGAGTGCTGCCCGTCGGTACCGGTGCGGTGCATCACCGTCGATTCGCCCAACCACCTGTACCTCGCCGGCGAGGCCATGATTCCGACCCACAACACCGCCATGGCTCTCGGGATCGCAGCCCACGCCGCCATGGAGGCGAGCCGGCCGGTGCTGTTCTTCTCGCTCGAGATGAGCCACTCCGAGGTAACCCAGCGGTTGCTGTGCGCCGAGGCGCGGGTCGAGTCAACCAGGGTCCGCAACGGCAAGTTGATGGAATCCGACTGGCCCAAGATCAGCAATGCCATCGGCCGCCTCGGAGAGGCGCCGCTGTACATCGATGACAACCCCAACCTCACGGTGATGGAGATCAGAGCCAAGGCCCGGCGGCTCCGCAGCCGCATCGGCGACCTCGGGCTCATCGTCGTCGACTACCTCCAACTCATGTCGGGTCGCCACAACGCCGAAAACCGCCAGGTCGAGGTATCGGAGATCAGCCGGGGCCTGAAGATCCTGGCCCGCGAGCTCGAGGTTCCCGTTATCGCCCTGTCCCAGCTCTCCCGTAACCTGGAATCACGAGCCGACAAACGGCCGGTCCTCGCCGATTTGAGAGAATCGGGCTCGTTGGAGCAGGACGCGGACGTCGTGATGTTCCTCTATAGAGATGAGGTTTACAACCCCGAATCGGACGATCGTGGCACTGCCGAGGTCATCATCTCAAAGCACCGCAACGGCCCAACGGGGATCACCAACCTGGCCTTCCTTAACCACTTCACCCGGTTCGACAACATCGCCCGCATCTAGGGCTCTCTCTCTCTCTCTCTTTTTCGTACGGCGGAATGTAGGGATGCGCAATGGG
>JBOGGN010000223.1:0-3489 GCA_050744165.1 Acidimicrobiales bacterium | reverse complement strand
GTCCGGCAAGCACGACATCGCCGAGCGGCTACAGGTCGCCGGTGCTGTCGTTGAGCCCACCGATGTCGACCGGTTCCTGGGTGCCTGTCTCAACGCGGACCGTGACCTCGCGGCCCAGCTGCTTGCCACCCGTCCGGGCCTGGCGAACGACCTGACCGATGACGACCGAGCGGTGATCGTCGACGCGGCTGGTTCCCGCTCAGCGGCGACGGTGCGACTCCTGCTCGACATGGGCTTTCCCGCCGATGCCCGGAGATTTGGCGAGGTGCCCCTGCACGCCGCGGCCTACTCGGGAAACGCACCGGTCGTCGGAGTCCTTCTCGAGGCGGGGGCCGAGGTCGATGCCCGTGACGACCGCTTCGACGCCACTCCGCTGGCCTTTGCCACTGTCGGTAGCCGAGAGCAGGCGGGCAAGGCCGGCGACTGGATCGTGACGGTCCACCTTCTCGTCGATGCCGGGGCCTGCCGAACCGACGTCTGGGTTTCGGGGAAGCCGCCAAGTGAGGAGGTGATGAACCTCCTCCGCAGCTACGGGATCGGTCCTGAGCAGCCGGCCGAGCCGCGACCCGAGAAGGCCGGTGAGCCCGGCGAGCTCGGGTCAATCGAGACCGCAAGCATGGGGAGCGAGACCCTGGCCGAGGTTGCCCGACACCTCGAAGCCGCCTACCGGGAGCGCGACCTCGACCTGCTCGGCTCCCTTTTCCATCCTGAGGTGCACTGGACCGGAGTGTGCACAAACCGAAGCGAGGTCCTCGACTGGTATCGGGGGCTGCTCTCCGAAGGGATGCAGGCCGCCGTTGACAGCGTGGAGTTTGATCGTGACGCCATTATTCTCGAGCTGGCGGTCGGCCGAACCGCCGAAGGGGCCCGAGCGGCGCCATTGGAGCACCTCTACCAGGTCTTTACCGTCGACGGTGCCCAAGTCGTCGATATCCACGGCTATCCCGATCGCGCCAGCGCCCTTCGCCGAAGCTGACCGCCGGCCCGAGGTACCGCCCTGCGTGGGCGCCGGGCCTGGTGCCCGGCGCCGGCGTCTTAATACCTGCGACGAACGCCTAGCGACGGTTGCGGGTCACGGGCGGCGCTGGTGGGTTCGTCGACTGCGGTTTGCGCCTTGCGTTGGACGCTCTGGGCCGCGTCGGCGGCTTCGCCCTTAACGGCTTCGACCGCAGACTGGGCTTCATCTCGCAAGTCGCCCGCGTGATCCTGGACCTCGGACTTGACCCGTTGGGCGGCGCCAGTGGCTGACTGCTTGACCGCCTCGACATTCTGGCGGGCCGATTGGGCTAGTTCGTTGGCGACCATTTTTCCTCGTTCCTTGGCCTCTTCCTCAACCGGTCGCAACGATTCCTTCACCCGTTCGGTCAGCTGGCGCTCAGCGTCGGTCGGGGGCAGCACGGAGGCCATCAGAAAACCCGTTGCGAAGCTCAGCAGTCCCGCCGCCAGCGGCTTGCTTTCGGCGTTTCGGCGGGCCGCGCGAGGGATGTCGGTGAGCGATCCGGCGGCGTTGGTGGCCGCGTCCCGAGCTCGGGCGGCGACATCCGACGCCCGCTCGGTCACAGGTACGCCCCCGCCGGGGGCCGGGTCGGCGCTGCCGTGGCTGCCGTCGCTGCCCATGAAATCTCGGAATCCGGATTTGAGCTTTTCGCCTTGACGCCGAGCGACCCGTACCGGGCTTACGCGCTCTTTTACCTCTTCCACCTTGTCGGATGCTTTCTGCTTGCTCCTGGCGACAACTTTCGAGGGGGCCACCCGATCCCCGATCTGCTCGAGGCTGCCGGCCATGTCGGCGCGAGTCGCCTCGATGTCGCGGCGATTCTGGTCTGGTTCGTACGCCATCAGGGTTATCTCCTCGAACTCTCTTGAAGCGGGCTGTGCATCCCTCTCGTCAATGAGTCCTTCGCCACCTGGATGTCCCGCTTTAGGCTCTTAAGCGCTTGATCCGGGACCGGCCGGAAGGTCCGCATTCGAGCGCGTGCCATGGAGAAGCACACGCCGGCGATGACGAGGTACACCACCGCCACAACCGCGAAAGCGACACCTGTCGGCATCACTTCCGCCAACCCCCAAGCGGCCGCGAACGACGCCAGCAACAGCATGAAAAGGCCGGTCACCGCGGCAGCCCCAAACAAGGCCCCGGCCTTGGTCGCCGTAGCCGCCTGCTCCTTCACCTCGGCCTTCGCCAGCGCCATTTCTTTTTCGATCAGAGTCTTCAAATCGTTGTTGAACGTGCCGAACAGGTCTCCGAGCGATGGCTCGCGGGGAGGGGCGGTGCTAGGAGGGGGGGATGGCGAGGTGTAACGCGAGCCTTTCGGTAAAAGGTCCCTTTGCGGCCAGGGGTTGGGTGCTTGCTCGATTGCCATCAGCGGGTACCGCCTGGCCCGATCCGGCCGGGGCGCTCGTTGGTGAGCCGGGCGTCTTCAGGTGATGAGTCGGGCTCCGACGAGTTGCGGAGGCTGCGACCGAGTCCGAACCCGGCGATTGTGGCGCCCAGAAGGAACGCCGAGGGGCGCCGCTGGGCGTATGACTGAACCTCCTCGGCCGCCGCCTGCCAACCCTCCCTATCGAGGGTGTCGGCCAGATCATGAAGCACATCTGACGCCACCGTCAGCCGCTCGGCAGCCTGCCAGACAAAGTCTGAGAGCGGGGCCGCTTCGCGCGGGCGGCCCTCGGCCAATGCGATGGCCTTCGCCGCCAAGCGGTCCACGCCTTGCGCCAGACGCCGGATCCCTTCCTCCGTCTGCGTCTCCAGCTGGCTTGACGCTTCTCCGGCCAGGGCCCGGGCGCGATCGGACACTTCGCCGGCGACATTGGCCGCCTCATGGCGTACCGTCCCGGCAACATCCTGGGCACGACCCACGGCTTCTTGGGCCACATCCCGGCTTCGATCCCCGGCCGAGCCAAGCGTGGAGCGGGCTCGATCGACAGCCTCGGAGGCGACCTCGCCGGCTCGGTCGGCAGCCTCGGAGGCAACATCGCTGGTGCGGTCGACGATCCTCCCCCGATCCGCAGGCGCTGGCGCCGAACGTCCGGTCATGACCACAAGTGGGGTGCGCCGGGATTCGTTGGGACCATACTCATCGTCCGGCATACAATCTCTCCTCCGCCTTGCTCCGCTCGTGTCCGAATTGTGGTTGTTCGGACAAGGGCTGCCTTACCCCTCGCGTCGGGCGGGCAAACGATTGTCGTCCGGGGCATTCGCCTGGAGCCTCAAGCGCCGGGGCTGCTTCTGGCGCGACGATTGGATGTGGCTGAAAATTCGATTGCCTGTGGGGTGTGCGGTGCGACGACTCACGGTTTCGGCGGCCTGGCAGAGCACTTCCTCAGCCAGGCCGACCAGAGCGATGTCGCCCATGTCATGTGGCTCAACCGCCATGTGACCAAGTTCGAGGTCGATCCGGCGACGCTGGCCGAGATGCTCAGTCGTTACGCCGAAGGACGGCCGACCGGCGGGGACCGGGTGGCACGATGAGTTCGCAGGATTTCGCC
>JBOGGN010000222.1:0-17655 GCA_050744165.1 Acidimicrobiales bacterium | reverse complement strand
CCTCGGCACCGATAGGAGCTGTTATGCCGCCGGCTCGCGGGGCGGGTCGGCGGCAGGCAGGCTGAACCGGACCGATGTCCCTTCGTTGACGACGCTGTCGACCTCGAGTTGGCCGTCCATAGCCTCGATGAGGCCGCGAGCGAGGACCAGTCCTAGCCCGACGCCCGGCTCGGGGCCGTCTTCGGCGTCGAGGCGGTCGAAGGGAACAAAGAGGCGCTGAAGGCGTTCGGGCGGAATCCCGCGCCCCGAGTCCCGGACGGTGATCACGACCCGGGATCCCTCTCGAAGGGCACTTACCTGCACCAAGCCGGCCGCTTGGTTGTAGCGCACGCCGTTGGTGACCAGGTTGATCAGCGCTTGGCGCAATCGGCGGCGATCGGCCCGGACGGACACGCCGGAAGGGTCCTGACCCAGGGATATCTTGCGATCCGCAGCGAGGGGTTGGAGCATGTCAATGACCTCGGTGGTCACCGTCGTTACCTCGACGTCTTCGATGTCGACCGGAGGTCCGCCCGCTTCGAGCCGGGCCACGTCCAAGACGTCGCCCACGAGCCAAAGGATGTGCTCGGACGCCGCCTGTATGTGGCCCAGCGCGGCAAGACGCCGGTCGACGGGCATGTCCAGGCTGGCCAGCAGCTCTGTGAATCCGGTAATGGCCTGGAGTGGAGTGCGGACCTCGTGACTCAGGGTCGCCACCAACGCCGATTTGGCCCGGCTCGCGGCCTCGGCCGCGCTGCGAGCCACCTCCGCTTCCCGGAGTGCGGCCTCGGCGCGCTGGGCGGCTCGCCGTTCGGTGACGTCGGCCAGATTGAGACAGAGCTGCGAGGGGCCACCGGCGGCGGCGCGAACGACGGAAACGATGCCCCGAATCACCACCGCGGTGCCGTCGGACCGGATCCCACGGGCTTCGAACGGCGAGACGGTGTTGTCTCCGGCCAGCCGTCGCTCCAGCAACTCCGCGGTCGTGATGTCGGGTGTCAGTGGCGTAAAGATGTCCTGGAGCCGTCCGTCGAGCAATTCGGACTCGGATCGGCCGAGGATCTCCTGCAAAGTGCGGTTGACCAGGATGACCTGGCCCTCGGTCGTGGCCAGGGCCATACCGACGGCGTTGTCCTCGAATGCCCGGCGGAAGCGCTCTTCGCTGTCGCGAAGTGCTTGGTGCACGGCGCTGTGGTCGATGGCGATCGAGGCCAGGTGGGTGAACTGTTCGACCAACCGCTGCTCGCGGATCCGGGGCTGGTGGGGGTGATGGCGGTAGACCGTGAACGTGCCGACGACTCCGTTACGAGCGCGGATGGGGGTCGCCCAGCAAGAACGCAAGCCATATGGGCGCGCCAGGTGCCGGTAGCGATCCCAATGGGGGTCGGTCTCGATATCCTCGGCAATCACCGGCGTGCCCCAATAGACGGCAGTGCCGCAAGAGCCGACGTCTGGCCCGATCATGACGCCGTCAATGCTCTGCGAGTAGGCCCTCGGCAGTGACGGGGCAGCGCCATAGTGCAAGGTGGAGGTCACCGGATCGAGAAGAAGAACCGAGCAATGGCACCCGTCGATCAACCCTTCCAGGGCGGCCGCGATGCCGTCGAGGATCTCGTGCAAGCCGGTCCCTGTTGCGATCAGCTCCAGGATCCGTGTCTGGCACTCCAGCACCGCCAGTCGGTCGGCGTCGTCGAGGTCGTCCGGCTGCGCGACCGGAGCCACAGACGCCAACGTCAGGGCTCCAACCGGTAACCGACGCCGCGGACGGTACGGATCCAGCGCTGGTGGGGTTGGTCATGTTCCAGTTTCTGTCGCAACCGATGAACGTGTTCGGTCACTGTGGCCTCGCATTGCCAGTCCGGGGCACTGCTCCAGACGTGATGTAGGAGGTCGGCCCGGGTGAACACCTGCCGAGGGTGTCGCCAGAGGAAGGCAAGAAGGTCAAATTCCTTGGCTGTCAGGTCGACCACGGTCCCATCGACTGCGACCTCCCGCGCCGCCTCCTCCATATAGAGGCCGGCCGAGGACGGCTCGGCGCCCGTCGACCACGCCATTGGATCCACCCGGCGCAAGACGGAACGGATCCGGGCCGCAAGCTCTCCGATGGAAAACGGCTTCACCAAGTAGTCGTCGGCACCAAGGTCGAGGCCGACAACCCGATCGGTCTCGGCGCCGTGACCCGAGAGCACGATGATCGGCAGCTGGCGGGCCGGGTTGGCCCTCCCGTCGTAGCGCACCTTGCGCAACACGTCGAGCCCTCCGACGCCGGGGAGGCCCAAGTCCAAGATCACCAGGTCCGGAGTGGCCGACTGGATCTGCTCAAGGGCGCTGGTGCCATCGGGCGCCTCCGACACCGAGTAGCCATCCGCCTGGAGCCGCCAGGAAACGGCGGTCCTGACTCCGGCGTCGTCGTCGACGACCAGGATGTGGCGACTCATGTCAGGTTCCGATCATTGCACGGGGCAGATCCCGACGGCCATGATGGCGGCGCGCGGCACCTCGGTGGTCGGCCGGGCGCCTATTCATGGCGATTCATGGTACTGCGAAGGCTCCCGAACGACCTGTCGAACGCATCGCCTCCGGAGGTTCCTCCGAAGGATCGACCGCTCGCAACCCCCGGACCGCGCACGGCCACCACCTGGGGAACCCCTCCGTCCCCACCAGGGCGCGGCGCACCTATTCTTGACCCGTCCGTCACCATGACGCGACAGGACGGAAGGAGCCGCCGTGGACGTGGCGACGATCGACAACGAGTTCGCCCAGCTTCAGACCGAGTCCCAGCAGGCGACGCAGGCCATCAGCGACCTCGCTCAGAAGCTGCAATCGGCGGCCCAGGCGGGCGACGGTAATGCCAAGGAATGGATCATCGACCTGAAATCCATCGCGCTGCAGATCCAGCAGGAGCAGCTGCAGACCCAAGCCCTGCTGCAGGCGCTGCACAACTTCACGGTCAACCAGATGCAGGCCCCTCCGCCCGTCGCCGCGGCCCAGTACCAACAACCGGTGTACCAGGCTCCTCAGCAGAACGACCAGCCCGCGCAGTACCAGCAGCCCTCGCAGTACCAGCAGCAAGGCCGAGGCGGAGCCCTTTCACATTTCATGGGCGGCGGCTTCGGGCAAGCGATGTCCCAGGGGATGGGCATGGGTGCGGGTTTCGGGCTGGCCGACTCGGTGATCAACGCCATCTTCCACTAAGTAGGGAGGGGGGCGCCGATTCGCTGGATTGAACCAGCGGGCCCACCGACGTGAGGACGAACCGTCGTTTGTCAGGAGTCCACCCTCAGCCCAGGCCAAGACCTGCAGTCCTCGGCCGAAGCACCGACCCTGACGCCGGAGGCCTGCGGCCTGGCCTTCGGAAACCTCCCCGTTCGGGGGCGCATGTCGGTCGCGGCGGTCGCCAAGGCGCGCGGTCGATGGCGCGTCAACGCAACAAGCGTCGCCGCCACTCCGTCAGGGCTTGCATCGAGCTTTAGCCTGGGATAGTTTGCTGTGCGCTCGTCACATTGTCGCCTGGGGACAACTGCTCACGACTGTCAGGTTCAAAACGGACAGAAGGGCGAACATGAAGCTGAAGCCGATCCTTCTTTGTGCCGCCATCCTCTTTGGGATGGCGATCGGGCCAGCTCAGAGTGCGGGCGCCAAGCCCAATACACATACGACGGTGACCGAGGCCGTCCAAGTCACACCGGACCCAAATCCGACCCGAGACCACATCGATCCGCAAATTGCCCGCGACCCCAAAACCGGCGCCCTCGTTGATGTCGAAGCCGACCTCCGGGGGCCCCGCGACTGCGTCGTCCATATCTCGACCGATGGCGGCCAGTCGTGGACTGTCGGAGGCGTGCCACTGGTCGCACCGAATACTGACTGCACGAGCAACAGCGAGTACGGGCCGTACTTCAGCCTAGCGTTCGATCGCGACGGAGTGCTCGACATTGCGATCGAGGCGAGCGACCCGGCCGACGTTGAGAACGTCCGAAACGACGCCCCGCGGAGCATCTTCCTTGCCCGTTCCACCGATGACGGCCGGACCTTCATCACGACCAAGGCGTTCCAGGGCGTCATGGGCGACACAAACAGGTCTGAGAACAAAGGGACGACCATCGCGGTCGACCCCACGAATCCCAATTACATCTACATCGGCTGGCGGCAAGGCGCTTTCGGCGCGACGGCTCCAATGAAGTTGCGGCCCGTGATCGCCAGTACTGCCGACGGCGGGAGGACCTGGGGCGCTCCAGTCGACGTCAGTGACGCGCGGGGCGGTGACTACCCCCACGAGGCGGTCACCGCGGACGGCATTCTACACGTCGCCTACTGGACAAGAGCTTTCCCAGCACCGGCCAGCAACCAACCCACTCCCGTCTTGCCCATACTGATCGTAAACTCCACGGACCACGGCAAGACATTTTCAAAGGGAACCGTCATCGACCCAGGCAACCAGCGTTATGAGTTCCCGCCTGTGATCGCCGCCGATCCCAACTCCGGGGCCCTGTACGTCACCTGGTCGGGGAACGCCGATCCCATGAACAAAGCCACTGGATTTGTCGGCGACCTCGACATCTTCTTCCGCAGCTCCACCGATGGCGGAAAAACCTGGAGTGACCGCAAGGTTCTCAACGACGACACCGGCGTCAACCAGAATCACATGGCTCCCGGAATGGCCATCGCCCCGAACGGGCGGATTGATGTCGCCTGGTATGACGGGAGGCTGAGCCCTTCGCCGGTCGTGGACGACACTGAGAAGGGTTTCAACGACGTGTACGCCACGTCGTCCTTCGATGGGGGCAAAACCTTCACAGCAAATGTCCGGGTGACCGACCGCAGCTCAGATCGATCCATTGGCGTTTTTACCAACAACGTCGATCAGCGGATCAACGTGGGTGTCGCATCCTCCAATGACGCCATGTTCGCCTCCTGGCAAGACAGTCGGAATGGAAATGCAGTCACCCAAGCCGAGGACGCCTACGAGGCGTCTGTCAATTTCGACAACTCCTACGTGCCACCGCTCCATAAATCGCGCAGCGTACCTGGATGGCTCATCTTCGCCGCGGGATGTGTGCTCGGGATTGGGCTGACGGCGGCGGTAGCGGGCATTCTCCTCCGGCGGTCCGAGGTTCACCCATAACGAGGCTCAGCCTCGCAGATTCCGCGCTCGTTCGAAGATCCTGCGCGGTGTCGTGGACCCAGGTGAACCTTCCTTCCGCGCTGGGAACCTTGGCAACCAAGCTCAGCTCAGCACTCAGGAGCTAATGGTGAGATATTCGACCCCGGCACCGAGCGCAGCCTCTCGGGTCGCGGGGCCGTCGTCGCCGCTCCAGACGCATAGTGGTGCTCCCAGGTGGCCTGCCGCCGCGATCGCCTCGGCCCCGAGTGTGGAAAGGCGATGATTTTCGCTGAGTTCCGCCATGCGGAACGCAAGAATCCGCATCGAGGTGATGGCGACCGAATCGGGAAGCCCGAGGAGAGTGCGCCCCAGCGCCCGACGTCGCTCCACAGTCCATGAACCCGTCAGCTGACCGCCTCGCGCGGAGACGACGCTCTTGCACAGCCGCACGTAGTACAGATTCGTCGTGGCTGGCTCATAGCCTGCGAGCAGCCGGGCTAGGTCGCCGCCGATCTCGTCGGCCAACAGATCCCGCAGCAGGTGATCATCGAGGATCGCGAGGGTCACGTGGTGGCAAGATCGGGGTCATTGCCCAACGTCTTGACAAACTTTGCGTGGTCATCATGGCTGAGCAGGTCGGCAAGGAGACGCCGGGCGTGTCCCTTGGGTACGGTCAGCACGCCGAAGCCCAGATCGACCACGTCCACGGAGCCACCGCCGTCAAGCTGCCAACGGTGACGCACCTCAGCGGGAAGCGACATCTGACCTGACGATGACACCAGATACTCGCGAATTTCGCTCATTGCGCCAGCATACTTGGTAGAGATGGGCTGATCACCAAGTGGCGGACAATGATGACCACGGGGGACCCGCGCGGCGGACGTCTGGAAATGTTGGGCGTCTGGTCGGCCGGGGTCGTATGTTTCAGCGTGGTCATGACCGCCAGCCGCCGATTTCTCGACCCCCGGTCCGCTTAGCCCGCGCCGGGTCGCCGCCGCTGATCGGCTGACTCCGCGCTCGGGCCGGCGAGGCCGGGGGCATCCCCGCAAATCCGCTTGCTCGACCAAAGGAGCCACACGTGCCCATTTATTTGAGCCCCGAGCAACTCGAGCGCGCTCTCACATTGCCCGATCTCACCGACCCCCGCGACGGGCCTCATGCGATCCAGGGCCTTGTCGACGTCGCCGCACTCACGAGCAGGTGGGGCTGCCCGCAGCGCCGGTCGTGGGGACCGCGCCTCGTGGCCATCGCCGACAACTACGACAACTTGGGCTTCGACGCCGACGCCGCCAGCAGAGACGCCCGCTACACCCGATACGTCGACGGGCGGCGAATGCTGCGCAGCCACGCGAGCGCCATGATCCCGCCGGCGCTGCGCGCCTTGGCCGCCGACCCGATCGATGACGCGCTGATCGTGTGCCCCGGCATCGTGTTCCGCCGTGACTCCATCGATCGGTTGCACACCGCCACGCCCCACCAACTGGACCTGTGGCGCATCTGCCGGCGAAACCTCGACAACGCCGACCTGGACGAGAGACCAGGCTGCTGCTCGACGCGCTCGCGCCCGGGATGGCGTCTCGGACCGAAGCGAGGGTGCACCCCTACACGCTCGACGGCCACCAGGTCGACGTCCACACCGGCGATGACTGGATCGAAGTGTGGGAGTGCGGGCTTGCCCATCCCCAGGTTCTCGCCCGCGCCGGCCTCGCAGGCTGGCACGGTGTCGCGCTCGGACTGGGCCTCGACCGTTTCTTGATGCTGCGCAAGGGAATCCCCGACATCCGCCTTCTCCGCTCCAGCGATCGCCGCGTCGCGGGCCAGATGCTCGACCTCCCCCTACCGGCACGTGTCGGTGATGCCGGCCATCACAAGGCACCTGTCGGTCGCCGTGGACGACGACGACGACGACGTCGACCAGCCTGGAGACCGGATACGAGACGCGCTGGGAGAGGACGCCGACACGGTCGAGGAGGTGACCGTCTTGGCAGAGACCCGATACGAGGACCTGCCCGTCTCGGCCGTCGAGCGCCTGGGCATGGTCCATTCCCAGAAGAACATCCTCGTCGGCATCACCCTCCGACACCTGGAGCGAACCCTCACCGACGAGGAGGCAAACGGGCTGCGGGATCGGATCTACTCCTCCCTGCATCGCGGCATCGGCTATCAGTGGGCCTCACCGACGCACTGAGCAAGGCGTCGAAGATGCGGTCATTGTTGTGCTGCGCTCAGCGCTCCATGCTCACCAACACGGCGGCCGGTCGCCCGTAACGTTCGAGGACCACCGCTTCGGATTGGGCGATGTTGATGACCTCGGCGAGCTTCTCTCCGCCTCGCTGATGTTCATGACAGCCACCCAAGCGTTGTATAAGAAGCACCCCCGGGTTGTACAGGACGGACTATCTCGGTATCTGATAGCTCGTCTCGATGTGCTGGAACACTGCCGTCACCCCGACCGGGTCGGCGGTCGCGAGCTGGAAACTGACGACCGACAACGAGCCCCGCTTCACCAAGTACGACGTGTGGGTGACCAACACCGCCCCGGCGGTGGTCGACGAGGGGAACAGGTAGTCGAGCCGTATGGCGGCTAGCCCAGAGATCATTTCTGGTGTCTCGCTGAAGTCGCGGCCGCCTTGAGCTCGCAGGGCGGTGACCAGCATGGCGACGTGGTCGTTGAGGGGGCCGTCATCGACCCCGACACTGACTCGAATCGAGCCTTCCGACGGCGGTGTGTCCGCGTAGGAGAACGTGGTGTTCGAGTTGTCAGCCGCCGGTGTCCAGTCGGTTGGCACGTCCAGCGAGTAGTCGGCGCGCCCGTCGACCACGCTGCGGTAGGTGACGACATGTTGGCCGGTGAGGTTGACCGGACGGGGCGGTTGTAGACCCCGGGTGACCTGGGCGTGGCGCCGTGGCGGGGTCACAGTGACCTGCCGTTCGGGTCCAGGGTCCAGGGTCCAGGGGTGACCCGAATAGCTGGCGGTATGAGATGGGTATTCGGGTTATCTGCCTTTCGGCTCCAGGGGTGACCCGAATAACTGGCGGTATGCGATAGGTATTCGGGTCACCTGCCTCCCGGGAAAGTCAACCAGCCACGGCACCGATGAAAGTCCCTCCGGGTGGCCGAAAATGTTCTGAACGCCAGGGCTCCGTGAGCGACCGGGCTGTCGGATCCATGTTGTCCTTGGAAGCGGCGATGTCGGCTTAGTCGTCCGGGGAGGAATACCGCTGCTACGCGGACGACGACCTTCACCGAGCCGCACTTGGACGGCCGCCTGCTATGGGCCGGGGCGGAGACCACCGACGCCGGCGGCGCCGGCCACATGGAAGGAGTGGTGCTCACCAGTCAGCGGGCTGCGGAGCAGATCGCTTGCCTGCAGCGAGCGACACCCGACGTGACCAGTACTTTTACCGGTGGAGACGAGGGGAGTCGAACCCCCGACCCCCTGCGTGCAAAGCAGGTGCTCTAGCCACTGAGCTACGTCCCCGGGACCTGCAGTTTCCTCGAAAAACCCTGCTCTACCTGGAACTTTTGCCCACTGCCTTTCTCCTTTCAGTGTGTTCGAGTGTGCCCAGTTGTGCCGCTGAAACTGGGGGGAACCGGCCCTTCAGCTCGCCCGTGGGGAACCTGGCGCAAAGCCCGACCCCTGACTCAGCACCGCGAATCTACCGCTCGCCGCGCCCTCCACTCCCCTTCTCTCCCTGTTGGCTAGTCGGTGGCGGTGTAGAGGTCGGTGTCGGGGGCGATCTACAGGACTTGGGTGACCCGGATGGTGGAGCGGCCCTGCACCCGGGACACCCCCTCGATGCGGGCCCCGGGCTGGCCCAGGGCCCAGGTGGCGAACACCTGCCGCAGAGGGATACCCAGGGCCGCTGGTCGCGGCTCGGAGTTAGGGCTTGGAAGGAGGTTCAGCTTTCGCCGACGGCTCGCTGGTAGGCCTGCACATAGGTGGCCACTGTTTGGCTCCAGTCGAAACGTTGCGAGACCAGCTGGCGACCGGCTGCGCCGAGACGAGCCGCCAATGCCTGGTCGTCCAGCAGCCGCAGCACCTGCGCGGCCAAGTGCACACTGTCTGCGCCTACCAGAAGATGTCTCTCATCCTCGGCCCCGACTGCCTCGGCGGCGTCTCGGGAAGTCACAACCGGGCAGCCAACCGCTAGGGAGCGGAGAATCTTCAGCTGGATGCCTCCGCCGAGCAGGTTGGGAGCCAGAACCAAGGAGGACCGGGCCACGAGGGCGTCGAGATCGTCAATGAAGCCACTCACCTCCACCCGGGAGTCCAAGGCGGCGAGCTGCTGTACCTCGGCGGCGGGGCGTGATCCGGCGATACGGAGCGTGATGTCGGGCCGTCGGACCCAGACATATGGCAAGACCTCTTTGACCAGGAACTGCGCGATGGCGATGTTCGCCGAGCGCCACATGGCTCCGAAAAACAGCAGCGTCGGTGGCCGCTGCGAAGGTGCCCCCGTCCACGGGCAGCGGGGTAGGGCGATTCCGGGTTGGCTGACCACCACCCGATCGGTGTATCGCTGAAACAAGCTGGCGTCGCGCCACGACAGCGCGACGACCACCGACGCAGCCGCGAGCACCCGCTGCTCAAGGTGCTTCGTGCGCATGAGTTCCGCCCACCGGTAGCACTTGCGAGGCCCGTCGGTGGTGGCCAAGAGGCGCCGCTGCACGTCGGTGCTGCAATCGTGCAGTCCGACCACCGACGGATAACGCCGTACAAGGATCGGCTCGCTGGCTTGCAGGTACTCACAGTGCAACACGTCCGGGCGTAGACGATCGAGGTACTCCAACACCTCGGCAGTGGCGGCGGGAGACCACTCCCGTCGCAGCCACGATGGACGCGCGCTGATGTGCCGGGTGAGCCCCCGACCGCGGGCGGTTCCTTCCAAAAACTCAAGCCCGGGCGCCTCCCTATCCGAGAGCGACGACTGGTCAGGGGCATAGACGAACAACTCGACGTGATGGCTTAGGTGGGTAACGAGGGGGTGCGCCAGGTCTGCCGCTGCGTGATCATGGCTCGCAGTGGGTGAGTACGCCGTCGCCAAGAGCACCCGCAACTTCACGAGCCGATCTCGGCCAAGGCATCGTGCAGGAATCCCCGGGCTCGGTCCCCGGAGCCGGTCAGCAGATTGCGGGCCGCGAGAAAGGGGGTACGGTCGACCTGCGCCTGCTGCACCATTCGGATCAAGGTCTGATTCGGCATACCGGGAGTCCAAACGAAGCCGCCCAGGCCGAGAGCAGTCAGGCTCCTCGAGAGCTTCTCTTCATGGGCGATTGCGACGATCGGTGTGGCGAACTTGAGTGCCAAAAGGGCAGTGTGGAGCCGGGCGGCAATCACGATCTGATAGGAGCCCAAGATGCTGATCCACTCGTCTTCGGGATGCAGGACCCGCTCAAGGGGAACTTCGATGAGGCGAAGGACCGCCGAGAACTGTGTCTGCCACACTGTCCGGTCGTCTTCACCCACGGCGCCCCGCCCCCGGGCGACGGCCACGAAGTCGCCGGCCAGCCCGGCGACGGTGAGGTCGGAGATGGTTTCACTAACGGCGGACAGGACTTGGGCATTGAGAGAGGAGGGCAAGGGTTTCAGGGACACGGCAAAGCGTTGGACCTGATGGGTCCCTCTGACCGAAGGCCGCCACGCCGCCGCCACGTCGCCGATGACTTGAGCGCCCGATGAGAGCAGGCCGGCCGAGACCTGGTCTCGGGCGCCGATAGAGGCGGCGCACCGACCGATGATCCGGAGGGTGACGCGTCCCAGCGCCGTGGTCTCCTCACGAACCGCGGCGCCGAACAACACGACCGGCCGGCCGGCCAAGCGGGCGAGCAGGCACAGCCGGAGGAACAACGGGAGGGTGCCGGGCCAGCGCAGGTTAGGGGCGCGTTCCTGAAATACGGTCCCCGGTCCGATCACAAGGACATCCAGACGGCGCAGCTCCCGGTACATTGCTGGGAGCGCCCGCATTTTGGCGAGGTAGCCGGGAGGGGACAGCGCTAAAGCTGGAGCGGCATGGAGCTCAGAGACCCGCGAAGGATTAGCGCTCAGTACCATGACACAGCAGGGCTGGCAAAACTCGGTGATCAAGTCAAGGGTCGTAGCGAGCAAGACCTCGTCCCCCAAGTTGTCAGAACCGAACCAACCCGCGATGCCGATTCTCATGCCATTTCCCCAATCAGCGCCGGATCGCGCGTCGAAGGGTTCCGCAACAACCGCACGGCCATGACGGCGCACACGGCGCCTCCTGCGAGCACAATGGTCACCGTTGGCGCCAAAACATATACCAGAGGGTGATGGCCTCTCATGGCGATCGCAAGCCAGGCCGAGGCGGCGACGACGGAGCCACCCACCCCAAGGAGGGGCGCCAAGCCGTCGTCCATGGGCAAGGATCGGGCGAGCAGCACCGTTACCACCACCTCGGTGAGGACGGTTCCCCAGGCGGCGCCGAAGGCCGCCAACCGACCGTCCATCGCCAGGTTCATGACGATGTTCACCAAGGTGCTGCCGGCGACGATGACCAGGCGCCGTACGGCGCCTCCCTGGGCGAGGAGGACCGCCGACAGAGCGAAGTTGGCGAAGCGAAGCGGCAGGAACAAAGCCAGCACCACGCCTAGGAGGCGGATCGCCGTGACTTGTGAGGAGAACAGCAATGGGGTCCCGATCCAAAGGCCGACGATAAGCGCCGCCGCCACGGCGCCGCCGGAGGCGGCGAACAGGGCGATTAAGGCCCGGTGCTGGACCGCCGTCTCGGCCTGGTCGGGGTTGCGCGCTCCTTCCCGACGGTATCGGCCCATCAACGCCAACGAGGCGACGCCCATCATGGCCGCGACCTGGACCAGAGGACCGACGAGGGCGTTGGCCGCTACGTACGCACCCACGACGGTTGAGGAGGCAAAAGCGGCCAATACGAGTGTGTCGCCGCGCAAGTAGGCCAGCCCCAGCATGTCAGACGCGCAATACGGGAGGGCGGCCCGCAGGTGCTGCCCGGCGACTGGAAGGAGGTCTGACCACTTCATGGTGGGAAAGGACCCGACGAGGCGCATCGCCACTGCGCTCCGGGCGAGGGCCGTTGCCAGCAAGAGGGCCCCAGCAACGTCGAAGCGCAAGCCCCGCCCCATCACCACGCTGGCAAGTGCAACACCGAACAGCGCCACGTTGGTCACAAGGTCGGCCCGGGCTTCTACAACTGTGCGGCCCATACCTCGACAAATCACCCACCCGGTCTCGTTCCACTGGTCCACGAAAACCGACGCCGCGGTGAGAAGGAAGCCCACCCGCCACGATGGGGCCAGAAGCGGTGTCGCCGCGAGCAGGAGGGCGGTCGCGCCCAGCATCGCGAACGCCCTGAGTCGATGAATGGCCCTCACCTCTTGACCAATCATCTCGCCGATGGAGAACGACCGGGTGCAGTAGGTGCCCAAGCCGAGAGAGAAGGCGAAGCCGCCCATGGTTCCGACGAGGACGGCGATGCCATAGGAGCCGGCCGCCCCCGTCCCCCCGCCGCGCACGATAGCCACGAGGAACGCTATTCCGGTCAGGCGCACCACGACCGACGTGGCGCCGAGAAGGCCGGAATTCTCAACAACGTCGCGGAAGAATGATCGCGGCTGATTCACACCGAGATCGCGCCTTCCACCGTCGAGGAGTCGAGGCTTTCGATATCCGAGGTAATGTTGCCCCAAAAATATCCGCAGATATAGCAAAAGAAGACGAATACAGAGGTTTCGAGAAGTCCCCACCCTGTCCATCCAATGACGATGCTGAGGGGAATGAGACCTAGACACGCGCGGGCGTAGGCGCCGGGTCGACCAGTTTGTGCGCGCCGGCGCCACGCGGCTACCCACATCGCCACGAACGGGATTAGGAGGAGTGCGGCGCCGGGAATGCCTAGTTCGGCGGCACTCAGCAGGAAGACGTTGTGGACTGGGACTCCCGTCGCCGTCAACTCATCAGTGCGGCCCACCGTGGTGACATAGGCATTCGGTCCCGTGCCCGTTACCGGCCGGGCCCGGACGGCTTCGACGGCGACTGCCGTCAGATGGCCACGGGAACCACCGGCCGGGTCTTGGGCGAAGCGTTCCTGGAATGTGCCAGCCGATACGGCGACGACAATTATCAGTAGGACCAGTAACACCGACGCCCGACGGCGCAGACCGCCGGCTCTGGGCTGGAGCAAGACCCAGACCAACAACATGGCGATCGCACCGCCGAAGGCGGCGCGACCCTGGGTGAGGGCGAGGCCGCCCAGGGTCGCCAGAACGCCGAGCACGACCACTCGACGGCGTCGTCCTATAGCGGCCACCGGTAGGATGGCCGCAAGCCCGATGGCTAAGGTCTTCGCCAACTGATCGGGATGGCCCAGGGTGCCAAACGCCCGGCCCGCGAGATCGGCCGACTGGGGTCCTGAGGGGTGAAGATGTAGCACTCCAACCGCGCCCAGAGCGACGGCTCCGACTTGGAGGACGCAGGTACCGACCAGGATGCTCGGATGCGGGTCATTGCCGTCGCGCCATGGCCCGAGCGCCGAGCCCAGCCCGAATGCGAGGATGCCTTGGGCGAGCAAAAACAGCCCGGCCGTCTGCTCTGGCGTGCCGCTCCACCAAAGCAACCGGGACACCACCAGCCAGCCGACTAGCGGCAACCATAGCTTCAGCGCCTTCAGCCGGCGAATGCCTACCACTACCACGGCGGCCGCCGCCATGAAGAGGAAGATGGAGTAGTCGTAGACGACCGGCACACCTGCGGCTTCACCCACGTGGGGCGTCGAGGAGCGGAACAGGACCGACATCGGAAGCAAGGCCGAACTCACGACGATGGCCGTTGCAGCCGCGACACGAAACCCTTTGACTCGGGCCAGCACAATCATCGCCGCGACCATGGCAGGGAACAGAAGTTCGTACTTCAAAGGCACTCAGCCCGAACCCGGGGCCCGATGATCGGAGGGCCGGAAGGCATCATGGAGCCGGAGGAGCCCGAAAGGTCCTCCTCCGGCTCAGGCGCCAAATCGCGGCCCCGACCATCGCCCCTGCCGCTCGCGTGGCGCCGGTGCCTGTCAGGTGTCCACCGGCGGCCTCTGTCTCCGCTAACGCGTCCGGTCCGGGCGCTGGCGCCGTCAGGTCTGGCGGCGCCAGCAGCGGCCGGGGCGGAGGTGACGAAGGAAAAGGTAAGGCGAGGGCATCGTCCACGCCCGGCGAGGGACACCAAGCGCTCGGCGCAACCGTGTCGGTGACAGGAACCGCGGTCTCGTCTCCGGAGGATCGACTCTTCTGACGGCGATCCCGGCGGCCTACGCTCCCCTTCGAGTTCCCGATTGGCTGTTCGTAGCGATAGCCGTAGCCGTAGCCGTAGCCGTAGCCGTCATCGAAGTGGCTGGAGAGGCCGTTTACAACGACCCCGGCGATGGGCGCGTTCACTTGGCGGAGCAGTTGGGTGCAGCGTGCCACCTGGCGTTTCTTCGATTTCCCCGCCAGAACGACGAGGAGGCAGCTGTCCACGCGCTGAGACAGAGCGACCGCGTCCGTGACGGGCAGCGATGGTGGCGTATCGACAATCACCTGATCGAAAACGGACTCCAACTCAGCGAGCAGATCCCGGGTACGGTCGCTGCCTAGCAGTTCCGACGGATTCGGAGGGATGTTGCCCGCGGTGAGCACCTCGACGTTCGGCTCGCCGGGGATTGTTTGTAGCACATTTCGCCAGTCAACGGCGCCGCTCAGGACAGCAGACAGGCCAGCGGACTCCTCCAGCCCGAAGAACGACTGCAGAGCGGGACGCCTGAGGTCGGCGTCTACGAGAGCGACTCGCAAACCCGCACGGCCCAGGGTGACAGCCAGGTTGGCGGCTACTGTCGTCTTTCCCTCCGAGGCCGACGCGCTCGTCACCAGGATCGATGCAGTACCGTCCTCGAGGTTCAGGAATTGCACGTTGGTCCGCAGCGACCGGAACGACTCCGCCAGTCCCGATGTCGGCCCGGTGGTCATGATGTTCACGGAGCTCGCGCCGTTCCTGACCGACGGCATGCGAGGTACACAACCAAGAATTGGAACACCAGCAGAGGCCGCCTCCGTCTCCTCCCGCGAAGTGATTCGATCGTCCACATAGTCGATCCCGAAGGCAACTACGCAGGCAAGGAACAACGCTCCGATCGTGCTCAGAGCGGTGTTCCGCCGGACTCGGGGCGCGACGGGAAGGGTCGGTACCTCGGCCGGGGCGACCAGTTGCGCCGGGCTGCTTTTCAACTCCACATCGACGTTGAGCTCATCAAGCTTCTGCTGAAAGACGCTCTGCTGTTGAAGGAGGTTCTGGTGAAGCTGTTGCAGCAATGCCAGCTTGGGGTCGCCGGCGGCGAGATGGAGGATTTCGCCCTGCACCGCGTCCAGCTGCGACTGCAGCGAACTCACTTGAGCCGAAACGGACGCTGCGGCAGCGCTATCGTCAGCAACCGATTGCTGTCGCTCGAAGGCGATGTATGCCTGGGCGTACTCTGTGGCGGCATGTGCGGCCAAAACAGGATCGTGATCGACGACCTCGACGGCGAATTCGTTGGTGGATCCGACTTGCACTGCTTGGGCCTTCGGCGCTCGAGAAAGCTTCCCTCGCACGATGGCCCGTATAGGGGGGCTTTCGAGGATTTGGATCTGGGTCGCAACGTCCCTGTCCTGAATCTGCACCGCGGGTGTGTTCAACTCGGTACTGAACGGATCAGTTTGCGTGGTTTTGTCATTGGCGAGGAGCACCGCCTCAGCGCGATATTGTGTTGTCCGGCTCGAAAACCAAACGTAGCTTGCGCCTGCGGCCAGCACAGTGATAAGGACGACCAACCATTTGTAACGGAGCAGCACGCGGAGCCGATCGATCAAATCAACGGACCGAGCGCCGCTCCCAAGCGGCGATCTCGTCACGACGGTCTGCTCCACTTCGCCTCCAGACGGTGGGATTGCTGCAGGCATCATGGGGCACGGACTTCGGCTCGGACCAGATGCGATCGCGTCAGTTCTAATAGTTCTTTCAGCCTACGCGATCACCCGAATCGGAGATCGGATTCCACCGCCCGAATCTGAACCCGACGCTCGCTGCCGTCCTCTATCCAGTCGACGTGGAAGGAGTCCGGGTGAGCGATAGGTTGCTCCACCAACTCGAGTTCATAACGGGTCTTAGGACGCGATCCTGACAGTCTCAGTTGAACGATCGCAACAGATCCGGGCGGAATGTCGATGAGCATGCTAAACAGCTTCATCGCGGCCCACGGCGCTTCGTTGACCGTTGCCGGTATGCCGTCCACCGTGGCGCTGGCAAAGTTCCAGGGCGTCAGGACCGAGAGAATCTGGTGGTTGTGGCCCGGCGCTGCTGCGCCGGGTGTGCCCTGGAGGATCGCGGCGGCTTGGCCCGTATCTGGGGCCTCGTTTCGCAGGGTGATCGTGACGACTGCGGAGGTGCAACAACGCGTTACGACGACCCGATCATCAATTTCGCGACGAAGGTACCAGTCCGCTTTGTTGGTACTGGCATTGACGCTGAAGACTCCGAGTACGTCGCCGCCTGCGCCCGGCAACGCACCCGCTACCCCGAGGCGGACCAAGGTCGCCTCTTCGTCCGGATACGAACTGGCCAGCAGGAGGTGCTTCCCTCGCAGGGCAGAACCAACCATACGTGCAACCTGCACCATGTCGGCGGTCCGCTGGTGATTCATCCCATCTATAACGGCTGCTGCCAAATCTGACAGAAAGGCGACCCGCCGATTAGTGTCAACAATTTGATTGTATTGCTGATGTTCAAGAATTCCAACGACCGTCCCTGCGGTGATCGGCTGGGGCCACTCGGGTACCGTGACCGGACCCTCCAGGGCGAGAAGAGCGCTTAAACCCTGGGGATCGATGGCTATCACGCCATTGACGGGTTCGCCGCCAGATTGGCGGTAGAGAGCTTCGATGGCCCGGGCGGCGGTTGGAAAGTCCGGGGAAATTGTGACGTTCTGCCACAGGGCCCCGGTCAGGATCGATCCATACGTTGCCGCGAACTGCGCGTCCCAACCAGGTCCGTTCGGTGTCGCCGGGGCGTGGCTAGCCAGTTCCTCCATGCGCCCGAAACGGGTGAGCGAGACGCGTCCGTCGTCAGCGGTCACTTCGCCGTAGTTCGCTATGATCCCAGTGGCGCCGCGTAGCTCAGAAGGAGTGGTGAAGGCGACGAAGTACCGCCGCGTGGAGGCGCCGGCTTCGCCTCCCAGCATAGAGACCAGGAGCCGTTCGGTATCAAGGGCGTCGGTGAGACTGTTGGAAACTTCCTGCAGCTTGGCTCGCATGCCAGCGACCTGCGATGCGATCGGAGGGAGCAACATCGCGCTTTGGGCATTGTCGATTTGGACCTCGCTGGCGGCGGCGGCGGCGGCGCCTGTTGCGGTCACTCCCTCGAGAGCACGAATCCGATCGAGGGGCACCTGTCCCCCCGTCACGGTGTTTCCGTCGCCTGCCACGGCTTGGAGGATTGGTTCAGCGCTATGGATCAGCGCAACGGCGGACGCCGCCATGGTATCGGCGGCCTCGAGGTTTTGGCGCTCTACTGGGAGAAGCGCGG
>JBOGGN010000221.1:0-7554 GCA_050744165.1 Acidimicrobiales bacterium | reverse complement strand
GCCAGGCTCCACGGCACCGGTCCGGCCACGTCGTCGGCCCAGACTTTGGCCTCGGCTGCGGTGGCCCCCTGGCGCAGGGCCAGAGCGCTCAGAGCCTGGTGGGCGGTCACGGCCTCGACGACGGTGGCCAGGCCCCAGTTGTAGGCGAAGCGGGCCGCCCCCGCGTGGGAGGCCAGCGCCGATCGAGCCTGGTTGTTCGGGTCCAGCTCGAAGCGGAACGCCTGGTGGACCAGCACCTAGGCCGCCGCCTGAGACTGGGCGCCCACAAGCGCCGCCTCCGCCCGTCGTCGCGCCGTCCGCCGCCGGTGCAAATGGGCGCCGAAGGTGGTGAGCACCACCTCCGCCTCCTTGACCACCACCAGCCGCCCGCCCCGGGCAGCCACGGCGGCCTCCAGGTACTCGACGCCGAAGCCAGCCACGCGGTCCCGGTGCTCGACCACATTGACGCCAATGCCGCAGTGCCGCAAAAGCCAGACCAGCTTGGCGCGACCGCCGTTGAACCCGGAGCCGACCTCGGCCACGACCCGGGTAGAAGCCAATCCGCGCCCGGCGGCCACCGCCATAAGCCGCGCTACCTGCCCGTCGAGGACGGCTCCCTGGTCGCCGGACGAGACGCCGGCGTAGATCGCCACACCCGCCGGCGAAAGGCCGGCCTTTTCGACCATGATCATGCCCGCCGCCAACTGCCCAGCAGGTACCGCCAGCATGCGGGCGTGGAACCAACCGGTGAAGCTCTGGCCGTTCACGCCCTTCGCCCTCGCCCACTCGGACAGCTTCACGAACTCAATCATGACCAGAGCGTGTGACAGCTATGACTGAACGAAACACAAGCACCGATTGCGGCAACAGTTGGCAACCCTTCTCCAACGCCTTGCGGAACAACGCCCCCTGCTCGGGAGTGAGCCGTCCCCGAAACGACAGCATCCCTTCGCGGTCCCACCAGGTCTGCAGTGTCCGGGCGCGGCGCTGTGCGGCGGCGTCCTCATTCTCCGACGGCGGGTCGATGGCCCGGCGGCTGGCCGCGATCAGCCGAGCCAGCTGGTTGGCTGTGGTCTCCTGCGCCAACTCGACCAGGCCCGGCTCGGATTCGGGGGTGGCCAGGGAGGCGACGGCGACCGCCTTGTCCATCGACATGGCGCCGCGGGCCATGGTGTCGCGAAGCACCGGCAGCTCCTCAAGGGCATGCGCGAGCGCCACCTCTTTGCGCGCCGTGTAGGCGCCGTGGCCGCAATGGTTGGACAACCAGTCCGCCGCCGAACGCGCCCCCCAGTTGAACCAGCCCTCAAGGCTGTCGTATTCGGCCAGCAACGTCATGAGCTCTGCCTGTGCGGAGGCTATCTCGCCCGCCAACGTCCGCAGCCGGCCCTCGAGCTCCGTGCAGCGCGCCAACCGGCGTTGATACTCCAGCTGCTTTTGGTCTGGAGGTGCGCTCCCGGGAGGATCGATCACCGCCGTTGCGCTCATATCGCCATGGTACCAAACGTATGTTCCCATATCAACACTTTTCTACCCATATAAAAACTTTTCATGGTCTGCTTTGCCTTCACATCGGCGATCCAACCGAAGGTCCCCCGTTCGAGGGATACTTAAGGGGGAGTAAAGGGCGCCAGGGCCGCTAAAGCCGAAAAACCCGAACGCGAGCGCGGCCAATACGGACAAACGCTATAAGCCGCCTCAAGGTAAGGCAGCAACACCCGATATACGACACGTGAGTACCGTCGAGGGGATCCAGATGACAGATTCGCTGCGGATCGTGGTGGCCGACGACGACCCGCTCTTGCGGGCCCTGTTGCAGCTGAAGCTGGAGGGCGAGGGCCATGCGGTGACGCTGGCGGCCGACGGCGACGAAGCCATGCAGGTCGTCACTGCCGAACCACCGCAGCTGCTCGTCCTCGACGTGGTGATGCCCGGCATCGACGGCCTGGAACTGACCCGCGAGCTGCGCAAGCGCCCCGACACCAAGGAGTTGCCCATCGTCCTCCTGACCGGGCGCGACACTGATCCCGACATCTTCGAAGGGTGGAACTCCGGCGCCAACTACTACATCACCAAGCCCTTCGTGATCGAGCAGCTCCGTTACTTCATCAAGTCCATGCAGGACAACCTCGAGCCAGCCGAACCCTGGGACGATTCCCCGACTGAGTAGCCACCACTTCTAGGATGAGCCGGTGAGCGAAACGGCGGGCGACGAAGAGGTCCCAGTCCTGTGGATTACCGCCGGCCTGGGCTGCGACGGTGACAGCATCGCCTTGACGGCGGCCACCCAGCCCAGCCTCGAGGACCTGGTGCTCGGCGCCCTCCCCGGCGTCCCCCGGGTCCGGCTCCACCACCCGGTGTTGGCCTACGAGACGGGGGCCGAGTTCCTCTCGACGTTCGAGGCGGCGGCGGGCGAGGATTTTCCCCCCTTTGTCCTGGTGGTCGAGGGTTCTATCCCCGGCCCCGCCTCCGGCGGCGGCAGCTGGGCCGCCCTCGGGATCGACGACGAGGGCCAGCCCATCCCGACCACGGTGTGGATCGATCGGCTGGCGGCCCGGGCATGGGCGGTGGTGGCGATCGGCACCTGCGCCGCCTACGGCGGCATCCACGCCATGGCCGGCAACCCGACCGGCGCCATGGGCCTGGCCGACTACCTCGGCTGGTCGTGGCGCTCCCGGGGCGGGCTGCCCATCGTCAACGTGCCCGGCTGCCCGGTACAGCCCGACAATTGCACCGAAACTCTCCTGTACCTGCTACGGCAGTATGTCGGCGCCGCGCCGCCGATTCCGCTGGACGAAGTCTTGCGGCCGCAGTGGCTCTTTTACCAGACCGTGCACGAGGGCTGCGACCGGGCTGGGTATTACGAGCAGGGAGATTTCGCCGCCGAATACGGCTCGCCACGTTGCATCGTAAAGCTGGGTTGCTGGGGCCCGGTGTCCGATTGCAACGTCGGGAAGCGGGGCTGGATAAATGGCGTCGGCGGATGCGCCAACGTCGGCGGGGCGTGTATCGGTTGTACCATGCCGGGCTTTCCGGACAAGTTCCTGCCATTTCTCGACGAGCCGCCGGGGGCCAAAATGTCGTCGTCGGCGGTGCTCCTCTACGGGCGCACGGTCCGAGCATTGCGAAAGGTGACCCGGGCGTCGCTCAACGTGGAACCGGAATGGCGGGCCCCACGCCCGCCGGAGAGCGACGACGGCGATGGGGGTGGAGGCGAGGAATGACGATTATCGAGCGCTCCTGGGATCCGATCACCCGCATCGTGGGGTCCCTCGGAATCCATGCCCGTATCGACCTCGGGGCCCGGCGGGTGCTGCGCTGCCACAGCACCTCGTCGATCTTCCGGGGCTACAGCGTGTTCCTGAAAGGCCGCGACCCCCGCGACGCCCATGTGATCACCAGCCGCATCTGCGGCATTTGCGGCGACAACCACGCCACCTGTTCGGTCTACGCCCAGAACATGGCCTATGGAATCCAGCCGCCCCATTTGGCGGAATGGATTATCAACCTGGGCGAGGCCGCGGAATACATGTTCGACCACAATCTGTACCAGGAGAACTTGGTCGGGGTCGATTTCTGCGAGCGTATGGTGGGCGAGACCAATCCTTCGGTGCTGGAAAAGGCCCGGCGGACAGAGGCGCCCCACGCGGGCATTCACGGGTACCGCACCATCGGCGACATCATGACGGCGCTCAATCCCTTCAAGGGGTCCCTGTACCTGGAGGCGCTGCACATGAGCCGCGTCACTCGGGAGATGTTCTGTCTCATGGAAGGCCGCCACGTTCACCCCTCGACCCTGTATCCGGGCGGGGTCGGCACCGTCCCCAGCGTCCAGGTGTTCAACGATTACCTGGTGCGCCTGGTGCGCTACGCCGAGTTCCTGAAGCGAATCGTGCCGCTCCACGACGACCTGTTCGATTTCGTGTACGAGGCGCTGCCCGGCTACGAGGAGGTGGGGCGACGGCGGGTGCAGCTGTTCTCGTGGGGGTCGTTCCAGGACCCGGAGTGGTGCGACTTCTCCTACGCCCGGATGGGGGAATGGGGCCGGCGCATGTTCGTGACCCCGGGAGTGGTCGTCGACGGGGAACTCGTGACCACCGATCTGGTCGAGATCAACCTCGGCATGCGCATCCTGCTCGGAAGCTCGTTCTATGACGACTGGGCCGATGGGGAGACCTTCGTCACCCACGACCCGCTGGGCAACCCGATCGACCAGCGCCATCCGTGGAACCAGACCACCCTTCCCCGGCCTGCCAAGCGCGACTTCGACGACCGCTATACCTGGGTCATGTCGCCGCGGTGGCGCCACCCAGCCACCGGCGAGCACATGGCGCTCGACACCGGCGGCGGCCCACTGGCCCGGTTGTGGGTCACCGCCCTGGCCAGCCTGGTGGACACGCCCTATGTGCGGGCCACGGGGTCGTCGGTGCGGATCTCCCTTCCCCGCAGCGCCCACTTTCCCGACACCGAGTTCGAATGGCGCATTCCGCAATGGGCTAACGCGTTGGAGCGGGACCGGGCCCGCACCTATTTTCAGGCCTATGCCGCGGCCATGGCCTTTCACTTCCTGGAGCAGGCGCAGCTGCAAGTCGATGCCGGGCGGCTGGATACCTGGACCCCGTTCACGGTCCCCGACGAGGCCATTGCCTGCGGATTTCACGAGGCGGTCAGGGGAGGCCTTTCTCACCATTTCGTCATTCGCGACGGGAAACTCGCCAATTACCACCCATACCCGCCCACCAGCTGGAACACCTCGCCGCGCGATTCGTTCGGCACCCCTGGGCCGTGTGAGGACGCGGTCGAGGGGACGCCGATCTTCGAGGAATCCGCTGAGGACGATTTCAAGGGGATCGACGTCATGCGGGTGGTGCGCAGCTTCGACCCCTGCTTGCCGTGCGGGGTGCACATGTACACCGGCACCGCGGGGCAGCGGTACCGGCGGGTGGATCACGTGCCGTACTTGGGGGGGTAGTTGCCCATCCTCGGCGACGGCGGTGGCGATGGTGCTCTGAGCCTCCTCGACGTCGCCGCTCTCGAGCAGCAACTTGAGGACCTGGCGGTCCTCGGTGACGACGCGGCCGCGGTGCTGACCCGCCTCGCCGAGGCCATCTTCCCCGGTGGCGCCGCTATGGGCGACCCGGCCCGGCTGCTGTGGCCGGAGCGATCCCGAGCGGCGGCGACCGCCGCCATGGCCGGCATGGCCGCCACGCGCCGGGCGGTCGACCCCCGGGAGCTGCTGGAAGCCCAGATCCGCCAGTCCGAGGCCCGGTTCCGCTCGCTGGTGGAGCAGCTGCCGGCGGTGGTCTTCTACGCCGCCCTCGGCGACGAGGAGAACGAGGTCTACGTAAGCCCCCACATCGAAGCGCTGCTCGGCTTCACCCAACAGGAGTGGCTGACAAACCCGCTCTTGTGGTACTCGCAGCTGCACCCTGATGACCACGACACGGTGATCGACGCGTTCACCAAGGGGATGCAGACGGGCTCGCCGTTCCAGGCCGAGGTGCGGTTTTTCTCCCGGGACGGCGAGGAGGTCTGGATCCTCGGCGAGGCCCGGTTAATCCGCGACGAGCGGGGCCGGCCCGCCTATTTCCAAGGGGTGGCGTTCGACATCACCATGGCCAAGCGGGCCCAGGAGGTCATCGCCGCCGTCGAGCGGGCCAAGGCGGACTCCGCTCAGCAGCGGGCCGAAGCTTTCGCCAGCCACAACGTCCGCCTGCGCCAGCTCAACCGGGAGCTGCGGGCCGCCCGCGACGAGGCTGAGGCTGCAGCCGAGGCCCGTTCGACGTTTCTCACCACCATGAGCCACGAGCTGCGGACCCCGCTCAACTCGATCATCGTGTTGGCCGGGTTGCTGGCCGACGAGACGCTGACCGCCGGCCAACAGGACATGGTGCGCCAGCTGGGGCTGTCGTCGGACCACCTGCTGGCGCTGATCAACGACGTGCTCGATATGAGCCGCCTTCGCGCGGGGCAGGTGGAGCTGGAGGGCGACGCCTTCGACCTGCTGGACTGGCTCGACCACACCCTGGAGATCGTCGCCCCCCACGCCGCCGAAAAAGGCCTGGAGCTGCGCCTCACCGTCAGCCGGCCGGTGCCCGAGTGGCTGGTCGCCGACAGGGGCCGCGTGCGCCAGGTGCTGGTCAACCTGCTCGGCAACGCGGTCAAGTTCACGGCCAGGGGGTTTGTCGAGGTGCGGGTCGGGGGCCGCCCGCTCGAGGACGGGCGCTGGGAGATCGAGTGCGCCGTGGTGGACACGGGGATGGGGATCCGCCCGGAGGACGCACTGACGCTGTTCGACGAGTTTCGGCAGGCGGACACGGGGATCTCCCGAGAGTTCGGCGGCACCGGGCTCGGGCTCGCCATCTGCAAGCGCCTGTGCGATCTCCTCGGCGGGCGGATCTGGGTCGAGGCCTCGGGAGGGCCGGGCTCCACCGTGGCCTTCACCTGGGTGGCCCCCGCTCAGGGTCGGACACTGGTGGCGGCGGGAACTCGGGTCAAGGCGGCCACGCTCGGCACTGGCCGGCCCGACGCCAGCACCTCGGCGCCGGTCGCCGGACCCACTCCTCCGGCTCCAGCTCCGGCTCCAGCTCGGGCTGCGACTGCCGCGCCACCCGTGGTCTCGGCTCCCCCTGCGGCGCCCGCGGCACCGGGCTCGGCGGCGCGCCTGCGAATCCTGGTCGCCGAGGACAACCAGATGAACCAGCAGGTCGCCCTGCTGCTCCTCCGCGCGATGGGCCACCAAGCCGACCTGGTCTCCAATGGAGACGAAGCCATCGCCGCCGTCCAGGCCAAGACGTATGACGTCGTCCTGATGGACATCGCCATGCCGGGCACCGACGGCCTGAGCGCCACCCGCGCCATCCGGGCCCTGGGGGATGGGGTGCACCAGCCGCACATCGTCGCCCTCACCGCCCACGCCTTCCCCGGGGACGAGGACGCGTGCCTCAATGCGGGGATGGACGACTACGTGACCAAGCCCATCGACCGGGCCCGTTTGGCGGATGCGCTGACCGCGGCCGCCGCGGCCCAGGCCGGGGTCCGGGACGGATCGGGCACTGGCAGCGCCGGAGAGTCGCGCCTCCCCCCGCCGGCCGGGCCGGTGCCGGCCACACCGCCGACCACGCCAACCGCCACAAGACCGACCGCCGACCACGACTTCGACCCGTCCCTGGCCCGGTCCATCCAAGAGGAATTCGGGAGCGATGCCCTGCTGATGCTGGTCGGGATCTTCCGCACCGAGGCCAGCCGCCTCCTCGGGGCGGCATCGGCGGCCGTGAGTGCCGGTGATGCCAAGACGGTGGAAACGGCCGTGCACACCCTCAAATCGGGCGCCGCCAACCTCGGCGCCCGGGGCCTCTACGACAACTGCAACCGCCTCGAGACCATGGCCCGCGGCCACTCCCTCAATGGCGCCGAGGCCATAACCGCCGCCATGGCCCGCCAGCTGGCATCGGCTCTTCGCGAGCTGGACATGATGCTTTCACAGGTGAGCACCACCAGCTGAAAACCGCCCCGCCTCGAACCAGAGCGGGCGCCTAGCGTTTTGCCTTGTCGATGAGGGCCATCCACGCCACCCCC
>JBOGGN010000220.1:0-8430 GCA_050744165.1 Acidimicrobiales bacterium | reverse complement strand
CCCCGAGGTGGTGCTGTTCGGCCAGCACCTCGGTCGGCGCCATCAGTGCCCCCTGGTAGCCGCCCTCCACAGCAGTGAGGAGGGCGGCGACGGCAACCACCGTCTTGCCCGCCCCGACGTCGCCCTGAAGCAGCCGGTGCATGGGGTGGGGGCCACCGAGGTCGGCCTGGACCTCCACGATGGCGCGGCGCTGGGCCGCCGTGAGGGGGAACGGCAGGCCGTCGAGGAATCGCTCCACCAGACCCCCGCCGACCTGGTGGCGGATGCCTGCCGCCCGGCGCTCGACGGCGCGTTTGCGCATCACCAGGATCATCTGCAACCGGAACAGCTCGTCGAACGCCAGCCGTTTGCGAGCCGCTTCCTTGGCCGGGAACGACTCGGGGTTGTGGATCTGGTGCATGGCCCAGGTCCGGTCAACCAGGTCCAGGCGGTCGACCCACGTCCGTGGGAGCGGGTCGACGAGGCCCCCCTGCTTATCGAGCCGATCCAGGGCGTCGTCGACAAAGGAGGCCAACTCCCAGGTCATGACCCCGGCCTTCTCCGACTGGGGATAAACGGGGACGATGCGCCCGGTGCGATCGCCCACCAGGTCGACCACCGGGTTCACCATCTGGCGCCGGCCCTGGTAGCGCTCCACCTTTCCGAACACCACCACGTCGGTGCCCTCGGCCAGCTGTTTGGCCCGCCAGGGCTGATTGAAGAAGCTGCAGTGCAGGTAGCTCGACCCGTCGAACAGGTCGATGTCGACCAGGCTGCGCCCGTTGCGGGTCCGCCGGGCACGGACCCGCCGCACCCGGGCCACCACGGTCGCCTCGTGCCCGTCCTGCAGCTCGCCGATGGGTGCCTGGGCGGTGCGGTCGAGGTACCGGCGGGGGTAGTGCGTCAGCAGGTCGAGCACGGTGTTGATGCCGGCATCGGCGAGCGAGTCGCGCTTTTTGTCCCCCACCCCGGCGATGCGCCCGACGGCGACCCGGTCGAGGGAGACGAGGGTCTTGCCGGTCACTCGATCGACAGGAGGTAGGGGTACAGCGGCTGGCCGCCCGAGTGGACTTCGACGGCGAGATCCGGACGGGCGCCGCCGAGCCAGTCGGCGATCGCGGTGGTTTCGGCCTTGGTGGCGGCGTCGCCTTCGATCAGGGTGACGATCTCGTGCCGGCCATCGAGCAACTTCGCCAGCAGAGCCTCGGTGGCCTCGACGACGGTGGGCGCCACCACTGCAATCGTCCCGCCGGACAGCCCGAGGAAGTCGCCCGCGTTGATCGGCCCGGCGTCGCTAGTGGCGCTGCGCACGGCCACCGTGACCTCGCCCGACACCACCCGGGCCGCGGCCTTCCTCATGGCGATGGCGTTGGCCTCCGCAGTCGCCTCCGGGTCGTACTCCATCAGCGCCGCCAACCCCTCGGTGACGCCCCGGGTGGGCACCACCGACGCCGGTTTGGCCGCCACCCGGGCGGCCTGCTCGGCCACCGGGATGATGTTCTTGTTGTTGGGCAAGATGACGACCTCCTGGCCGGGAGCGGCGTCGATGGCAGCCAGCAGCTCGGCAGTGGACGGGTTCATGGTTTGGCCGCCGGGTACGAACTGCTGCACTCCGAGGGAGGCGAACAGCGCCCGCACGCCGTCACCAGTCGTCACCGCCACCACGGCGCAACCCGCCAGCTCTCGGGGCGGCTGCCGGCCTGCCAGCTCTCGGGGCGGCTGCCTGGCCGCCGCTGGCTGGCCGCCCGCCGCGGCCTGGCGGACCCACTGCTCCTCCTCTACCTGCTCGAACAGGTCGGTAACCCGGATGTCCCGAGGCCGGCCGGCGTCCAGCGCCGCCTCGAGTGCGGCGCCGATGTCGTTGGTGTGGATGTGACAGTTGTACATTCCGTCCCCGCCGACCACCACGATGGAATCCCCGATGCCGGCCCACGCCTGCCGGAAGGCGCCGACCGCGGCGTCGGGCGCGTCAAGGAAGTACATGACCTCGTAGCGCAGGTCGACTGCGTCGTGGCTGGCCCCGGCGGGCGCCTCCGGCCTGCGGGGTCTGCCGACTACGGCCCCGACGGTGCCGACAGTACCGACGGCGGTCCCCGAACCGACGTCCACTTCAGCGTCGGGCTCGGGCAGAGGCCGTTCGGCGCATCGGTAGAGGAATGCGTCGAGCAAGAGCAAGAACCCGGCGCCGCCGGCGTCGACCACCCCGGCCGCCTTCAGCACCGGCAGCTGGTCGGGGGTGGCCGCCAGGGCGTCAGCCGCGGCCGCCCGGGCGGCGTCGAGCACCTCGATCAGCGACGCGCCCCGGCTGGCGGTTGCGGCCGCCGAGGCCGCCTTGACGACCGACAGGATGGTCCCCTCGACCGGCCGCTGCACCGCCTGGTAGGCACCGGCGCACGCCCGGGCCAAGGCGTCGGCAACCGTGGCTCCCCCGCCTCCGCCCGCGCCCCCGCCCTCGGCCGCATCCCCGACACCGCCCGCATCCCCGACAGCGCCCTCGTCCTCGCCCGCGTCTTGACCGCCCGAAGCGGTGTCCCGAAACGCCTCGGCAATCCCTCGCAGGATCTGCGACAGGATGACGCCCGAGTTGCCACGGGCTCCCATCAGCGAGCCGTGGCTGACGGCGGCACACACCGCCGCCAGGTCGGACTGGGAAGGGTCGGGCAGCTCCGCGACGACCGACTCCAGGGTCAAGGCCATGTTGGTGCCGGTATCGCCGTCAGGTACCGGATAGACGTTCAACGGTTGATCGCCTTCTGGTGGCGGCGCAAGACGTCCCGGTAGGCGACCACGACCGACGCCAGATCGTCGGCCCCGAGGCGCTCCAGCGTCCCCATACCGGCGGCGATGGTAACCTCTCAGATCGGTTTTCCGAACGAACGAGGTGTCTTTCCATGGCAGCAGTGTGTGAGGTGTGCGGGAAGCATCCCTCGTGGGGTATGAGCGTCAGCCACTCTCACCGGCGCACCAAGCGCCGGTGGAATCCCAACATCCAGCGGATCCGGGTTGTCGTCGACGGGACGACGCGGCGGGTGCACGTGTGCACCTCGTGCATCCGGGCGGGCAAGGTCACCAAGGCCGTTCGCTGACTCCCGCGGAGCCCGGGGTCCGGGCCCACCTCGGGCCCGGTGCCGATCAGGCGCCGTAGGCGCTGCGCCCCTCGGCGGGCCGCCCCGCCAACAGCGAGAGCACGTCCTCGCCGCGGAACCGCAGGTGCCCGCCGGCGGTTCGGATGGAGGGGAGCTTGCCCGCGGCCGCCCAGTTGATGACGGTGCGGTCGGTGACGTCGAACAACACCGCCACCTCGTGGCTGCGCAGGAGTTCCTCGCCGCTGTCACGCTCGAGCCGCAGCAGGTAGCGGGTTGGCCCGTCACCACCTGCGCCGACGGCGTCGCCCGCTTCCGCCGGCACCGCCAGGCGGCTCGCAGCACCGGTGACGTCGACGGGCGGCGCGCTCGCGCCCATCGGTGCACCGGCGATCGCGCCGACAGGGGAGCCGCCGCCGGTTGCCCGCCGCCACATGGCGAGCTGCCCGGCGACCTGGCGGGCCACCGCGGCCAGCGCCTGGCGTTCCCGCGGAGACAGCTCCCGCGGTCGACGATCGAGCACGCACAGCACGCCGAGAACACTCCCCTGGCGGCTGCGCAGCGCCGTGCCGTACACGAATCGGATCCCGAGCGGACCCCGGGCCAGGGGACCCAAAGAAAGCTGGGGGTGGGCCGCCAGGTTGGTGATCTCGACGGCGTCGGAGTTGCGGGCGATGTAGGTGAACAACCGGTCGTCGGACAGAAGGTCGCGGCGCTCCACGCCGTGGCCGAGCGTGCTCCAGCGGCCTTCGCCCTGGGCCACCGAGATGAGGGCGATGGGGGCGTGGCAGCTCGTGGCGGCCACGTACAGCAGGTCGGCGAACACCCGTCCCCGCTGGTCGCCGGCACCCGCGGCCCGCCCGGCGGCACCTGCTGCCGCCACGCGTGTGCTCGAGGCGCTGACCAGCGAGCGGACGGTGGCCGAGCCAGCACCCGGCGCCGCTCCTTCGACCGCCGACAGGTGGGGCCGCTCGGCCTGGACGCCGCTCACGGCACCGGTGCCGGCGCCGGCGCCGGCCGCGCTGCCCTCGCCTGCCCGGGCCATCCAGGCCACGTGCTGGCGCCCCTCCTCCACGAACTTGCGAGCCCGGCCGAACTCCGCCGGGAGAGCGGCCGACACCGCGGCCAGGGCGTTGGCGAGCCGCTCGGGCCCAACGTCACGGTGGCGGTAGTACTCCGATCGCCACGACAGGAAGTCGAGGAACAGGCGACCGTCGTCGACCAAAAGCGCCGCCCCAAGGTGACGCATCATGAGGTCGAGTCGGTCCTGGGTATCGGCCACGCTGCCGCTACCGCCGGTGCCGCTGTCGTCCGAGATGCGCCGCAAGGTGGCGACCACGCCCACCCGGAGCTCGGTCAGGCCGGCCTCGAACATGAGGTACTCCTCGGTGAGCGGCCTGGCGGTGGGCAGTGCCACCGGCCGGCTCCGCCACGATTCGATGATCCCGGCCACCTGGCGGGCCGTGGGCGCCCACGCGGCGGCGCCGAGGCGCAGCGCCAGCAGGGCGTCATGGCCGAAAGCGGCCCCGCCGACGATGACCGGCACGCCGTAGGCGTGAGCCACCTCGATCGAGCGGGCGGCGCCGGGCAGGCCACAGGGGGTGGTGCAGGAGATCAACAACGCCGCCGGCCGCTGGCGGCTCAGGTAACCGGGCAGGTGGCGAGGGCTGATGCCGGCACCGATGTGCTGGGCCGCGGACCCCTCCGCCCGCAGCAGTTCGGTGACCATCTCGGCGGGGATCTCGTGGTGCTCGCCCGGCGGGCAGCACACCGCCACGCTGTGCTCCTGCGGTTCGGAAATGTGCGGCGCCGGGGTTCGCGGCAGAGCCTGGCGAGCGATGGCAGAGGCCGCCAAGGCCTCGGCGGCGCCCACTTCACCCACCGCCCACCGACGGCCGATCTCTACCAACGCCGGTGCCAGCAAACCGGTGACGACGGCGTCAACCGAAGCGCCTCCGGCGCGGGCCTCCTCGACCAGTGCCAGTGCAGCGCCTTGGTCCAGGCGGGTCAAATGGTGTGTCAGAGCTTCGAGATCCACCTGATACAGGGTCGACCGAACCGGTTCTGCCATCGGCCTGCCACCTCCTTTGGCTGAAGGTTCGGCGTCCGGTTATCGACCCTTTAGACATTTGGCATGCCCAGCTTTACGAACAGTTAGAAATCGGCTCAGAAACCTGCTACACCCCGCCCTCTGGGGAGCCGAACTACAAGCCATGAGCCAACCCCTTGTCCGGGCCTCCTGCCCTGGCTGCGGTGACGTGGTGCTTACCACCGGTGATCTCGGCTTGGACGAGCAGTGGGGTGAGCCCCGCCTCACCTTCGCCTGTCCCCGCTGCCGTGAGCAGGTGAGCCACGACATCCCCTCCGGGATCGTGCACATCCTGCGCGCCGCCGGGGTCCGGCGGGTGGTACCGCTGGCCCAGCCCCTCGGCGACGACGAGTTGGCCAACTTCCTCGCCGATTTCGACCGCACCGACTGCCTCGACCAGCTGCGCCGCCTGACCCCCGACGCCTGACCCCCGACGCCTGACCGCATGCGGGGCAGGTGCGGGAGGGGGCCGCCCTTGGCAAGCGCGGAGCTAACTGAACACCCCTAACACAAGTGCAGGGCGCTATGACGCCCTGCACTTGTATTAGCCGCGTTAAGTTATGCCCTGTCGAGCCCCTTACCTCGGGCCGCTCCCGGGATCGACGGGGCCCACGCCCGCTCCCCGTGGCCCGCCCGCCCGGATGGCGGCGGAAACGAACGCCTTGGCCGCCCGGCACGCCTCGAGGGGGCCCGCCCCCCGAGCCAGATAGGCAGCGATCGCAGCCGACAGGACGCAGCCGGTCCCGTGGGTGTGGGTGGTCGCCACACGCGGTGCCTCCAGCCACTCGGCGCCGTCGGGCCCGAACAGCAGGTCAGGCGCGCCGGCACTGTCGTCCAAGTGGCCGCCTTTGATCATCACCACCTCGGGCCCAAGGCCACGCAGCGCCTCGGCGGCAATCACCATGACATCCCGGTCCCGGATCGCCCGTCCGAGCAGGGCCGACGCCTCGGCCAGGTTGGGGGTCAGGACCGTGGCGAGCGGCAACAGGTCCTCGACCAGCGCCTCCACCCCTCCGCCGGCCAACAGCGCCGCCCCGTGGCTGGCCCAGAGAACCGGGTCGACGACCACCTTGGCGATCCCCGCACCCCGCAACGCGTCGGCCACGGCCCGCACGCCCTCGGAGGAGCCGAGCATCCCAGTCTTGGCCGCCCCGACCCCGAGGTCGCCCGCAACAGCTTCGATCTGGGCTCGCACGACATCGGGCGGCACAAGGTGGATGGCGCCCACGCCGACGCTGTTCTGTGCGGTGACGGCGGTGACGGCGACGGCGCCCCATACCCCCAACGCCTCGAAGACCTTGAGGTCGGCCACCACGCCGGCCCCGCCACCGGAATCGCTGCCGGCGACGGTGAGCGCAACGGGACGGCTCAGCGCCACCGGTGTTCCCAGCCCGAAACGGTGGGAAAAGGCCTCCCCGCAACCCGCCTCCCGCCGTCCGACGTCAGACACGTCCCGATTCGTATGGGGGTGGCCAATCCCGCAAAGGCCGTCTCCATGGGGGCGCCGTCAGGCGCGGTGAACGCCAGCACATAGTCCTCGCCGCCGGCAAGCGCCTCGTCCTCGGTGGCCCCCTCTCCCACCGGGATGTGCTCGAGCTCGAGCCCCACCCCGGACGCGTCGGCCAGGTGCCCAACGTCGGCGGCCAGCCCGTCGGACACGTCGATCATCGCCGTCGCCCCGGCGGCGCGAGCGGCCAGCCCTGCGGCCACCGACGGGCGGGGCCGCCGGTGGCGTTCGACCGCCAGCCCTGCGGCCACCGACGGGCGGGGTCCGTCCGCGCCCTTTTCCATCCCTTTCATGATGCGCAGGCCGGCGGCGGACAGACCCAGCGGGCCCGTCACCCAGATGCCGTCGCCGGGGCGGGCGCCCGAGCGCAGGATCGGGGGGCCGGGCAGCCACCCGAGGATGGCGACAGTGACGACCAGGCAGGCGGCGTTCGCCAAGTCGCCGCCGACCACGATGCAGCCCCACTCGGCGGCTGCCGCCGCGATACCCCGGTAGAGAAGGTCGAGGTCCGTGTCCGGCGGGCCGGCGACGGTCACGAGGAGGTGGCTCGGGATACCCCCCATGGCGGCAATGTCGCTGACGTTGACCGCCACCGCCTTCCAGCCGAAATCGTCGAGGCCGGTGAGGCCGAGGTCAGCGTGAACGCCGGCCACCACGCTGTCGGCCGCCCACAGGGTCCAGCCGCCTTCGGGGGCCCGCAGCACGGCGGCGTCGTCCCCAATGCCGACCTCCGGCGGGGGGGGCTGGGGCAGGGTGGCCGCGAGAGCAACCAGGGCCGCGAACTCGCCGCTCATCGGGCGGCTCCGGTAGCGTCCATACTTGGGGAGAGTAGGCAGCATCGCCACGGGAGGACCGCCCCACCAATGCAAGGCGTGATCAAGTCGTACGACCCGGCGACCGGCGTTGGCGTCGTGGTTCGAGACACCGACTTCTCGGAGTATGAGTTGGCGGTCAACGCCCTCAAGGGGTCGGTGTTCCGAATGGTGCGGCAGGGCCAGCGGGTGGTCTTCGACCTGGACGACCAGGGCGACGCCACCCGCTTGCGGCTCGGTTCCGAGGTCGACATGAAGGCCCCGCCGGAGCCGCCTTCTCCGGTGTGACAAAGGCGATTCGGCGCGCCAAAGGAGTGGAACATGAAGAGCGACCGAGTTCCGACCGGGAATAGCCGCCTCATCCACTGGGTCGACGAGTTGGCGACGCTGACCACGCCCGATCGCGTCGAGTGGTGCGACGGATCGGCCGAGGAATACGACCGGCTGTGCCAGCTGCTGGTCGACGGCGGGACGTTCACACGCCTGAACGACGCCAAGCGGCCCAACAGCTACTGGGCCACTTCCGACCCGGCCGACGTGGCCCGGGTAGAGGACCGGACATTCATCTGCTCGGAAAAGGCCGCCGACGCCGGGCCGACCAACAACTGGCGAGACCCCGCCGAGATGCGGGCCACCTTGAAGGAGCTGTTCACCGGGTCGATGAAAGGGCGCACGATGTACGTGGTCCCCTTCTCCATGGGGCCGCTCGGGTCGCCCATCGCCCACATCGGTGTCGAGCTCTCGGACTCGCCCTACGTGGCGGTCAGCATGCGGATCATGACCCGCATGGGCCAGGCCGCCCTCGACGTCCTCGGTGCCACCGGTGAGTTCGTCCCCTGCCTGCATTCGGTCGGCGCCCCGCTGGAGCCCGGCCAGGCCGACGTTCCATGGCCCTGCAACGACAACAAATACATCGTCCAGTTCCCCGAGAGCCGCGAGATCTGGTCCTACGGCTCCGGC
>JBOGGN010000219.1:0-16911 GCA_050744165.1 Acidimicrobiales bacterium | reverse complement strand
CAGTCAACCCGGTCAACCCGGTCAACCGCTACGGCGACGGGGTCCTCATCGGCGGCAAGGCCGTGCAGGGACGGAAGGTCCCCGGCCAATGGCAGGTGGGCGACGACGACATCTTGCCTACTGATGGCCGCAAGGCCGGCCGTACCAAGTTCCGGGACCGATTCGGCCTATCGAGCGAAAGTTAACGCCGTTACTTGTCAACTGCGCTTCGAATCAAGCCCGGGATGAAGGAGACCCGCCGGAGTCAGACCCTCGAAGCCTCGAACTTGTACCCGAGCCCCCGGATGGTCGTAATGCGTCGCGGAATGGACGGGTCGTCCTCGACCTTGCTGCGCAAGCGCTTCACGTGGACGTCGAGCGTCTTGGTGTCCCCCACGTAGTGCGGGCCCCAGACCCGGTCGATCAGGGTCTCTCGTGTGAGCACCCGCCCGGCATTGGTGAGCAGCAACTCCAGCAGCTCGAACTCCTTCAGGGGCAGCGACACGTAGCGGTTATGGACGTAGACCTCGTGGCGCTCCGGGTCCAGGCGAACATCGCCCACCTCGAGGACCTCGGCACCAGCCGGCGTCTCCTCCTGGTTGGGCGAGCGCCGGAGCACCGCCCGCATGCGAGCCACGAGCTCCCGCAGCCGGTAGGGCTTGGTGACGTAGTCGTCGGCGCCCACCTCGAGGCCCACCACGGTGTCGATCTCGCCACCCTTGGCGGTCACCATGATGATGGGCACCCGGGAACGCGATCGCAGTTCCCGGCACACGTCGATCCCCGACAGCTTGGGCAGCATGACGTCGAGCAGCACCAGGTCGGGCCGGACGGCGTCGAACATGTCGATCGCCTCCGTGCCGTCGCGTGCCACTTTGACCAGGAAGCCCTCCCGCTTCAGACCAATGACCAAGGCCTCGACGAACGACTCCTCGTCTTCGACCACCAACACGGTGGGCGGATCAGCCACTGCCTGCCTCCTCCGCTGGTGCAGCCGTGTGGGTCCCGTTGGGCAGCCGTAACCGGAAGGTCGAGCCCTCGCCCTCACGGGAGTCAACCGACACCACTCCACCGTGGTTGCCGGCGACGTGGCGCACGATGGCCAGGCCGAGGCCCGTGCCCCCGGTGTCGCGGGAACGAGCCCGGTCGACGCGGTAGAACCGCTCGAAGATCCGTTCGAGGTCTTTCGACGGGATGCCGATGCCGTGGTCGGCGACGATGAGCTCGATCCATTCCTGGTCATAGCCAACGCTCACCTGGACCGCAGAGCCGCTCTCGGAATAGTTGACCGCGTTGTCGACCAGGTTGTGCAGGGCCGCCACCAGCTGCCGGCGGTCCCCGCGAATGAGGAGGTGGCGCGGCGGTTCGGCCACCTCAAGCTTGATCTGGCGGTGTTCTGCCCCGGGCCGGGAACGATCGATGGCCTGGCCGACCACCAGGTACGCCGGCACCGGGTCACGGCTGGGGGACTCCTCGGCCTCGATCCGCGACAGATCCAGCAGGTCTTCGATGATGCGCCCCAGCCGCTCGGCCTCGGTGCGCATCCGGTGCGACAGGCGGGCCACCACGGCGGGGTCGTCCTCGCCTTCGAGGGTCTCGGCCACCAGGCTGAGCGCCCCGACCGGCGTCTTCAGCTCGTGGCTGATGTTGGCCACGAAGTCTCGCCGTACCGCCTCCAGTCGCCGGCGCTCGGACACATCCTCGATGATCGCCACCGCGCCGATGGACGGCCCGGAGTCGACCAGCGGCTGGGCCCGGATTGTAAGGGTGCGTCGGGAGGGCGAGAACAACTCCAGGTTCTCCATGCTGCGACGGCCCAGTAGTGCCGCAGTGAGCAACTCGCTCAGCGCCCGCTCGGCCAGCGCTTCCCCGTGGCGAGCACCCACGAAGGCCGCCGCCTGCGGGTTGCGATACACGATGGTGCCATGCTCGTCGGCGATAACCACGCCCTCGGGCACGTGCGCCAATACGGCCAGCAGCCGGCCGGTTGATGCCTCGGCGTCGGCCAGCCGGGCCGTGGCCCGGGCCACCGTCGCCTCGACGCGTTGCAGCAGCGCGTCGACGCCAGTGGCGACCCCCGCAGGAGGTCCCGCAGGTGCCGACGCCCTCGCCACTGCCCCCGCGGCATCGGTCCCTGCACGCCCAGGTCGGTTGCCAGTGAGGGCCGAGCCGAGCATTACAGCCGTCCTCGTCCCCGCCCGGAGAGGCGATTCGCCGATGACCGACCGACCGACTGCCCCTCTCGCACCAGAGCGGACGCCACCGGCGCCTCCAGGTGCCCCGTCGCGCCGCCCCACCTCACCCGGCCCAAAAAAAGCACCCTTCGCCAGCTCGCCTGGCTCCGGTGGCGGTGAGGTCACGCCAGGGTCCCCACGATCCGTCTCCGCCACCACGGCCCCCACGGAGCCGTCTCCCGACCCCGACGCCGACCCCGACGCAGACGCCGACCCCGACCCGGACCCGGCAGCCGACCCAGACCCCGACCCGGACCCGGCAGCCGACCCAGACCCGGCACCGGGACCTGCGCCAATGGCAGCCTCCAACCTCCCCAGCGCGTCAGCGATCCGTCGGACTGCGGACAGCCGCATTTCAGTCCCACCGTCCGTCAAGCCGGCCACGCCGGGAGCAAGGGCGCACACGGCTCACCAGGATCAGCGACTGGGTGATCATCAACGACGTTGTCATGGGTAGAAGAGCCTGATAGGAGGCTCTCGCAGCGGTCCTGAGCTGTCCTTCATGCTATCCGGGCTGATCTGACGCGGCTGGAAACATCTAACCGCGATGAACCCTAGGGACCCTCGGTGACAACCGAGCAGGATCGAGGTGAACAACGGGTGAACGGACCGGAAACATCGGAAGCGGCACCGAGAAATCGGTTGATTGTTAGCTGGATGCGGTTGTTTCCGGGCTCCGGCCACGGAATGATGTCTTCCCAGTGGCCGACGACAGCAGCTGCCCGAGGAACTGACATGCCCGACGACGCCACCACAACCACCACCACCACCACCTTGGAGGTCCCGGTCGTAGCTACCAGCTTGAGCCGTAAGCCCGAAGTGGCGATGGCGGCACCGATCGACGGTCCCCAGCCGACTGGCCAGCCGGTGTTCTCCCTCAAAGATGTCACCGTCTCCTACGGCAGCTACGAGGCGGTGCGACACATCTCCATGGACATCTGGCCCCAGGAGATCACTGCTCTTATCGGACCGTCGGGGTGCGGCAAAACCACCCTCCTGCGCTGCTTGAACCGAATGAACGATCTCACCCCCGGCGCCTCCGTGGCCGGCCGCATCGACTTCAGCGGCAGCGACCTGTACGGCCCCAAGGTGGACGTCATGGACCTGCGCCGCCACATCGGCATGGTGTTCCAGCGCCCCAACCCCTTCCCCAAGTCCATCTTCGAGAACGTCTCCTTCGCCCCCAAGATGAATGGCGTCCACCGCTCCAAGCTCCCAGACATCGTCGAGCAGTCACTGCGCCGCACGGCCCTGTGGGACGAGGTCAAGGACAAGCTGAAGGAGAGCGCCTTCTCACTCTCCGGTGGCCAGCAGCAGCGCCTCTGCATTGCCCGCGCCATCGCCGTGGAGCCCTCGGTCATCCTGATGGACGAGCCGTGCTCGGCCCTCGACCCGCTTGCCACCATCCGCATCGAGGAGCTCATGACCGAGCTCAAGAACACCTACACGATCGTCATCGTGACCCACAACATGCAGCAGGCGGGCCGGGTGTCGGACCGCACCGCCTTCCTCACCGCCGAGGTGGACCAAGGTGGGACCCGCTATGGCGTGCTCGTCGAGTACGACGCCACCAGCAAGATCTTCACCAACCCGAGCGACAGGCGCACCGACGACTACGTAACGGGCCGCTTCGGTTAAAGCCCTTTGGGAAAAGGCCTCGCCGTCCCCGCCCCGGCCCTCCCCGGCTTCGGGCCTAGTGCGGCTGCCAAGCCTCGGGTTCCCGGGCCAGGTCGACCACGACCGACGGAAGCGATCCGCTGACGAGGTCGGCCAGGGTCACGTGCTCGAGCACCGCTCGTAGGCTGGCCCGCACCGCGATCCACACCTCCGAGAGGTGGGCCGCGGCGCCGGAATACTCAACGGTCTCCGGCCGCTGCCCGCGGATGTTGGCGAGCGGGCCGTCCACCGCCCGGATGATGCTGGCGATGGTGATGTCCTCCGGCTTGCGGGCCAGCCAGTAACCCCCCTCGGCGCCCCGCTGGCTGGTCAACAGCCCCGCATGGCGGAGTTCGGAGAGGATGTTCTCCAAGAACTTGCCAGGGATCTGCTGCGACTGCGCCAGCCGCTCGCCCTTCACCGGGCCACTTCCCGCCGCCGCCAGTTCCGCCAGCGCCCGCACGGCGTAATCGACCCGGGCCGAAATCTGCACGGGCCCATTGTTGCCGCTCTCTCGGCCACGGGCACCGGATCGATCGATCCGCCTGGACCGCCGATCGGCACCGCGCCACCTCGGCTAGCTGTGGGGCGGCACGTAGGTGGCTTCGAGAAACCGCCCCCACAACGACTGCAACACCCACGTCGACCCCTTCGCCTGCCGGGGTGCAGGCCCGAGGTCGAGACGGTCCTCGTCCGCCAAGGTAACCAGGATCTCGGGGATGACGTCGCCGTGGGTGCACAAGGCGACGTGACTGTCGTGGAGCGACCGCACCAGCTCCACGGCCGCGATACTGGCGCCCTCGGCCAGTTCGTCGACCTCCTCGACCTTGAGGCCCAGGTCCTCGGCCAGCGGCCGCACGGTGTCCACGCAGCGGCGGTAGGGGCTCGACAGCACACGGGACGGCACCCAGGGCTCGAGCTGGACGATCAAGGCCCGGGCCTGTCGTCGGCCTTTGGCCGAGAGCGGCCGGAGCTTGTCGTCGCCTGACCACTCCTTGCGCCTCCCCGCGTGCCCATGTCGGATCAGCAGCACAGTCACCAGGCAAGTCTTACATCCCCGAACCCTGGGCGAACCTGGAGGTGTCGTACACTTGCCATGGCATGGCCACGACAACCGACGGGTTCGCCGGCTCGGGCGCCGTGGCTCCGGGCAGCGGGGGCGACGAGGAGTACCCGCTGACCCTGCCAGAGGTGGCCGGCCCGGCGGGTGGCGGCGGGGTCCACGCCGCCTGGAGGCCGCCCCTTGGTCCGGTGCGCAAGGCGATCCGTGAGGTCGGCTGGAACCTCATCACCGCCGGCTTGGTGGTGCTGCTCTTCGTGGCCTACCAGCTTTGGGGCACCGGTTTCGCCGAAGCCGCCAGCCAATCGAAGCTGAAGAGGCAGTTCAACAACCCCACCACAGCGACCACCGCGCCCGCCTCGGCCAGCACCAGCGGGACCAGTGGGGGTGGCGACAACTCCACAGTCGGCGGCGGCGGCCCAGCCCTTCCCGGCCCACCCGAGGGCAGCGCCGTGGCGCACATGGTGATTCACAAGATCGGCCTGGATGCCTATGTCGTCCAGGGGGTAGAGGACTCCGATCTGTCCGAGGGCCCGGGCCACTACCCCGGCACTCCGATGCCCGGCGAGGCCGGCAACGTGGCCATCGCCGGCCACCGCACCACCTATGGCGCCCCGTTCTACGACCTCAACGAGTTGACGGCAGGCGACCAGATCTTCATCACCACCCAGGCCGGCACGTTCCTCTACGTGGTCGACCACAGCGAGGTCGTCGATCCCACCGACGTGGCGGTGATCGACCCGACGACGACCAACCTGCTGACCCTCACGACCTGCAATCCCCGCTACCAGGCCACCACTCGCCTGATCGTGGTGGCGACACTACAGACGATTCCCGTCACCCCGCCCTCGACGATCCCGGCCCCCGTCGTCGTCAAGACGGCGGTCAACCTGGGGAGCGGCCAAAAGAGCGCCTGGCCCCCCACCCTGGCCTTCGCCGCCATCTGCATCGGGCTATGGGTCGCCGTGCGCCTCTGGGCCAAGCACCGCCGCTACTGGAAATGGATCCCCTTCCTCGTGGGCATCCCGATCACCTCAGTGCCCCTGTGGTTCCTGTTCCAGAACGTCATCAAACTCCTCCCCAACAACATCTAGACGAGACCCGGTGAGCCTGGGGACGGGCGGCCATCCGAGACCGAGGGCTCCGGTCCACTGCTTGGCGCCGGTACAGCACCCAGTTGGCGGCTCGGAGCTGCGACGGCGCCGGGTTGACGGCTCGGAGCTGCGACGTGCCAAGGGGGAAGCCTTCTTGGCCGCCCTCGAGAACCTGGCCGCATTCGGTGAACCTGGCCGCGTTCGGTGAACCTGGGGTACGAAATGGTTGTGTAGGTCCGTCGGCCGCGACCGAGATCAGCAAACGCGGTCAGGTTGAAGAAGGCCGGGGTGCTGACCACGTCAGTTTGCCGACGCCGCCGCTGCCGAACGGGGCCGTCCGCGAGGTGTCGGCCCGCGGACGACAGGACTTGACGCGACATTTAAGGCGGTATACCGCCTTAATGTCGCGTGGTCAGGACGAGAGGACCGCGCTAGAGCGACATCCGCTCCGTTGCCCGCCGGGCCCTCGACGAAGCAAGGCGGCCGACGGCGATCAAGAGGAGCAGGATGATCAACGCGACCGCGCCCGCCGCGGCCGCCAAGGCGTGGGCCTGGGCTCCGGGCAGCGAGAGGTCGGTGAAGGTGACATCGGTCAGGTAGCCCAGCTGGTGGTGCGTCAGGCCGTAGGCGGGGTTCTTGTCACTGAAGCCGGCGGTGAACAAGAGCGGCGCCGTCTCCCCGGTGGAGATCGCCAGGGCCACGATCAGGCCGCTCACGATGCCGGGCAGGGCCGGGGGGATCAGCACCCGGAAGATGGTCTTGGTGCGCGACACGCCGAGGGCGGCGGAGGCCTCCCGCAAGGCCTTGGGGACGGCACGCAGCGCCACCTCGGTGGTCTTGACGATGTACGGCACCACCAGCACCGACAGCGCCAGCACCGCCGCCGCCAGCGAGTAGCCCCAGTGGAACCCGACGACCAGGGCGATGTACCCGACGTAGCCGATGACAATCGACGGCATGCCCGCGAGGACCTCGGAGAAGAACCGGAGCGGGGCGCCGATACGTGGTGCGGCGAATTCGGCCAGGTAGATGCCGGCCATGACCCCGATCGAGCCCGCCACGATGAGGACGCCCACGAGAAGCATGAGCGTCCCGAGGATGGCGTTCTGCAGTCCGTTGGCGTTGGTCCCCTTGGTCAAGAGGTGCAGCCCGAGCGCCGGCCAGGCCTGGTGGAAGACGCTGACGATGATCGCCACCGCGGGCGCCACGATGCAGGCGAACGCCAATCCGCACAGCCACCAGAAGATCCGGTTGCGCCATTTGCGGCCCATGTCAGAACCCCGCACCGACGGGCAGGCCGGCGTCGGAGAAGCGCCTGGTCAGCCATCGGCCGCCGAAGTTGGTGACCATCGTGATCAAAAGCAGGACCAGCCCGACCTCGGCTAGGGCGTATTTCGCCATGCCGGTGGAGTCGGTGAAGGCGGCGTCGAGGAGGGCGGCGATGGTGCCTGCAAGGGACGAGAACGGGTCGAAGATGCTCTTCGGGTAGGCGTTCAGGAAGCTGCCACTGATCAGCAGCACGGCGATGGTCTCGCCCAGGGCCCGAGCCCACCCCAGGATTGACGCCGCGAAGATCCCGGTGCGGGTGTAGGGAAAGATGACCGCCCGGGCCGTCTCGACGCCGGTGAGACCCATCGCCACCGCGCCCTCCTTGGCCGGTTTGGGCACGGAGCGGATCAGCTCCCGGGTGATGGAGGCGATGATCGGGATGATCATCACCGCCAACACCAGCGAGGCGGTGAGCAGCCCCTGACCGGACCCCGCCGGGCCCTTGAGCCAGGGAATGCCGAGCTTGGCCATCCACTTGTAGACGGTGCGGGAGAGGAGCGGCCCGAAGGTGTAGACGCCCCACAGGCCGAAGATCACGCTCGGGATGCCGGCGAGCAGCTCCAGCGAGACCCCGAGAGCACCCTGCAGCCTGCGCGGCATCTTCTCCACCAGCAACAGGGCGCCAAAGACCGAGATGGGTACCGCGAACAACAGCGCGATCAGCGAGGAGATGACCGTCCCGAAGATCAGCGGCCCGATCCCGTACTTGGCTCCATGGGGCGCCTGGTAGCCATGGCGGACCACGGGTGTGCCCGAGTAAAGGTTGCCGAGGGTGAAGGTCCGCCCGTTGAAGAAGTGCCAGCCGTTGAACCGGATGGCCGGATACGCCTCCCGCAGCATCTCGTAGGCGAGGAACGCCAGCGCGAAGGCGGGGATGATGGCAGCGACAAGGAGGACGGCCCGCACCACCTTGTCGCCCCGCGTCAACTCGCTGCGCCGCCGGGGCGGCTTGGCTGCCTTGACCGGCGTCGAATGAGGCGGTGGCGGGGGCAGCGCGAGACGCTCGTCGGTAACGGTCATAGAGGGCCCCTCTTTTAGCTCATGAGGACGATCACTGGATCATGGCGATCGCCGCGTTGACCTTTGGGACGACCGACGAGGGCAGGGCGACGAAGTCCTCCATCGACAACTTGCTCGGATCGCTGCCCCCACTCGAAGAGATCGTCCACGCCAGGAACGTGCGGATCGCCAAGGCGGTGTCGCTGTTGGACTGCGTCGACTTGACCACGATGTATTCGAAGTTGACGATCGGGTACGACGTGGCACCGCTCTGGTAGATGAGCGACGCCGCCAGGTTGGACGGGATGTTGCCCGAGCCGGCGGTGACGGCGGCGGTGATGGTGTCCATGGTGGGCAGCTCGTAGTTGCCGGCCTGGTTCTGCAGCATGGCCTCGCCTAGTCCCGCCTGTGTTGCCGACGACTCGGCGCTGACCCCGATGTAGGCGACGCACCCGGCCGTCATGTGGCAGGTCTGCACCATGCCCGGGTTGCCACTGGCGGTCAGCTCGCTGGAAACCGCGGGCCACGTCACCGTCGTCCCGAAGGACGCGCCGTTGCTCCAGGTCTGGTCGGTGGCCGACAGGAAGCTGGTGAAGATGAAGGTGTCACCCGAGGAGTCGACCCGGCGCACCGGAACCACGGGGGTGGCGGGCAGTGTGACACCAGGGTTCAACATGGCGACGGCGGGATCGTTCCACTTGGTGATCTTGCCCTCGTACATCTGGGCCAGGACGCTGCCGTTCAGCTTCAGGCCGGTGATCCCGGTCAGGTTGTAGTTGACGGCTTGGGCCGACACTGCCACCGGGATGTTCTGCAGGCCAGGGTTGGCGCTGATCTGGGAGTTGCTCAAGTAGGCGTCCGAGCCTCCCATCTGCACGGTGCCCGAGATGGCGTCGCTGATGCCCTTGCCGGATCCTCCCGCGGCCGGCGCCAGGGTGATGTTGGCGAACTGGGTGTGCAGCGGCGTCACCAGCTCCTGGAGGTAGGGGTACAGGAGGCTGGATCCGTCCTCGTTGAGGGTGACCGCCGAGGTCGGGTTGCCCGTGGTCACCGTCACCGAGGCTGGCGCCGTCGTCGTGGCGCCGCCGGCTGTGGTGCTCGAAGTCGTCTTGCTGCTCGACCCGCACGCCACCAGGGTCAGTGCGGCCAGCCCGCTCAGGCCGGCTACAAACATGCGCTTCACGTTTCACCTCTCGTTCGTGCGCGGCTGCCTGCCACCCGCGCGGTCGGACTCTTTGAAGCTTTCAAATACCGGCGTGAAGCTAACGATCAGCGGTGAACGAGAGATGAACAACAATGAACACGACGGAGAACATCAGGCGAAGTCAGGATTTGTCAGCTTCCAGCACTCCGAGCAGCGCGTCGAGGACAGCCCGGTCCCGCTGGTAGGACAGCAGCTGGCGGGCATCGTCGAATGGCAGCCAGCGGGCCTGGTCCACCTCGAACCCGCCCTGCACCTCGCCCGCCACGACCTTCATGGCCCAGTACCGGACCACTTTGGGCCGGGCGTTGCGGTCTCGGTACTCGGTGCTCGGCAGTTCCGCCCCGAGCGCCACCACCAACCCGGTCTCCTCGGCGATCTCCCGGCGGGCGGCGTCCTCGTCCTCCTCGCCCGGCTCGACCTTGCCTTTGGGCAGGCTCCAGTCGTCATACGCCGGCCGGTGGACGAGCACCACGTCGAAGGTGCCCGGACGGCTTTCCGACGCCCGCCAGATCACCCCGCCGGCCGCCCGGACCCGCGGGTTGTTCAGATCCTTGGCCATCTGGCTCCGGCCGTCACGCCCGCCTCTGAGCGGCCGGTCGTCATGGCGCCCCGCCCATGTCCCGCCACCCCGCTACTTGTCACGCCACGCCCCGCCCCAGGTGGTTGAGCGGGTCCGGCTCCCGGCGCCGGCGAGCCCGCTCGAGGGCGTCATCCTCGAAGTACCGTTGGGTGTTGAAGCCCGCAACGACCGGCGCCTTCTGCCAGGTGCCGTCGCCTCGCATGACCCAGGCCAGAGCGTCGTCGGCCAACTCCGCCGCCAGGATCTCCCGGAGCCGCTCGCAGAGGTCGCCGTTGGTGACGGGCACAATGCACTCCACCCGGCGGTCCAAGTTGCGGGGCATCATGTCGGCCGACCCGATGTAGAAGCGACCGCCCGCAGGCAGCCGGGACAGCGAGTCGAGGACCACCGCTTCCGCCCCGTTGGTACCGGCGGCGGCACCTCTGGCTGCGGCGACAACCGGCATGTTCTCGGGTCCTCCGGCGACGACCGCGTGCACGCTCTCGGGCGCCCGAGGACCGCAGTCGGCGCCTTTTCCACCCCCTCCGCCGAAGAAGTAGATCCTCGAATGTTCCAACCAGCGGCCCACGATGCTGCGGACCTCGATGTTCTCCGACAGTCCGGGCACGCCAGGCCGTAGGCAGCAGATCCCACGGATGACAAGGGTGATGCGGACCCCGGCCTGGCTGGCGGCGTAGAGGGCGTCGATGACGGCCGGATCGACCAGGTTGTTCATCTTCCAGATGAGCCGCCCGGCCGGGCCTCGGGCGGCCTCGGCCTCGACCATGGCGACCATGGCGGCCCGCAGCGACAGGGGCGCGAGGAGGATACGGCGGTACTCGGTGCGGCGGCTGTAGCCGGTCAGGAAGTTGAACAGGTCGGTGAGGTCGGCCCCGACGTCGGGGTCGACTGTGAGAAGACCCAGATCCTCGTAGAGCCGAGCAGTGGCGGAGTTGTAGTTGCCGGTACCGATGTGGCAGTAGCGCCGGATGGTGCCGTCGGGCTCGTCGCGCACCACCAGAGCGGTCTTGGAGTGGGTCTTCAGGCCGAGCAGGCCGTACACCACGTGGACACCCGCCTCCTCCAGCTTGCGGGCCCAGTTGACGTTGGCCGCCTCGTCGCCTCGGGCTTTCAACTCCACCAGGGCCGCCACCTGCTTGCCCTGCTCGGCCGCCCGGATGAGGGCCTTCACGATGGGGCTGTCGCCAGAGGTGCGGTACAGCGTCTGCTTTATGGCGAGCACACGGGGGTCACAGGCGGCCTGGAAGATGAAGGCCTCGACGCTGGTGGCGAAGCTGTCGTAGGGGTGGTGCAGCAGGATGTCGCCCTGGGCGATGGCGTTGAACACGTTGACCGGCTCATCGTTGGGCGTGGCCAGCCGGGCCGGCGTCTCGGGGTAGAACGGCTCGTCCTTCAGGTCAGGGCGGTCGAGCCCGTGCACCGCCAGCAGTCCCGACAGATCGAGGGGCCCGCTGATGGGGTAGACGTCGTCGTCGGCCACGTCGAGCTCCCGGCACAGCAGTTGGCGGATCTCCTCGGTCATGGCGGCGTCGACCTCGAGGCGCACGGTGCGCCCGAAGCGCCTCCGCCGCAACTCCATCTCGACCGCCTCCAGCAGGTCTTCGGCCTCATCCTCCTGCAGCGTCAGGTCGGCGTTGCGGGTCACACGGAACGGGTGCTGGCTCTCGATCAACATCCCCGGGAAAAGTGCCCCGAGGTGAGCCGCGATCACGGTGTCGAGAGGGACGAAGCGCTCTCCGTCGGGGGTCACCACGAACCCGGGGAGCAAGGGCGGGACCTTGAGCCGGGCGAAGCGGCGTTCCCGGGTCACGGGGTCGACGACGATCACCGCCAGGTTGAGCGACAGGTTCGAGATGTAGGGGAACGGGTGGCCCGGATCGACGGCCAGCGGGGTCAGGATCGGGAAGATCCGCTTTGCGAAGACGCCCTCGATGTAGGCCTGGTCGTCATCGTCGAGGGTTTCCCAGCTCGATAAGTGGATGCCGGCGGCGTCCAACTCGGGCACCACCTGGTCGACGAAGGCCCGGACCCGGCGCTCGACGAGGCCGGCCGTATCCAGGCGAATGGCCTTCAGCTGCTCCGCCGGGGTGAGTCCTGCGGGGTCGGTGCCGAGCAGGCCGGCGGCCAACTGGTCCTTCAAGCCGGCCACCCGGACCTCGAAGAACTCGTCCAGGAGGCCCTGGAAAATGGCCAGGAACTTGGCCCGCTCCAGCAGAGGCACGCTCTGGTCCTCGGCGATGGCAAGCACCCGGCTGAAGTAGTCGAGAGTCGACAACTCCCGGTTCACATAGCGCCGGGCCTGGTCGGCGCTGTCCCCCAGCGGCGGCAGCGTGAGGGCGGCCGCGGCGGGGCTGTCGGGTTCGGCCACCGCGATGCCGAGGCGGGCGGCGGAGGCCAGTTCCCCAGCCTCTATGGAGTCCCCGGTATGGATGGTCGCCATGGTGTTGAACGGTAGTCCTGCCTCCCGAGGCCGCGCTCCGGCCCCTCGTTGGCCGCGCCGGCGGGCCCGAACGAACCTGCGGCTGGCGCTGATCGTCGGGGTGTAAGACCCCTCCGCTACTCGGCCAACTCCTCCTCCGGCAGGCCCAAGTCCCACTCCAGCAGGAGGTTCTCGCGTTCGGCGTCGCGCACCACCCGTTCCCGGTTGCGCCGGAACTGAGGGTCGTGCGGCGGCAGCAGCACCAACCGGGCCAAGGCCCGCTGGCGGAAGTCCTCGATCAGGTTGCGGTCACCGAAATCGCTGTCAACCCGCCAGTGGGGCGCCACCGGACCCAGGTAGAGGACCCGGACGCTGCCACGGGGTGGCTGCGTTTGTTCGTCGTCTTGGCGGCCGTCGGACATGGGGGGTCAGCGTAACGCTCATCGGCCGGTCGCCGGTCGCCTGCCGCCCGCCGCCTGCACCTGCGGGCAGCTGGTTTCTGGTTGCTGGTTGTTGGTGCAGTAGCATGCGTCTGCTGGCCGGGGTGGACGGGCGGTTTGTCGACTTGGGAACCGAGTGACCGATTCGCTCGTCGAATCTTTCGACTGGCACGATGGAACTTGTCGACTCCCGACACCGACCAAACCGGAACAGTCGTTCAATCCCGAGTCCAATTTCACCCGTAAGAGAGCCCAGGAAGGGGAATCAAGATTCTTCGAGGAAAGCCTGATTGGGCAGCAGTCCTAGGCGATTGGGTTCGCGGAGGGGAAATGGACACGACATGGATGCAGAAGGGCAAGTGTCGTGAGTTGCCGCCCGAGACGTTCTTCCCGAGCGACGGCGTCGGCGTCGAGATCGCCCGCCGGATCTGCGCCGACTGCCCGGTGAAGGAACCTTGCGTGGAGTACGCCCTCTACAACCGCATCGAGCACGGAGTGTGGGGCGGGGCTTCGGAACGGGAGCGGCGGCGCATCGCTCGGCGGCGGCGCGGCGGCGGCGGCGTTGCACCAGTAGCTCCGTCTTCTCTGCCTACTGCTCCCTAGACGGCACCGCGCGGGGCGGCGGCGACCTGGCATCCGCCTTGGTGCTCGTCCCGGCCTGGAGGCGTAAGTGGTGTGCGGGCGGCCCTCGGGCTGGCGACGCCTAGTTGCTGCTTGGGCTGCCAGACTCCCGGCGGGCTTTGGCCTCTCGCTCGGCGAGGAGGGCGTCAAGCTCGGCCTTGCTCATGGTGATGTTGTCGCTCGGTGCCGACGCCTTGGCGGCTTCTTCCTGGGCGACACGAGCCCGGACCTCCTCGGCTTTGGCCTCTTCTTCCGCCTCGCGCTGGGCCTTCTTGAACTCCTTGTTGGCCTCACCGAGATTCTTGGCCATCTTCGGCAGCTTGTTGAAGCCGAAGATCAGGACGATCACCAGCACCAACACGACGATGCCGTCCACGCCGAAAATGTCACCGATCATGTCTCTCCAAGCTAGCTGTTTGCCTGATGTTCGACACGACAACCAGGGAAGGATGACCGGGCGATGACATCGCCGGTCGTGGAGTGTGTCGCCAATGTCAGCGAAGGACGCCAGGCGGCGGTGATCGAACGGCTGGCGGCCGCGTGCCGCGGTCTCCTCCTGGACACCCATTCAGATAGGGACCACAACCGGAGTGTGTTCACCCTGCTCGGACCGGCCGGGGCGCTGCTCGACGCCGTGCGCGCCCTGGCGGTCGAGGCGGTTGGATCACTCGATCTCCGGGCGCACTCGGGGGTCCATCCCCGCATCGGGGTGCTGGACGTGGTGCCGTTCGTGTCCCTCCGGGGGTGGCCGGTCAGCGACGGCGAACCCGGGGTAGCAGTCGCGACCCGGAACGCCTTCGCGGCGTGGGCCGGGACCGAGCTGGCCTTGCCCTGCTTCCTCTACGGAGGCACCGACGGACCCTCCCTTCCCGACGTCCGCCGCCATGGGTGGCAGACGGTGGCGCCGTCCTATGGCCCCCCACTGCCCCATCCCACCGCCGGCGCCGCCGCGGTGGGGGCCCGGCCGCTGCTGGTGGCCTACAACCTGTGGCTGGAGGGAAGCGACCTCGAGTTCGCCCGGCAGCTGGCCGCCTCGCTGCGGGGGCCGGCGGTACGGGCCCTGGGAATGGCTGTCGGCGAGGGGGTCCAGGTGTCCTGCAACCTCATCGATCCCCTACAGGTCGGGCCGGCCGCTGCTTTTGATGCCGTTGCCAGCCGAACCGGCGTCGAACGGGCGGAACTGGTGGGGTTGCTGCCTGCTCGAGTGCTCGACGCCATCCCCTCGAGGCGATGGCCGGAACTCGGCCTTGACCGCTCACGAACGATCGAGGCCCGCCTGGAGCAGGCGGGCCTCGACGGGGGAAGTTAGAGCGAATGGGTGTGCTGGGCGGTCCGACGGCGTCGCTGCCGGCGGACCCCCTGAGGCCTCACTGCTACGACGCCGAGGCACCGTCGACTTGGCGCTCCATGGCCCGACGGCGCCGGATGCGGCGCCGTTCCCGTTCGCTCAAACCGCCCCAGATCCCGAACTTCTCACCGTTGGCCAAGGCATATTCCAAACAGTCCTCCCGGACGACACAGCCCCGGCACACCTCCTTGGCCTCTCGCGTGGAAGCGCCCCGTTCGGGGAAGAACAGATCCGGGTCGACCCCCATGCAGTTGGCGTTGCGCTGCCACGGCGGCGGGGGCCGCTCCAGCAACTCGTACAGGTAATCCATTTCGGTGGTCTCCCTCTGTTGCACCGAGGCGCAGTCCACACTTTTGTAACTACACCAGTGTCACTACACCGATGTCATCTTGGCGCGGTTTGGGGGGACGGCGCAAGGGGCATCCCTGAAATTTCCTTTCGAACCTGCTATGTGGAGCAGCCAATGACCATTGAGGCGGTGCAGGGCGACATCACCCAGCAGACAGTGGACGCCATCGTGAACGCCGCCAACCAGCACCTGGCGGGCGGCGGAGGCGTCGACGGAGCCATCCACCGGGCCGCCGGAGCGGCCAAGCTTCAGGCCGCCTGCCGGGCCATCGGGAGCTGTGCCACGGGGGACGCGGTAGCAACGCCGGGGTTTGCACTCCCGGCCCGGTGGATCATCCACGCCGTCGGGCCGCGGTGGCGGGGTGGCCACCACGGCGAGGCCGAGCTGCTGGCGTCGTGCTACCGGCGGTCACTTCTGGTGGCGGCGGAGCTGGGTGCCCGCAGCATCGCCTTTCCGGCCATCTCGACGGGAATCTATGGGTACCCCGCGGACGCGGCGGCGGCCGTCGCTGTCGACGCTGTCCACTCGACGCTCGCCGCCATGCCGCTCCCCCTGGAGCTCGTCCGCCTGGTGGCCTTCGATTCCGCCACCTACCGGCGATACGAGGCGCTGCTGGCGTCAAAGAGGCCTTAAGACCGGCGTCGGCGTCGGTTCATGCGGGCAGCCGCAGACGGCCCACCTATCTGCCGATCAAAAGCGCCTTGACGATTCCCTCGGACTCGTCGGTAACCAGCGCGATCACCTCGTCGCCCGAGTACAGCGTGGTGTCGCCGTGGGGGACCACGACCCGGTTCTCCCGAACAACGGCAACGATGATGGCGTCTCGAGGAAGGTCGAGCTGCGACAGCGACCGCCCCTTGGCCGGTGAATCCTCGGCCAGTGTCACCTCGACCAGCCGAGCCTCGCCGTGAGCCAGTTGCAGGATCCGCACCAGGGCCCCCACCGACACCGCCTCCTCCACCAGGGCGGTCAGCAGGTGGGGGGTGGAAACCGACACGTCGACGCCCCACGTCTCGTTGAACAGCCACTGGTTCTTGGGGTGGTTGACCCGGGCCACGACGCGCGGTACAGCGAACTCCATCTTGGCCAAGAGCGACACCACCAGGTTGTCCTCGTCGTCCCCGGTTGCCGCCACCACCACGTCGGTATCGGCAAGGCCCGCCCGCTGCAGGGTCGTGACCTCGCAGGCGTCACCTTCGAACCAGGTGATGTCGATGGTGGGGCGCAGCCGGGCCACGAGGTCCGGGTCCTGCTCAATCAAGAGCACGTCGTAACCCGCCTGGAACAGGTCGGCGGCGATGGACGTGCCGACGTTGCCCGCGCCCGCGATGGCGACCTTCATTTGTGCTCCCCCACCGCCGGGCCGTGGCCCGCCCCCTCGGGCTTCAACCGACGCTCCAGCTCGTCGGCCGCCCCGGTACGCACCGCCATCAGCAGCACGTCACCCACTTGGCCCACCAGCTCCGGCGTCGCCATCTTGGCCTGCCCGGCCCGGGTGACCAGCACCGGCCGGAACAGGTCACCTTCGACCAGGCCGCCGAGGCGGCGCCCGACCCAGCCGTCGGGCAGGGACACCTCGACGAAATCGACCTCGCCGGT
>JBOGGN010000218.1:0-2934 GCA_050744165.1 Acidimicrobiales bacterium | reverse complement strand
CCAGGGTGATGGGGGTGTGGGTCGACCCGGGACCCCGGTGGCCGGCCACCTCGCCGGTGATCACCCGGACGAGCGCCCCGCCGTCGGGGGAGGAGAGCAGCCGGGCGGCACCGGGGGCGATGTCCTGGTAACGCGGGGCGACCATCTTGTCGGCGGCCGGGAGGTTGACCCACAGCTGCACGCCGTGGAACAGGCCGCCGCTGGCGACCAGGTCGTCCGGGGGCCGCTCGATGTGCAGGATGCCGGCCCCGGCGGTCATCCACTGGGTGGCGCCGTTGGTGATGAGGCCACCGCCACCCGTCGAGTCCTGGTGCTGGAAGGTGCCGTCGATCATGTAGGTGACGGTCTCGAACCCGCGGTGGGGGTGCCACGGGGTGCCCTTGGGCTCGCCCGGCGCGTACTCCACCTCGCCCATTTGGTCCATGTGCACGAAGGGGTCGAGCAGGTGCTGGGCGACGCCGGCGAAGGCGCGGCGCACGGGGAAACCCTCGCCCTCGAACCCGCTCGGAGCGGTGGTGACGCTCAGCACGTCGCCCTCAGCCGCGTTCTCTGGGGCGGCGATCTTCGGAAGGCTCTGGGGGCTGTCGACGGTAACGGCGGGCATGAGGCGCCTCCTTGGTCGTTCGGGATTCACCACGCAAGAACAAGTTGAACGTTCAAATATATTCCGACCGGCGCGTCCCGATGGAACGGTAGTGGTGCCTGCGCCGCCTCGCCCCGCCCACGCCGGCCTGGGCGATCCGGGTGGCCGTCGGGACGGCGACTGGTTGCGACCGCCCCGCCCGGTCGGGGAGGCTCTAGGTCATGGAGGATGGAAAAAGCCCCGCCCCTCCCGACATCCGCCCGGTGGTGGGCCGCCGGGGGCGGTCGCAGTTCACCGATGTCCCGTTCCGCCTCTTCGCCGGGGATCCCAATTTCGTGCCACCCCTACGGATGTCGGTGCTCGACCGGATCTCGCCCAAGCACCCGGCGAACGAGCATCAGGTGTCTGCGTTGTGGATGGCCTTCCGGGAGGGAAAGCCGGTGGGCCGAATCGGCGCCTGCGTCGACCGGTTTTTCAACGAGTACCAGGGCGTGGCGTGGGGCTGGGTCGGGTTCTTCGAGATGGCAGACGATCCGGAGGCGGCCAAGACACTGTTCGAGGTGGCCTGGTCGTGGCTCAAGCTTCATGGCGCTGACACCGCGGTCGGCCCGGCGTCGTTTACGACCAACGACGACACCGGCCTCCTGGTCGAGGGCTTCGACGAGCCGCCCTACTTCCTCGAGACTGCCAACCCGCGGTACTACGAGAAGCTCTGGGTCGACAACGGCTGGCAGCCGGCCATGGACCTATGGGGCTGGCGGTACCGGCGGGGGACCCTGGGCCTCAACGAGCGCCAGCGCCGGATCCTCGGACGGTTGAAGGAGCGTTCCCATCTCACAATCCGCGCCGCCAATATCAAGGACTTCGACGCCGAGGTGGCGCGGCTGTTCGAGGTCTACAACGCCGCGTGGAGCAAGAACTGGGGCTTCGCGCCCATGCCCGAAGCCGAGATCCATCACCTTGCGAAGCAGATGAAGCAGTTGATCGACCCCGAACTGACCCTGATCGTCGAGAAGCCCGACGGGGAACCGGTCGCCGTGTCCATCGTCCTGCCCGACGTCAATGAGGTCATGAGCAAGCTGCCGAGCGGTCGGCTGCTGCCCTTCGGCTGGTACCACCTCCTCCGAGGGGTGCCCAAGGTGACCCGGGTCCGGCTCTTTGCCCTGGGCATCAAGCCCGACCTTCAGGCGCTCGGTATCGGCCCCCTGCTGTACCAGGAGATGATGGACCGACTGCTCGGCCGCACCCAGCTCGTGGAGGCCCAGGCGTCGTGGATCCTGGCGACGAACGACCGGATGAACAACGCCATCGAGGCCACCGGCGCCGTGCGCTCCAAGGTCTGGCGGGTCTACCAGCGCCCCCTCTGAACCTACGGGCGGTCGCGGTGTGGCCGCGGGCTGCGGCTAGCGCCCCCGGGCCGGCAGCTCGACTGGCGGAGGTGGTGGCGCCGGCGGCGAAGCTCCCGATGGCTCGGCGTCGAAGTTTCGCACCGCCAGCACTCGTAGGTCCAGCAGCGCGTGGATGGCGATGGCGGGCCACAGGCTTCCCGTCGAAAGCACCACCCAGGCGAAGTAGGCGCCGACCAGACCGGTCAGGACGACCCCACGGGGACCCTGGTACAAGTGGGCCAGACCGAAGGCGGCGGCGGTGATGGCGATGAGCGCCCACTCCGGGGCCGCTGGCCACAGCCAGCGCAGGTAGGCAATACCGAAACCGCGGAAGATCAGTTCCTCGCAGCAGCCGGCCGTGACGGCCAACCCGACGAACCACAGCCGCTCCTCGCCCGTCCGTGGCAGCAGTGCCAGAAAGCCCCGAGCCTGGCGCTGCAGCGTTTCTTGGATCCAGGTCCCGCCGAAGTAGAACACCAGCGCCGAGATCCCGAGCACCACCGCCGCGGTGACGACGATGCCCGCCGCCGCACCTTGGTGGCGGGTGCCAACCACTGCGACCGACGAGAAGTGCCCCCTCGCCAGGGCAGCGATCCCCAGGATGAGGAGCACGATCGTCCATTCGCCGGCGACGCCGCGGCGGTAATGGCGCAGCCGAGCGTCCGGTCGTTCCCCGACGGCAGCCACCAGCTGCCGGTAGCGGGCCCGCCCCACCCAGGGTTGGACGAGGACCAGCGCCGCCGCCAGCGCCGTTGCCAGCACCGCGGCCGTCGCTCGCATCATGCTCGGGAGGGTACCGGTGAGGCGGCCCTACAGTGGGCGCCGATGCCCGAGGCGCCCCCCTTGCACCCCGACGCCGCCGCCTTGGCCTTCCTGCTCGGGACCTGGGTCGGGGAGGGTCAGGGCCGGTACCCGACGATCGAGCCGTTCGCCTACGGCGAGGAGGCCCGGTTCTGGCACGTC
>JBOGGN010000217.1:0-7320 GCA_050744165.1 Acidimicrobiales bacterium | reverse complement strand
GACCTGCGGCGGCCGCACCGGGGACGTAGGGCCGGCGCAGGGGAGACCGGCGGCGCCACGGTGGGGGACTGAATATGCAGGGGGGGGCGCCGGCCGACGGGTAGGCTTTGCCCCCATGGGACCGGGGCGTTTCGGCGCGGTGCTCACCGCCATGGTCACCCCGTTCGACGCGGACGGGGCGCTCGATGTTGATGGCGCCGTGACCCTGGCTCGGTGGCTCGTGGCCCACGGGAGCCAAGGGCTGGTGCTGGCGGGCACCACCGGCGAGAGCCCGGTGCTGTCCGACGACGAGAAGGTCTCCCTGTGGGATGCGGTCGCGGCTGCCGTCGCCGTCCCGGTCGTCGCCGGGAGCGGCACCAACGACACCGCCCACAGCGTCGAGCTGACGCGCCGGGCGGCCGAGGTCGGGGTGGCCGGGATCCTTGCGGTGACTCCGTACTACAACCGGCCGTCGCAAGCGGGGCTGGACGGCCACTTCCGGGCCGTGGCGGAGGCGTCGAACCTGCCGGTGCTGATCTACGACATCCCGGTCCGCACGGGCCGCAAGGTGGCCACCGACACCCTGGTGCGCCTCGCCCGCGAAGTGCCCAACATCGTCGGCGTCAAGGACGCCACCGCCAACCCGGCGGAGTCGGCCCGCCTGGTGGCCGAGGCGCCGGTGGACTTCGACCTGTACTCGGGCGACGATGCCATGACGCTGCCCCTGCTGGCTGTCGGGGCCGCGGGCGTGGTCAGCGTGGCGTCCCACTGGGCGGGGCCCGAGATCGGTGACTTGGTCAGCTCCTTTTTCAAGGGCGACGTCGACCGCGCCCGGGCTATCAACGCCCGGCTGCTCGAGTCATGGCGGTGGCAGAGCGGTGACCTAACGCCGAACCCGATCCCCGCCAAGGCCATGATGCGGGCTCTTGGCCTGCCCGCCGGACAGTGCCGGTTGCCCATGGGACTGGCGCCGGAGGGACTCGAACAGCTGGGCCTTGAGGTGCTGGGCCGGTTGCGACCGGAGCTCGATCCTGGAATGTCCGCCGCAGGCGGCCGCGACCCGCAGGGCGTCGTTGGCTGATCCCGTCCGGCTGACCTTTCTCGGCGGCCTCGGCGAGATTGGCCGCAACTGCGCCTGCCTCGAGGTCGACGGTCGGATCCTGATCCTCGACTGCGGGGTCATGTTCCCGGACCTCGACATGCCCGGCGTCGACCTGGTCCTGCCGGACTTCACCTACCTCCGGGAGAACGCCAACCGGGTCGAGGCCTGCGTCTTGACCCACGGCCACGAGGACCACGTGGGGGGGCTCAGCTTCCTGCTGCGGGAGTTGGAGGTTCCGACCTACGGCTCGGCGCTGACCCTGGGCCTGGCTCGGGGCCGCATCGAGGAGGCCGGCCTCCTCCACCGAACCACGATGCACACCGTCGTCGACGGCGAGCGTCGCCGGATCGGTCCCTTCGACGTGGAGTTCATCCCCGTCACCCACTCGGTGCCTCACGGTTTCGCCACCGCCTTCCACACCCCCCAGGGCATCATCCTCCACTCCGGGGACTTCAAGCTGGACCTGACCCCCGTCGACGGGCGGGCCACCGACCTGGCGCGCATCGGCGCCCTGGCGTCGGGTCCGGGGATCCGTCTGCTGTTGGCCGATTCCACCAATGCCGAGGAGCCGGGCCACACCGACACCGAGCGTTCGGTCGGGCGGGTGTTGCTGGACCTGTTCCAGAATCACCCGGACAAGCGGGTGATCGTGACCTGCTTCGCCAGCCACATCCACCGCATCCAGCAGATCGCCGAGGCCGCCATCGCTACGGGGCGCACCATTGCCACCCTCGGGCGCTCCATGGGCCGGAACATCGCCCTGGCCCGCAACCTTGGGCTCTTGCGCATCCCCGACGACCGGGTCGTCGACATCGAGCGGATCGGCGACATCGAGCCCAAGAAGCTGTGCATCGTGTCCACCGGGAGCCAGGGCGAGCCCATGTCGGCCCTTGCCTTGATGGCGGCAGGAGACAACAAGCGGGTCACCGTGGGTGACGGCGATCTGGTGATCATGTCCTCGCACGCCATTCCCGGCAACGAGGCGCCGGTTGGCAAGGTGATCGACGGCTTGTGCCGGCTCGGAGTCGAAGTCGTCCACTCAGGGCTGGCGCCGGTCCATGTGAGCGGCCACGCCAAGCGGGAGGAACTGAAGACACTGCTGTCAATCGCCCGGCCGTCGGCGTTCATCCCGGTCCACGGCGAGTTCCGCCACCTGATGCACCACTCGCGGCTGGCGGCCCAGCTTGGGGTGCCCCGGGGGTCGATCCTTTTGGCCGAGGACGGCGACGTGATCGAGCTTTCCGACCGTGGTATCGACTTCGCGGGCCAGGTGCCGGCGGGCTACCTCTACGTGGACGGCATTGTGGGCGACGTCGGGCGGGGTGTGCTGCGGGACCGCCGGGTGCTGTCCGAAGAAGGCGTCGTTGTGGTCGTCATCACCGTCGACGCCAAGTCGGGGGAGATCCTCACCGGGCCGGAGATCATTACCCACGGTTGGGTCTACGCCCCTGAGGCCGAGGCGCTGCTGGACGAGGCCCGGGCCGCGGTCGTGGCTGGGCTGACGCCCGTCGCGGGCGAGGTTCTGCCGATCGAGGTCGAGACCTTGAAACGTCGCGCTCGCTCCGCGCTGGGGCGATTCGTCAACGAGCGGACCCGGCGGCGGCCGATGATCGTCCCGGTCGTCATGGAGGTCTGAAAAAGGGCCGTTGGACGGTGGCCGAACTCTCGGCGACCTGACCCGTCGGGCCGCAGGTCCGATACTGCTGTGACTGGTGGGGGCAGTGTTACCTTTGTGGGCACTGTGACGACCACGACAAAGAAGCGCAGCCCGGCTTCACCGCCTGCGGCGCGAAAGGTGCCGGGCGCCCGCAAGGCGGCTGGCGCTGCTGGCCGAACGCCGAAACGGGCGACACCGCCGCTGCCGCCGAAGCCCTCGTGGGCGGCCCGGTTGTGGCACGGCGCCGGATCCACTCTCGGGCGTCAAGCCGACGATGTGTGGGCGGCGGTGCTGCTGGTGGCGGCGCTGGTCGCCGGTCTCGGGATTTATTTCGGCCTCGCGGGTCCCGCGGGTGGGGCGCTGAAGGGCGCCACCGGCGACCTTCTCGGGTGGGACCGGCTCCTCGTACCGGTCGTACTGGTCTTGGTCGCGGTCCTTCTAGTGCGGACCACGGCGCGCCAGGTCCTCGGGCGGGTCGGGCTCGGGTGCCTCGGCGTGCTGGTGGCGACTGCCGGTTTGCTGCACCTGGCGCAGGGGCCAGCCCCCTGGCATGTCGGCCAGCCGGACCTGCGTTCCTTGACGAGGGCCGGCGGGTTCGCCGGCGCCGTTGTCGGCGCGCCGTTGCGGGCCCTGCTCGGGGTCTGGGGCGCGGGGGTGGTGCTCACCGCGGCGTTCTTGGTCTCGGTGTTGATTGTGACCGGGACGCCGGTTCGAGAGGCAGGGCGAGGGCTGGGGAAGGTCCTGAGCGTCCTCGGCCGCGGCGTCGCCCGCGGGACCCGGTGGCTGGTGACCATCGGTGAGGGCGAGCAGCGCACGTCGGCCAGCCAGCGGCACCCGTCGGTCACCGCCACTGGGTCGTTCTTCGACCAGGAGCGGGAAGTGTCGTCGTTCCCGGACGGGGAACGGCCTTCGCTCCGGCCGTCAGGGGGCGGGACCGATAGCCCGACCGAAGCGCCCGATGCGGAGCCGTTGACGGCTGCCGCGATCGCCGCTGTCGCCGGCCGCCCCGATTCAGCCGGCCCCCCGGGGACGGTGCGACCCAAGCCCAAGGTGGACCTCGGCGGTGGGGGTGACGCGCAGCAGCTCCGTATCTCCCTCGGGCCCGCGGCGCAGGACGGAGCGTGGCGATTGCCGCCCCTGGCCCTCCTGAAGCGGTCGAAGGCGGCCGAGGTGGACACCAAGCTGGTCGAGGCGTTGGGGCGCACCCTGGAGGACGCGCTGGCGGCCCACGGCGTCGAAACCCGGCTGGTGGGCATGACGGTTGGCCCGACGGTAACTCGGTACGAGCTCGAACTGGGGCCCGGGGTCAAGGTGGCCAGGGTCACCAGCCTTCACAAGGACATCGCCTACGCCATGGCGTCAGCCGACGTCCGCATTCTGGCGCCCATCCCCGGGCGCTCGGCCATCGGTGTCGAAGTGCCCAACAAGCAGCGGCAACTGGTGGCCGTTGGCGACATCCTGGCCTCGCCCGAGGCCCACCAGGCCCGCCACCCTCTCGAGGTGGCCATGGGCCGCGACATCGGCGGCCGGGCGGTCATGGCCAACCTGGCCGAGATGCCGCACATCCTCATCGCCGGGGCGACAGGCGCAGGCAAGTCCAGCTGCATCAACTCGCTCATCACCTCGGTTCTGGTCCGGGCCACTCCCGACCAGGTGCGGCTGATCCTGGTCGACCCCAAGCGAGTCGAGCTGGGCCAGTACAACGGCCTGCCCCACCTGCTGACACAGGTCGTGGTCAACCCCAAGAAGGCGGCCAACGCCCTGTCCTGGGCGGTCCACGAAATGGAGCGCCGGTACGACCTGCTGGCCGAGGTCGGCGTCCGGGACATCACTGGGTACAACGGCGCCTTCGACCGGGGCGACCTGCGGCCTTACCAGGCGCCGGGCGGGCGGTTGCCGAGCATCGAGCGTTCGAAGGCTGCCGGCTCGATGGGCCCGGCCGGCGATCCGAGCACTACGCACGGCGACGACACTGAACTGGACGACCCCGAACTGGCCGACACTGGGCTGGACGACACTGGGCTGGACGACCCCGAACTGGACGACACGGGGCTGGACGACCCCGAACTGGACGACACGGGCGGTCGCCGAGGCGTGGCGAAGGACGTCGAGGGCCAGCAGTACGAGCGGCTGCCGTTCATCCTGGTGGTGGTCGACGAGCTGAACGACTTGATGATGGTGGCCGCCCGCGACGTCGAAGAATCGATCTGTCGCATCGCCCAGATGGCCCGAGCGGTCGGCATCCATCTGGTTATCGCCACTCAACGTCCGTCCGTTGACGTCATCACCGGCGTTATCAAAGCCAACATCCCGTCCCGACTGGCGTTCGCGGTGTCCTCGCTGGCCGATAGTCGCGTCATCCTCGACCAGCCAGGTGCGGAACGCCTGATCGGCCAGGGCGACATGCTCCTGCTCGGGGCGTCGTCCAGCGTGCCCCGCCGTATCCAGGGCGCCTGGGTCGGCGAGGACGAGGTCCGCAAGGTGGTGGCCCACTGGCGCCGCCAGTCGCAGCCGAACTACGTCCAGGGCGTCGAAGGCGACGACAGCGGCCCGGGCGGCGGAGCCGGTTCGGGGGGCGACGGCGACGACGACGATCTGCTGGAGCAGGCCCTCGACCTGGTGGTCCGCAACCACCTGGGTTCGACCTCGATGTTGCAGCGCAAGCTCAGGGTGGGCTTCGTCCGGGCCGGGCGCCTCATGGACCTGCTCGAGCAGCGGGGCGTGGTCGGGCCATCGGAGGGCTCCAAGGCGCGGGCGGTGCTCATGACGGTCGACGAGTTGGAGCAGCGCGACCAGCAGCGCTGAGGCCCGGCCGGGGACCAGTTCGGCGATTTGCGACCGGTCACCGCTTGGCGGCCGGCACGCGTTGAGGACGTCGAGCGGTCGCCCGGTACTGTCGCGCCGATGCGAGCCCGGGCCCCCGCCTCGTCGGCCAACCTCGGCCCCGGATTCGACGTGTTGGCGGTGGCGCTGGGGCTGTATGTCGAGGTGACGGTAGAGCCGGCCGAGTCGCTGTCGGTGACCACAGAGGGGGAGGGGGCCGGACTCCCGTGCGACGCCACCCACCTGGCCGCCCGGGTGGCGACCGAGGTCTGCGGGCACGACCACGTTGCCATCACGGTTCGCTCGGAGATCCCTGTTGGGCGGGGCCTCGGCTCCTCGGCCGCCTTGACGGTGGCCACCGCGGCCGCAGCCGGTGCTTCGGATCCGCTGGCGGTGGGCGCGGGCATCGACGGCCACCCGGAGAACGCCTCGGCGTCCGCCCTCGGTGGCCTGGTGGCGGCCACAATGGTGAACGGGGCGGCCCGAGCCGAGCGCCTGAGCCTTGATCCGCATCTCTGCTTTGTGGTCGTCGTGCCGGATCAGTCGCTGCCGACCGATCGGGCCCGGGCTGCCCTCCCGGTGTCGGTGCCCTACGCCGACGCCGCGTTCAACCTCGGCCGGCTCGGACTCCTGACCGCGGGCCTGGCGGACCATCGCCTGCTCACCCCCGCCTCCACCGAGGACCGGTTGCACCAGCGCTACCGGGCGCCCCTGTTTCCCCAGGCCGAGACGATCCTTGCCGGCTTGGTCGACGCCGGGGCGCTGGCGTCATGTTGGTCGGGGGCGGGCCCGAGCATCCTGGCGCTGTGCTCACCTGGCAGTGCGTCGAAGGTGGCCGAAGCGGGTGGGCAGCTGCTGAGGGAGGTTGGGCTCACGGGCCGGGTACTCCAGCTGGCCGCCGACCACCAAGGCGTCGTCGTGGGCTGAGCCGCCGCCGGGGTCGCCGCCGCCCCCGGGCCCCGCGACATTTAAGGCGGAATACCGCCTTAATTGTCGCGTGCGCTGCCCGCCGTTGGTTTGACGTTACGGTGTTTTGACATCGACGAGTGTGGAGTCGCTTAGCTGGCGAGCAGTTCGTGGGCGTCGGTGCCCACGAGGTCGGCCCGCAACTTGCGCAGTGCGTTGCGCTCGATCTTGCGGATCCGTTCCCCGGACAGATCCAGCGCTGCGCCGACCTCGTCCAAGGTTCGGGGCTCGCCTCGATCCAGACCGTACCGAAGCCACAACACCCGCCGCTCGCTCTCGGCCAACACGCCGAGCAGCCGCTCGATGTCGTCGGCCAGCAGGTTGGCGGCGGCGGCGTCGAAGGGGCTTTCGGCGTCCTTGTCGGCGATCAGGTCGCCGAACTCGGTGTCGCCGCCCTCGCCGACCCGGCCGGCCAGGCTGATGGGTTCGTCGTCATAGCGCAACAGGTCGACCACCATTTGCTCGGTCATGTCGCACTCCGCCGCCACCTCGGCGTCGGTGGGCAGCCGCCCGAGGCGGGCCTCGAGGCTGGACTGGGCACGCTTGACCTTGCGGATCTGGTCGCCGACGTGCCCTGGAAGGCGGATGGTGCGTCCCGCGTTGTCGATGGCACGACCGATGGCCTGGCGGATCCACCACGTGGCATAGGTCGAGAACTTGAAGCCCTTACGCCAGTCAAACTTCTCGACCGCGTGGATCAAGCCCAGGTTGCCTTCCTGGATCAGGTCCAAAAGCGGCAGCCCGGACCACTGATACTTGCTGGCCACCGACACCACCAGGCGCAGGTTGGCCT
>JBOGGN010000216.1:0-6232 GCA_050744165.1 Acidimicrobiales bacterium | reverse complement strand
GCCGGCCCAGATGACCGCCGAGCAGCTCGAGGCGGGCCTGTGGCAGGCCTACCACGACTTCTATGCCTGCCGGCCCCGCCTCCGGCGGTGGCGGCGACATGTCGGCATGGGACTTCGGATGACAGTCGGCGGCGTCATCACCAAGACCAACATGGATTTCGCCAAGCAGTACCGCCCCGGCCGCGACGAGCGGCCCCGGTACGAAGCCGACCCGGCTGACATCAAAACGCTGCTGGTCACCAGCCAGGCGCCGGCGTCGGACGCCATCATCACTGCCGTGTCCCTGCTGCCCGCCAAGCAGGGTCCCCGCATCACCAGCGGACCGGCGCCCGGCCGCACCCTGATCTCTGTGGCGGTGAAGGGCTCAGGTACTGCTGCCGTGACCGTCGCGGCGCCCGAGGCGCCGGCGGCGCAGCCCGTTCCGGTGGAGACCGCCCCGGCCGGTTAGCAGCTAGCAACGCCGGGAGAGCGCGCCAACTGGACTCGTCAGCCGGCTAGCCCGTCTTGGTGGCGTTCCACGGACCGCCCGAACTGCTGTTTCCCGCAGCCACCGCATAGGTGCCGGACATGGAGCTGCCAGACACCGTGCCCGTGTAGGTGATGCCGCCCCCGCCGACGGTGCCGAAGCGGATCGCCGAGCCCTGCACTGTCCCGTTGATCGGGTAGTTGCTGGCGGGACTGGAAATGGTGATCTGACCGCTGAGCTGGGTCCCGGATTGTGTCCACTGCAGCATGAATGTCCCGTTGTAGGCGCCGCTGTACTGGCCTGACCAGCTGCCCGTCAGCGCGCCACCACCGGCGACGGCGGATGTCGACGGCGACGCCGAGGTCGTGGGCGTGGCGGCGGTGCTCGGGGCGCCGCTATTCGGGGCGGCGGTGCCTCCCGACCCGGCCGAGGTGGTGCTGGTGGTGGTCTTGGCTGATGAGCTGCACGCCAGCAGCAGGAGGGGTGCGGCAAGCAAGGCAAGCAACAAGACGAACAAGCGGCGCGGCATGGCGTGGCCTCCCTTGGTCACGTGGTTTTTGGGAACGGCGACTGTTGGGCTTCGAGGATGCGTTCAAACGGAACGCCAGCCCCCTCGGCAACGTGGCGGACCAGCTCCTCCCGGCCGCGAAAGCGGCAGAAGACCACCTCGTCGGAACGGATCAGCAGCGAGCCCAGGTACTCGATGTCCAGGCTCTGACCGGCGAGCTCGGCGGCCAGGGCCTGGACTCGCTCATCGAGCGCCTGGAGGTCCGACTCGGCGACGCCAGGCCAGAAGCATTCGGCGAGAAACTCGGTTGGCGGCTGGTCCTGCACCGGCGGGAACGGTACGGAGCGGTCGCCGTCGCTGGTAGCGGGAAAACCCTCGCCCCGGCGGCCCGCGACCCTAGGTTTCGGCCCGAGGCGGAGCGCCGAGCGCCCGGAGGAGCTCGCTGCGGGATCGAACCCCAAGTTTGCGGTACACCCGCGTCAGGTTCGCCTCGACCGTCTTGGTGGTGAGGAACGCCCGCTCGGCGACCTCCCGGTTGGACAGCCCGGAGGCGACCAACCGGGCGATGCGGTCCTCGGTCGGGGTCAGGGCATCGGGAGCTGCAGCCCGTGAACCGAGACGCGCCATCTCCGCGGCGACCTGCTCCGACCACCGCGGGGAGCCGAGCCGGTCGAACACGGCGCCCGCTTCGGTCAGGATCCGCCGGGCTTCCCCGCGTCGGCCGCTGCGACGGAGGATCCTTCCGAGCACGAGCAGGGTACGAGCTCGCTCGAAGGGCATCGCCACTTGGGCATGCGCATCCAGCGCCTGGTGCAGGCTTTGCACGGCCGCCGGTTGGTCCCGCTGCGCCGACTGCAAGAGGCCCCGGCAGCGCCCGGCCGCGGCCCGAGCCCACGGTCGCTCGACGGCGTCGGCTCGGCCCTGAAACCAGTCCAGCAGGGCGGCCGCCTCCTCGAGGCGTCCCAGCTCGACGAGTGCCTCGATCTCGTCGGGCACGAACACCCCGAGGACCGGATCGCCTGCACCCATGGCGCGAACGGCGCCGGCCAGGGGGCCGAGGGCCCGATCGGCCGCCTCGGCGTCACCCACCGACAGCTCGGCGACACCAAGAGCCCACAAGGCCCAGATCGCACCGGCGCGCCAGCCGATCCGATCCAGGCAGGCGATGCTGGCTGCTGCCTCGATCCGGGCCTGCTCGACGGTCCCATCGTGGGCATGCACCACTGCGCATGCCGACAGAGCACTTCCTTCGGCTCCCGGATCACCGATCAAGGCGGCAGCCTCGCGACCGTCGGCGGCGGCACGAGCGCTGGCAACCAGGTCGCCCCGCCACAGGTGGACCCACATCAGGTACAGGCCCAAGATGGGCACCGCGCTCTCTTCGCCCCGTTCCTGCGTCCGTCGGCGGAGGCCCTCGAGGGCTGCCAACGCCTCCTCGAACTGCCCGGTCCACAACCGGATCAGGGCGACGATGAAGCTGGGCCGGTTCTGCCACGCCCGCTCACGGTCGGGTTCCTCCAGTTCCAAGGCCTCGGTGAGGCGTCGTTGATCGACACCGCCTCCGCACAGGAAGCCGGTCATGGCGCTGACCGCCAACGCGTCCCCTCGAGCTCCCGGCGACGCCCGGGTGGCGGCCGCCATCGCGGCCGCGGCATGGACGTCGGCGCGTGGGAAGTCGCCCAGGCTGACCCAGTAGTACGCCAGGTCAAGCTCGAGGTCGGTGCGCCGCTCGGGGTCGTCACCGGCGGTGTTCAACGCTTCCATCACCGCCTCGGTGGCGGCCGCGAACGAGCTGCGCCGAGCGTGGAGGCGACCGCCCATTTGCAGCAACTGGCTGCGGACGACCCCCGGCGGCTGCGCCGCCAGCGCCTCGTCGAGTGCGACCTCCGCGTTCGCCAGATCCCCGGCGTCGAAACGGAATCCTGCCAAGGCCTGTAGGCGTGTCACGCGTTGGTCGGAATCGGCAGGTGGGCTGCGCTGCAGGGCCAGCTCGACCAGTTCTGCGGCCACCTCCGGTGCCCCTCGCCTCCGTGCCGCCCGGGCGGCGGCGTCGAGCTCACTGGCGATGGCGGCGTCGGCAACGGTCGCACCCAGGGCCAGATGGCGGGCCCGTTGCTCAGCGTCGGCGACCACCTCGGCCAGGCCTCGATGTACCGCCCGGCGCTCGCTCGGCGGCGTGCGGTTGTAGGCAGCCGACGCGAACAGCGGGTGGGAAAACCGGACCAGGTCCTGGTCCACGGTGACGATGCCGGCCCCTTCCGCCGGCTCCAGGGCTTGGGCGTCGACCAGATCGGTGGTCGGACGCGACAGGGTGGCGGCGATCAGCAGGGCCCGTTGGGTGGTGGCCGGGAGGCGTCCGATCCTGTCCTCCAGCAGCCCCATGACGCTGGCCGGCAGGGTGAGCGTCGTCGCACCGACCGGTGCCTCGTGCAGCTCATCGGCCAGCTGCAGGGCGTAGAACGGGTTGCCCCGGCATAGCTGGTCGATGCGCACCAGAACCGGCCTGGGCAACGACCGCCCGGTGTGCTGCTTGATGACCTCGTGCAGCGCCGCGATGGTGAGGGCACCGAGCGTCACCGCCTGGCGACGACCGGGGTCCGCGAAGCGGTCAAAGGTGGCCTCCGCCGTTGGCACCCGCACGGTGACGAGGACCCCGACGGGTTCGGGATCGAGACGCCGGACGGCAAAGGCCAACACGCGAGCTGAGGGGGCGTCGAGCCACTGGGCATCGTCGACCGCCACCAAAACGGGTCCTCGGGCGGCGAGGCGGCGCAACAGCGAGATGACGGCGGCAAAGAGGGGCCGGCCGTCGATCGGCCCTGGTGTGGCCGCGGCTCGCAGGAGGGCGACGGCCAGGGCCTGGGCCTGCGGGCCGGGCAGCGCCTGGAGATCCCGGTCGTCGAGGCGGTCGAGGAGGTCGGCGAGTCCCGCGAACGCCAGGCCGCTCTCGGATTGCGTTGCCCGGGCAACCCATGTGTGAACCCCGCGATCGCGAGCTCTGCCAACCGCCTCTCGCCACAGCTGGGTCTTCCCGATCCCCGCCTCGCCCTCAATGGCCAAGGCCCCGAACCTGGTGCGGGCGGCGTCAAGGAACGCGTCCACCCGGCGCAATTCTCCGTCGCGACCGACGACGCTCCCCCGCGCGACCGATTCGGTGATGGGACGGCATCGTACCGTTCTGAACTGGTGGGAGGCCGCCGCCTGGCCTTGCAATGATCCGCCCTACGGAGTATTATACGGAGTATGCTACTGGGTAAAGAGGTCCACACATGAGTGTCCGCCACGCCCTGCTGGCCCTCCTCAGCGAGGGTCCCCGCTACGGGATGCAGCTGCGCCAGGAGTTCGAGGAGCGCACGGGAGAGGTGTGGCCGCTGAACGTCGGCCAGGTGTACACCACCCTCCAGCGCCTGGAGCGCGACGGCCTGGTGGTGGCCGACGAGGGCGAGGAGGACGGACCGCAGCGCTCCTACCGCATCACCCCGGCCGGCGGGGAGGAGCTCACGGCCTGGTTGCGGACGCCGCCCGACCTGTCGTCGCCGCCTCGGGACGAGCTGGTGATCAAGGTCCTGGTGGCCTTACGCGTCCCCGGCGTCGACGTGCACGACGTGATCCAGTCTCACCGGCGGTACCTGGTGGAGGTGATGCAGCAGTGGACGCGGCTCAAAGAGGATGCCTCGGACCACGATCTCGGCTTCGCCCTGGTCCTCGACGCCGAGCTGTTCCGGCTGGACTCGGTGATCCGATGGCTGGACTCCGCGGAAGGCAGGATCCGGCGCTTCGCCCTCGAGCCGCCCCCACCGGTGCCGGCGGCGCTGCCTCGGATGCGACTGCGGGCTGGAGTGCGGCCATGAGCCGGGCGGGGGCCGACGGGGGTTCGGCGGACACGGTGCTCCAGCTGCGCCAGGTCTCCAAGACCTATGGGGAGGGACGCACCGAGGTCCGCGCCCTCCAAGAGATCAGCCTGTCCGTCGAAGCGGGCGAACTGGTCGCCATCATGGGCCCCAGCGGTTCGGGCAAGAGCACCTTGTTGACTATCGCCGGCAGCCTCGAGGAGCCGACCAGCGGCGAGGTGTTGATCGGCGGCGCCCCTCTGGCGGGCCTGACTCGCAAGCAACGAGCTCAACTCCGCCGGCGCACCATCGGCTTCGTGTTCCAGGACTTCAACCTCCTGGCCGGCATGACGGCAACGGAAATGGTCGCCGTCCCCCTCGAGAGGGACGGCGTCCCGGCCAAGGACGCCCAGCAGGCGGCGCTGACGGCGCTTCGGGAACTTGGTCTTGAGGACCGGGCGGACCGCTTCCCCGACGATCTCTCCGGCGGGGAGCGCCAACGGGTAGCCATAGCCCGAGCGGTGGTTGGCGAGAGGTCCCTGTTGCTGGCCGACGAGCCATCCGGCGCCCTGGACTCGCTCAACGCGGAGGCGGTCATCCGGGTGATCCGCGCCGCCTGCCAGCGAGGCGTGGCGGGCATCATCGTCACCCACGACGCCCAGCTGGCATCGTGGGCCCACCGAGTGGTGTTTGTTCGTGACGGGCGGATGGTCGATCAGACCTCACCTCCGCCAGCGGCCGAGTCGCTGCTAAGCCCGGGCCGGGCCCGGTGACCGTCACCGCGCCCGCGGCGCCGGTCGTCTTGTGCCGGCAGGGCCGGGGACCAGCCCGGCGGGTGATGGTCCGATGGGCGTGGCGGTTGTTCCGGCGTGAATGGCGTCGGCAGGCGCTGATCCTCGCCCTCCTCACTCTCGCCGTGGCGGCCACCACCGTCGGCCTGGCGGTGGCATCGAACGCTTCGGCCCCGAAGAACGACCCGAACTTCGGAAGCGCCAACACCATCGCCTCGCTTCCGGGCAACGACCCCCAGCTGGCCGCCGATCTGGCGATCCTCGAGAGCCGCTTCGGCGTCGCCGACGTGGTCGCCCACCAGAGCGTCCCCATTCCCGGCTCGGTAGCGACGGTTGACCTACGGGCCGAGGATCCCAACGGCACCTACCTCAAACCGACCGTCCGCCTCGACACCGGCCGGCTGCCGAGCGGCCCCGGCCAGGTGGCGGTGACCTCCGCGGTCGCGCAGGAGTTCGGTCTCCGCGTGGGTGGCAGCTGGCACGAGGGCGGCCACACCTGGACGGTGGTCGGCCTGGTCGAGAACCCGCTCGACCTGAACAGCCAGTTCGCATTGGTGGCGCCGGGGCAGGCCGATCCTCCCCTCAATGTAACGATGCTCGTCAATGCCACCAACACGGAGATTCAGCACCTGAACAC
>JBOGGN010000215.1:0-15430 GCA_050744165.1 Acidimicrobiales bacterium | reverse complement strand
CAACCCGGACTTCTTGGTGATCGACATGCCGCCGGGGACCGGCGACGTGGCCCTGTCCATGTCCCAGTACCTGCCTCGCTCGGAGATCTACGTGGTCACCACCCCCCAGCCGGCCGCCCAGCGCGTCGCCCAGCGCAGCGCCCTGATGGCCCGCAAAGTCAACATGCCGCTGCGCGGTGTCATCGAGAACATGAGCTGGTTCACCGGCGACGACGGCACCCGGTACGAGCTGTTCGGCCACGGGGGCGGGGCCCTCTTGGCGTCGGACCTCGGGATCCCTCTGTTGGCCCAGCTGCCGCTCGTGCCTGCCCTGCGCGAGGGTGGCGACGAGGGCCGGCCGATCACCGCCACCGACCCGACCAGCGACGCCGCCGAGGCGTTCGAGACCTTGGCGAAGACGATCGTGGCCAAGGGGCCCTCGCGGGTGTTTCGGCCCGAACTTACGATTCGCTGAACGACCGCCCTTCTGCGTTCAGCGGCGTCAGACTACAGACGTGGCGAGGAGTTCCTTGGAAGGAAAAACGCCCCGCGGCACCCAGGAGCTAGCGGTGTCCGGGGATCAGGCAGCCGCGCCTGCCGGGGCGAAAGCTCCGGCCCGAGCGGCCGCCGAGACCGTCGCCACCAACGCAGCCGGACCGCCGCCGCCGAGCGGTGCCGGTGCCGGTGCCGGCGTCACCGGCAGCCCTATCGGGCGCCGGGTGTTGCTGTCGATGATGGGTCTCGGCGCGGTCGGCATCCTCGCCGGCGCACGGATCCAGAATGCGATGAACGCCGTCCTGGCGCCCCTTCAGGCGCTCGACCCGACGGGCCTGACCCAGCTGCTCCCGGCGGCCGGTGGGTTCCGCATCTACTCGGTGACCGGGTCGCTGCCCTCCGAGAGCGACAAGGCCTACAAACTCACCGTCGACGGCCTCGTCAACACCCCGATGACCTTCACGCTGGCCGATCTGCGCTCGATGCCGGCCACGTCGGTGGTAAGTGACTTCCAATGCGTGACGGGCTGGCGGGTGCCCGCCGTCCACTGGACCGGCGTCAAGCTGTCGGCCATCCTCGACGCCGCCGGCGTCCGGCCGGGCGGCTCGGCCCTCCTGTTCGAGTCCTTCGACGGCGAGTACAGCGAGAGCCTGACGATGCCCCAGGCCCTGCGTCCCGACGTGCTGGTGGCCTACGACATGCTCGGGTCGCCGGTCACCCGCGACCACGGCGGGCCAGTGCGGTTGTTCGTGTCCCCGATGTACGGCTACAAGTCCTGCAAGTGGCTGTCGCGGATCTCGGTCGTCAACCACGTCATCCCGGGCTACTGGGAGCAGTTGGGGTACGACATCGACGCCTGGGTGGGGCACAGCAATGGTCGAAGCGACTCGCCCACGGTCTGAGGCGGCGGCCAAGGCCGGAGCTGGCGCCCCTGACGCCGCCCCCACGATCCGGCCGGCTGCGAGTGACCCCGCCCCGAAGGCCCGGGTCTCGGGGCCGCCACTGTCGCGCTTCGACAGCGCCGAACGGGTCGTCCACTGGGTGAATGCCAGTTTGTTTGCCATCGTCATGGCGACGGCGCTGGCGCTGTACATCCCGCCCCTGTCGGCGGTGGTCGGACGCCGGGAACTGGTGGTGACCATCCACGTCTACGCCGGTCTGCTCCTTCCCTTCCCCCTGCTGCTCGGGATCGCCGGTTCCCGGTGGGGGCGCCGGCTGCGGTCCGACCTGCGCCGCCTCAACCGCTGGATCCCCGAGGACAGGGTATGGATGCGGCGCCGGGCCTGGAAGGCGGAACGGGCGGTCGGCATCAAGCAGGGCAAGTTCAATGCGGGCCAGAAACTGAATGCCGCCTTCACCGGCGGCGCCATCGTCGTCATGGTGGCCACCGGCTCGATCATGCACTGGTTCAACCATTTCCCGCTCTCGTGGCGCACCGGCGCCACCTTCGTCCACGACTGGGTGTTCATCGCCCTGTTCTTGACCATCACCGGCCATGTGATGTTCGCCCTGAAGGACCGGGACTCGATGAACTCGATGATGACGGGCAGCATTAGCCGTACCTGGGCCAAACGCCACGCCCCGCTTTGGCTCGATGAAATCCGAACTGCTGAGCGCCAGAGCTCCAAGAAGAAGGATCCAGCTGGCGACAAGGCGACCATCTGACCAACCTCCGTCGGGCACCACCGAGCGCCACGCCGCTGGATGGTTCAGACTGGGATCGGCGAGCGAGGTAAGCGGCTGGCGCTCCACCCGAGCCGGGCCACTGCAGTTTGGCAGGCGAAGCGATCGGTCATGCCTGCCACATAGGTGACCGCGGCCCGAAACGCTGATTCCGACCCGGCGTCGAGCCCAGGCGTCGCCGCCCCCGGCAACAAGTTGGGCCGATCGGCGAAGTACTCCACCAGCGCTCGCAGCAACGAGACCACGGCGCCCCCTTGGGCCGCGGAGGCAGGCCGCAAGTAGATGCGCTCGTAGTTGCACGCTCGGAAGTCGGCAAGCGCCTCGGCCCGATCCTCGGTCATACCGACCTGGCCGCTGCCCGCGGTGCCGTCGACCATGGCTTCGATGAACGCTCCCAGTTGGCGGCTTCGGGTCCGCCCGCAGCACTCGATCACCGAGCGGGGCAGCATGGCGGCAGTCGTAATCCCGGCGGCGACGGCGTCCTCGAAGTCGTGGCACACATAGGCGATGCGGTCGGCCCAGCTGACGACCTCGCCCTCGGGCGTCGCCGGTGCCGGGCGACTCCACGAATGGTTGCGAATGCCGTCGCTTGTCTCCCGGCACAGGTTGGCCGCGTCCAGCACGACGTCGGCGCCCCATACGGCGTGGTCGAAGCCTTCGGCGAGGTACGAGCTCAGGGCGTCCTCGCTGGCGTGGCCGCCCGGACCGTGGCCGCAGTCGTGACCCAGGGCGATGGCCTCGGTCAGCGCCACGTTGAGCCGGCACGCCCGGGCGATGGCGGTCGCCACCTGGGCTACCTCCAAGGCATGGGTCAGCCGCGTGCGCTGGTGGTCGTCGGGGAACACGAACACCTGCGTCTTGCCCGCCAAACGCCGAAACGGCGCCGAATGCAGGATCCGATCCCTGTCCCGCTCGAAACAGGTGCGGGCGGCGTCCGGCTCCTCCGGACGCGGCCGATTCCCGGCGCCCGAGCCCCGGGTGGCGCCTGGCGCCAGGTCACGGTCCTCGAGAAACTCCCGCTCCTCCCGGCCGAGCATCCCGCCGTACCCGACCCAAGCGCCGCTGTCGCCGTGGGCCCGGCGTACGGGGAACGGCGCGTCGCAGTGGTGGCCGGACATAGTGCCCGCCCAGCGCATCGCTCGGTCGGACAGCGCCTCCTTCGGAAGGGGCTCTGCGCTCATGACCAAACCGTACCCAGGGCCTGAGACCGGTATGGGACATCGACCCCTGGTCGGGTGGTTGCCGCGAGCATCGACGGCATCGCCCCCCAAGTCTCGGGCCCGCCGGCAGCCGGGAGGCGGGCGGTGCCGCGTAGCATGAGCGCCTGGGACCAGCGCCGGCAGGAGTCGAGCCGGTGGCAGCGAGCAGAGAGGAATCAGTGCCGTGGAGGTTCGCATCGGTGTGACCCAATCGCCAAGGGAGATCGAGGTGGATTTGGGCGACGACGCCGACGCCGCGGCCGTCGCCAAGCAGGTAGAGGACGCCGTGAACGGTGACGTCTCGATTCTCTGGTTGACGGACCGCAAGGGCCGCCGGGTGGGTGTTTCCGCCGCCAAGCTAGCCTACGTCGAGATCGGCAGCCCCGCTGACGAGCGCCGGGTGGGTTTCGGGGCGCACGTGGGGGCGGCCGCGGCCCCGGCCCATGCGGCCACCGGCGCCCATGCCGATGCTGTCGTCTCCGTCGAGCCTGGCGTCGGGTCCGGCCCCTCTGCCCGCGACTGCTAGGAAGCCCTCGCGGGCTTCATCCGTGGCGCCTTCTGACTCGCCGAATCTGCTCGGCCGGAAGCTGATCTTCGTCACCGGCAAGGGGGGCGTAGGCAAGACCGCGGTGACTGCCGCCCTCGGGCTGATGGCGGCCGAGCGTGGCCTACGGGTCCTCGTGTGCGAGGTCGACGCCAAGGGAAACCTGCCCGACTTCTACGAAACCGGCCCCACCTCCTTCGACGAGCGCGAACTCCTGCCCAACCTGTGGGCCATGTCGATGGACACCGAGGCGTCGCTCAAGCAGTACCTCTCCATCCAACTGAAGCTGGGACTGGTGGCCCGGGTCGGACCGCTGGCCCGCATGTTCGACTTCGTGGCCACCGCGGCGCCCGGGGTCAAGGAGATCGTGACCGTCGGCAAGTTGTGCTGGGAGGTTCGCGAGCGTCACTACGACCTGGTTGTCGTAGATGCTGCCCCGACCGGCCACATCGTCGGCCAGCTGGCTGCGCCGCAGGCCATCAACGGCCTCATCCAGGTAGGGCCGGTACGTCAGCAGACTGGTTGGATGCTCGACATCCTCGGAGATCCGAAGACGACCGGCGCCGTCATCGTGACCACGCCCGAGGAGATGCCAGTTAACGAGACCATCGAGCTACAGGGCCGGCTGCGCTCGGAGACCAACGTCGAGCTGGCGGCGGTGATCGTCAACCGGGTTCTGCCGGAGCTATTCGGGCGCAGCGAGGAGCAGGTCTTCGAGCGGCTCTGGGAGCCCGACGTGTCCGAACTCCTCGACGACGCCCTCGGGGGGCCAGTCGACACCCTGCTCGACGGCGCCCGAATGGCCGTCACGTTGCGGCGCACCCGCACCGAACACCTGGAGCGGCTCCGGGAACACCTCGATCCCGGGGTCCCGACGCTCTACCTGCCCTACCTGTTCGCCCGGGCCCACGGCCTGCGTTCGACGCGCCAGTTGGCCGAGGCGCTGGCCGCGGAGTTGGGCTTCTGAGTCCGGTGGCTCGCGAGCAGGAGACCCCGACCACCATCGAGTCGCTCCTCGCCTCGAAAGAGATCGCCATCTTCTGCGGTTCGGGCGGGGTGGGGAAGACCACCACCGCGGCCGCGGCGGCAGCCATGGCGGCGGTGAAGCTCGGTGGCAAGGTCCTGGTGCTCACCGTCGACCCGGCCAAGCGGCTGGCCAACGCGCTGGGCCTGAAAGGCTTCGGCAACGTCGAGACCCGTGTTCCGCCCGCGGCGTTCAAGGACGCCGGCCAACCCCATCCCCGGGGCCAGCTTTGGGCCGCCATGCTCGACACCAAGCAGAGCTGGGACAACCTGGTCCGCCGCCACGCCCCCGATCCGCAAACCGTTGCCCGCATCCTGGAGAACCCGCTCTACCAGAACGTCTCCGGGCGGTTCGTGCAGAGCCACGAGTACATCGCTATGGAGCGGCTCTACGAGTTGCACTCCGAAGGGCACTTCGACCTCATCGTGGTCGACACCCCGCCGACGCGAAACGCCCTCGACTTCATAGAGGCTCCGGAGCGCATGGCCGAGTTTTTTTCCTCCCGTTTGCTCCGGCTGTTGATCGTTCCCTACCGCTCCCGGTTGATCAACCTGGCGTCGAGGCCCTTCTACCAGGTTGCCGACCGCATCCTCGGGTCGCAGTTCCTTCAGGACGTGGCCGAGTTCTTCATCTTGTTTCAGACCATGTACGCCGGGTTCGCACAGCGATCGGAGGCCGTGGCCCGCCTGCTGCGGGATCACCGGACCACGTTCGTGGTCGTGAGCACGCTGGAGGCGGCGCCGGCGCATGAGGCGGAGTTCTTCATCGACGTGCTCACCTCAAAGAAGATGCGGCTCGACGCCCTGGTGCTCAACAAGGTGCTGCCCACCTACTTCAACGACGAGGCGGCGGCGTCCCGGGCGGCGAAGCTGGTCGATGGGGCGGCGGGCCTCGCGGCCAAGATCGCCGGGGTCACCGGCGACGACGCCGACCAGGTGGAGCGGGTCCTGCTCGAAGTCGGCGAGAGCTTCTCCAACTTCACGGTGGTGGCCCAGCGGGAGGCGGCGCAGCGGGCTGCGCTTTCCAGGGTGCCGGCGGTGGTGGCGACGGTGCCCAACTTCGAAACCGACATCTATGACCTCGAAGGTCTGCTTCGATTGGGTGCGAAAATCTGGACCTAGGGGATTCCTGACATGCCGACGATGGCCGAACTGGCCCGGGACTACACCGACCTCGACGGACCGACGCTGGCCCATCTGCAGCGGCTGGTGGCGTCGTGGGGCATGTTGTCGGACCTGTGCTTCGCCGACATGCTGCTGTTCGTGCCGGTGTCGTCGAGCGCCGACCAGTTCGTGGTGCTTGGCCAGGTCCGGCCTACCACCTCCCAGACCCTGCACCGCGACGACATGGTGGGCCACGTCATCGACGAGGTCGAACGGCCGCTGGTGTCACGCTGCTGGCGGTTGGCGAGCATCGTCGAGGGCGAGGTCGGCATTCCGAGCCGCAACGAGCGGGGCCGGCTGGTGTGCATTCCGGTGCGGTTGCAGGACAAGGTGGTCGCCGTCTTGACCCGGGAGTCGGCACTGTCGGTGGGCCGGCGCCCAGGCGAGCTGGAGCGCGTCTACGTCGAGGTCTTCGACCGGTTCGCAGGCATGATCGTGTCGGGCGAGTTTCCCTACCCGATCGAGGAGACGGTCGGGAGCGAGCTACGGGTGGGCGACGGCGTGCTCCTCCTTGATTCGTCGGGCCGGATCGAATACGCCTCGCCCAACGCGGTCAACGCCTTGCACCGCATGGGCATGCATTCGGGCCTGGTGGGCATGCGCCTCGACGAGGCGGGGATCGACCAGGAGGCGGTGGACGGGGCCTTTGCCAGCGGATTGCCGGTAACGGCCGAGGTGGAGACCCGCCCCGATGTCACGGTGGTGATCCGGTGTATGCCGGTGCTGGAAAACCATCGAGTCTGCGGCGCCCTGCTCCTCATGCGGGACGTGTCGGACCTGCGGCGGTTTCACCGCTTGCTGCTGTCGAAGGACGCCGCCATCCGGGAGGTCCACCACCGGGTCAAGAACAACCTCCAAACGATCTCGTCGCTGCTGCGGCTTCAGGCCCGGAGGCTGCCGCCGGGACCGGGCCGGGACGCCTTGGAGGAGTCCGAGCGCCGGGTGAACACCATCGCCCTGGTTCACGAGATCCTTTCCAGGGACGCCTCCGACCAAGTGGACTTCAACGACATCGTCCCCGAACTGGTGCGTATGGCCGAGGACCTGCTGACGACGGTGTCACATATCCGGGTCGGTTACGAGGGCGACGCCGGGGAACTGCCGGCGTCGGTGGCCACTCCGCTGGCGGTGATCCTCACCGAGCTGCTCCAGAACGCGGCCGAACACGCCTTTGCCGACGGCCCCGGGCCTGTAGCCGGCACGGTCGCCTCCGTTTTTGGGGGCGAGCCACTGCGGGTGAAGGTGTTCCTGAAGCGCGACGACGGGCAGCTGCAGGTGCAGGTCCGGGACAACGGGCGAGGCCTCCCGGCCGGGTTCTCGATCGAGAAGACCACGTCGCTCGGGCTGTCCATTGTGCGGGACCTTGTGCGGACGCAGCTCGGGGGGCGCATCGAGATGCACACCGACGGGGGGACCATCGTCGACGTGATCGTTCCCACGTTGCCTCGGATCACGGACGTGGCTGAGCCTCGGTACTAGGGGCCCGCGGGGGACCGGCGGGGCGATCGGGCTGGGGTCTGGCACCTCGGTTGGTGGTCGACGGCGGACGGCGTACAGCGGACGGTCACAGTCCGGTGTACATCCGTGGCTCTTGTTGCCACTTTCGACCGAAATACGCACTGTTTGGTCACCAGGTGTCACAGAAGTCACCAAGACTGTGGCCGGTGCGGGCGATGGGGCGAAGCCACCGCGCGACAAGCGGGACTGTGGCCTGGCGGTAACCGCCCCGCTGGCTAACCGCTGGTGGCGGTGGGCAGGCTCAGGAGGTCAGCAGGCCCGCCGCTGGCGGGCAAGCCAAGCCTTGCGCAACTTGCGCCGCTCTTCCTCCGAGGTGCCACCCCAGATGCCCGACTCCTGGTTGGTCGCCAGGGCGAACTCGAGGCACGCAATCTGGGCCTCACATTGCCGGCAAACCGCCTTGGCGGACTCGATCTGCTCGATTGCCGGACCTGTGGTGCCGACGGGAAAGAACAGATCCGGATCCGTGTCCCGGCAGGCCGCCTGGCAGCGCCAATCTTCTAGATCCCACTCAATTGAGCGGCTCCAGGTCAGGGCCACTGCGCCTCCAACGGATGAGAAACGAACCGAATGTGAATGTGAAAACGTTCACAAGCCGAACCACGAAACGGAGGCCCAGCTATTGCAGCCATCAGACTACGGCGACCCTGGGGCTCAGGCAAGAGCCAGATCAGGAATTCCTGAGAGAAACTGCGACGAACCTTAGGCCGGGCGCATGGTCGGGCCGTAAATGGGGTGGACTACGGGCCGGGAACGACCAGGTTCAGCACGTCCGGCGAGAAGGACACCTCCAGGGTGTCGGCCTCGCCCAGGAACTCGCCATCCATCTGGTACTTGAACGGGTGGTGCCCCCGGACGGTGAGGGAGGCGATGTCGCTGGCGTAGGCGATGTGGCTGCGCTCTGCCAGCCGACGGCCGCCCCGGCCGGTCATGGCGGCGGTGTTGACCCCGAGGATGGTGCCGAGGCCCAGCTTCTGGAAGGCGGTAACGCTGATGCCCTTGGTCAGCCCCGCTTCGGGGGACACGTTCAGTGGGATCCGGCCGAGAAAGGTGTACGGGTTGCTCTTCAGGCAAAGGGCGAAGTATGCGTCCTTGATCTGCCGCTCGCCGTCCGGGCCGCCTCGAAGCGCCAGGTCGAAGTGGGGATGCTTGCGGTCGTAGCGCCGGGCGAAGGTGGCGACGGTGGCGTACACGAAGAGGGGCTGGCCGAGCTTGCGCTTGAGCGACCCATGGGCTTCGACCATCTCGACGACGGCGGCGTCGAAGCCGAGGCCGCAGTTGAAGAGGTAGTAGCGGTCGTTGACCCGGCCCAGGCCCACCCGCTTGATCGAGGTGCCTGGTGAGTGGAGCGCCGCCAGCAGCTTGGCGGTGGCCTTTTTCGAGTTGTTGGTGAAGCCCAGGGTGCGGGCTAACACGTTGGTCGAACCTCCCGGCAGCGGCGCCAGCGCCGTCGAGGCCACCGCCCCGTCCCTAGCGGCCCCCGCGGCCGCGGTCCCCGCCGCCACCAGCCCGTTAGCCGCCTCGTTGAGCGTCCCGTCCCCCCCGAACACCACCACGAGGTCGTACCCCTGGGCCACCGCCCCCTCGGCCAGCCCGACGGCGTGCCCCCGCCGCTCGGTCTCGACCACCGTGAGCGAGTGCTCGGCGCCCAAGGCGGCCTCGACGGCGGCCCGATTGCGAGCATTCACCGACGAGGCGAACGGGTTCACGATCAGCAGCAGTCTCATCGGTGCCGGCTCCCTGGCTGGGGGGTCCAGAGCTTAGGGCCCAGAGGGCTCAGCCCTCGCCCTCGTCGGCGACCGCCCGCAGCCGGGACACGCTTTTGGCCAGGAGCCTCGAAACGTGCATCTGGCTGATGCCGAGGTGGTTGGCGATCTCCGATTGGGTGAGGCCCTGGAAAAAGCGCAGGTGGACGATCAGCTGCTCCCGCGGAGCGAGTTTCTGGAGCAGTGGCTCGAGCACCGCCCGCCGCTCCGCATCTTCCATCCCGGGGTCCTCGTCACCGAGGTAGGAGGCGTAGCTCGGCGATTCGCTGTCGCCGCTTGGGGCGTCGAGCGACGCGAACCGGTAGGCTTGGCCGGCTTCGAGGGCTTCGAGCACCTCTTCCTCGGAGACCTGGACCTCCGCCGCCAGCTCGGCGATCGTCGGCGAGTGGCCGAGGCGCTGGCCGAGCACGCCGATGACCTTGGTCAGCCGGAGGTACAGCTCCTGCATTCTTCGAGGCGCCCGCACGGCCCAGCCCTTGTCGCGGAAGTGGCGCTTCAGCTCGCCCACGATGGTGTGGGTGGCGTAGGTGGAAAACTCCACGCCCCGTTCCGGATCGAACCGGTCGACGGCTTTCACCAAGCCCATGGACGCCACCTGGACAAGGTCGTCGAGGGGCTCGCCCCGGTTGGCGAAGCGCCGGGCCAGGTACTCGGCCAGGCCGAGATGGGCGGAGACCAGCTCGTCGCGGAGACCGCGCCGTTCGGCGTTGTCGGGCGGCGTGGCGCCCTCCGCGGGCGCGGCCGCGAACTCGACGAACTTGGCCCGCAGTTCGTCGCGGGCCACCGGATCGTTGCTCATGCGGGTGCAGCCGCGGGCGGCCGAGGCGACGCAGTGCGCTTGACCAGCCGGAACCGGGGCCCTTCAGGTCCGGGCGCCAGCTCGTGGTCGTCGACCAGCGCCTCCAGAATGATTCGCGACCAGGCCGACTCGTGGGGCGTGAACACGGCGTTGTCCCCGAAGTGGCCCTCGGCCGTGACCTCCAACGCGTCGCCGTCGACCCGGAAGCGGACATCCACCGTCCCGTCGCGCCCGGTCTTGCCGGTGAGACCGATACACAACTCGTCGATCGCGAGGCGCAGATCCTCGACCTCGTCGTAGCTGAATCCCAGGCGGCTGCCCAGTCCTGCCGCGGTGACTCTGATCAGCCGCAGAAACTCGGGCATGGCCGGTACCGACAGTCTCACTTCGTCCGGGCCCGTCATCTATCGGAACCTATCATCCGCCCTATTTCCCGCAGCCAGATCCTATGACAAAGCATACGAGACAGGTGGTCGGAGGATGTTACCGCGTGGTAACATAGCTGAGAAACGTACTGGCCTCGGCAGGGGGAGAATCGCTCCATGAACATCGCCGTTTGCGTCAAGCAGGTGCCCGACACCTCGACGCCCGGCCGGCTCGATCCGGCGACCCACACCCTCGACCGCAGCGCCAAGCTGATGCTCGACCCCTCCGACGAGTACGGGGTCGAGATGGCGCTGCAACTCCTGACGGCCGCCGGCGGCGGCCAGGTCACCCTCGTCTCCATGGCGCCGCACGGCGAGGTCGCGGGCCTGCGCACAGCGCTCGCCATGGGCGCCGACAAGGCCATCCTGGTGAGCGACGAGTCGCTGGCCGGCTCCGATGCCCTGGGCACGGCCAAGGTGCTGGCCAAGGCCATCGAGCGGGTGGGCGCCGAGTTGATCCTGGCAGCCACAGAGTCGACCGACGGCTACACCGGCACCCTTCCGGTCCAGGTGGCCGAGTTGCTCGGCCTGCCCGCGGTGACCTTCGCCAAGGAGGTACGCATCGACGGCGGCAAGGTTTTCGTGCAACGTCAGACCGAGGCCGGCTACGACGAGGTCGAGTGCCCGCTGCCGGCGCTGGTCACCGTCACCGCAGGCGTTGTCGAGCCCCGCTATCCCTCCTTCAAGGGGATCATGGCGGCCAAGTCCCGACCTATTGACCAGCTCAAGGTGGCAGATCTCGATCTGTCCCTGGACGAGGTGGGATGGCCCGGCGCCGGCCAGACGATCGTTTCCGTCGAAGCGGCCGAGACCCGCCAGGCAGGCGAGATCGTGGTCGACGAAGGCGATGGCTACCAGCGCATCGTGGCGTTCCTGGAACAGATCAAGGTCATCTGAGCGGGTCTTTCAGAGGAGAACAGACATGGCAACCGAACGAATCCTGGTGGTGGCCGAGACCGCAGCCGGCACCGCCCTCCCCGTAACCCTGGAGCTGTTGACCAAGGCCCGCCAGCTCGGCGGGACCGTGGAGGCCCTCACGTGGGGCGCCGGTGCCGATGCCGCCGCCCAGTTCGGGGCCTACGGCGCCACGACGGTCTTCACCGTCGGCGACCTGGGCGGCGCCCTCCCGGGTGCCCCCGTGGCTGCCGCCCTGGCCGCTCACATCGCGGCCAACGGCGCCCCCGACGCCATCTTGATTCCCACCACCTACGACGGGCGAGACATCGCGGGGCGCCTTTCGGCCCGCCTCGACAAGCCGGTGCTCACCAACGTGGTCGGCCTCGAGGCCGCCGACGGGGCGCTCTTGTCCGAGCATGCCATCTTCGGTGGCAGCGAGGTCCTGAAGGCCCGCTTCACCGCCGACGCGCCCGCCATCTTCGTGATTCGGGCCAAGTCCTTCGCGCCCGAGCCGTCGGCTGAATCCCAGACCCCCGACGTAGTGACGCTCCCCGTTCCCGACCTGGGTGCCACCAACGCGGCGACGGTCACCGCCCGCCATGTCGAAGAGCGCAGCGGCCCCAAGCTGGACGAGGCGCCGGTCGTGGTCTCCGGCGGGCGGGGCCTCGGCGACGCCAGCCGTTATCAGCTGATCGAGGATCTGGCCAAGCTGCTGCATGGGGCGCCCGGCGCTTCCCGGGCGATCGTCGATGCCGGCTGGGTGCCCTACGCCTACCAGGTCGGACAGACTGGCAAGACGGTGAAGCCGACGGTGTACATCGCGGTCGGCATCTCCGGCGCCACCCAGCACATGGTAGGCATGAAGGGCGCCAAGAACATCATCGCCATCAACAAGGACGCCGAGGCCCCCATCTTCGGCATCGCCGACCTCGGCATCGTGGGCGACGCCTCCAAGGTGCTGCCCAAGCTCATCGACGCCCTCAAGGCCCGCGCTTAGGCCGTTGTCCGTCGTCGAGACGCCGGCCACCGAGGTCGAGCTGGTCGCCATCATCCGCCAGGCGGCGGCCCTCCACCGGCCGGTCCGGGTGGGCCACCCGACCCGGACCCGCCACCGCCGGGGCCGCGAGATCCTGATCGACCTGTCCGGCTACCGGCGCGCGGTACGCATCGACCGCGAAGCCGGCTGGGCGACCTTCGAGGCGGGGACGCCGCTGTGGCTGGTCGATCACACCCTCGGTTGCTGGGGCCTTTCGAGGGAAAATGGCAGCCGCGATCCGACCCAGTCCCTCGGAGCCGCCGTGTCCCTCGGTGCCCACGGCAGCGCTGCTCGGATGGGCGGGCTGGTCACCCAGGTAACGGCACTCCGGCTGATCACCCCGGCGGGCGAACTGCTCGACTGCTCCACCGCCGAGGAGCCCGAGATCTTCGACGCCGCCCGCATCGGCCTCGGGGCGTTCGGCGTCATTTCGACGGTGACCCTGCGCTGCCAACCGGGCTTCAACCTGCGGGCCAGTACCTTCCGCACACCCCTCGGCGAGGCCATCGACGGCTTCGACGGTTACGCCGACACCAACGACTACTGCGAGCTGTCGTGGCTGCCCGGCCGGGCCAAGGCCAAGGTCATGGTCGCTAACCGCACCGACGACCCCCCCGACGGCCGGGCCGTGGGGCGCAGCTACCGGTGGTGGAACCGCCGCCGGATGCCCCCGCCGCCCCTCGCGTACGCCGTCGCCAGGCATGACTGGGCCCGAGCCGCGCGGCGCGCTCGGGAACTGAGCGCGGGGAGGCGAGGAGCGCTCCTTTTTCCCGTCGAGGTCTCGGTGAGCGCCGGCGACGCCCTGGCGATGTCACCCACCCAGGGCGACGCCTCGGTCTACATCTCGGGGGTCGCGGGGCTCGACGGGCGGCCGCAGTGGGGCGGCCCGCACGGGATGTCGGAGGCGGCGCTGCGAGCCCGCTATCCCCGTTGGGACGAGTGGCAGGCGGTGCGGGAGCGTCTCGATCCCGACCGGGCCTTTGCTCACAACAGAGGCCAGGGGTAGGGCCGCTCGTCGCTCGGCTCGGGGAAGACCGCCGTGGTCGCCAACCGCTCGGCTCGGCGGACGACGGCGTCGATCTCCGCCTCGGCCAGCAGCGCGACCAGGGGCCCGGGGGGGTCGAGAGCCAGTCGGCGTAGGTCGGCACAGAGGGCCTCGTCGACCGCCTCGCCGGCGAAGTCCCAGATCACGGTGCGCAGCTTGGGGACCGTGTTGAAACACAGCCCGTGGTCGATGCCCCAAATGCGGTCCTCGCTGTCGAGCAGGCAATGGCCGCCCTTGCGGTCCGCGTTGTTGGCCACCACGTCGAAGGCTGCCATGGCCCGCAGCGCGGGGCCGTGTCGGGGCTCCTCGAGCAGGGTGAAGTAGTGCTGCTCGAAGTCGGCGTCGACGAAGCGTTGCAGCGAGCCCACGCCGAAGGGTGCACTCTCGCGGACGATCGTCTCCGGGATGGGCGGCCAGCCGAGCGCCTGGGCCAGCTGGTAGGCGGCCACCTCCCGGCGGTAGAGGCCGTCGGGGAAGTCCCACAGCCGCCGCTCGCCCCGATGGGGCTTGTAGATCGCCCGCAGCTGGACGCCGTCGAGGGTGACCAGGGTGAGGAAGGTGGCGTTGGAACTCCACGGCATCCGGCCCAGGATCTCGACCTCGCCCTCGGCCAAGATGGTCGAGGCGTCGGTCAGAGCGTCGGCGACCGGTGGCCGTTCATCCGTGGGCATGCGTGGCCTTCGGGGTCCAGCGGGAAACCGCAGAGAGCGCAGAGGGGACGGCCGGCTTCGACCAGTTCCATGCCCCGGCGGGCCATGGCCGCGATCTGGGCTCGGCTGGCTCCGAAGCGGGCCAGGCCACCGGTGTCGACGGCATCGCCTTCCTCGTCGAGCTCGACGATCTCCTCGGCCATGAGGATGATCTGGTTGCTATCCCGGTCGTCGAGGATGCGCAGGGCGCCGACGGGCCATTCGGCGAGGACGGGCTCGATCAGCTCGGGGGCCGGCGGGGCGATGGCGACGCTTTCCTTCACCAGTTCCAGCAACCGCTCGGAGAGCACTCGGACCTGCTGTTTCTCGATCTTCAGGGTCACCAGCTGGTCGTCTTGGCGGGCTTGCAGGTAGAAGGTGCGGTGGCCGGGCTCGCCCACGGTGCCCACGGTCAGGTGGTGGACGGAGGGGAGGTCGAAGCTGTTGCTCACTGGGGCTATCGGGGCAGGAGGTCGCCGACGCCGCCGGTGGTGTTGACGGCGAGGACGGCGGGACCGGTCCGCGAGTAGGAGATGGCGGTGATGGAGCAGGTGGAGATCGAGATGCGCTGGAACAGGTCGAGGTGGGTGCCCAGGGCGTCGGACACGGCCGTCTTGATGGGGTCCGCGTGGGACACGCACACGATGATCTCGCCCGGATGGCGGCGGCACAGGACGGCGATGGTTGCCGCCATGCGGGCGCGCATGGCCGCGAAGGCCTCGCCGCCAGGGAACTGGAAGCCGCTCGGGTAGCGCTGCACGGCGTTCCATTCCGGGAGCTTGTACAGCGCCTTCAACTCGGCACCCGTCCACTCGCCGAAGTCCATCTCGATCAGGCCCGCTTCGGTGACCACCTCGAGGCCGAGGCGGGCGGCGATGGGGGCGGCGGTTTCCTGGGCCCGTTCAAGGGGTGAGGCGTAGACCGCTGCCACCTTGGTGGGCCCGGGCTTCCTCGCCGTCCTGCTCCCGCGCACGCCCATATGGGGCGGCTGAGTCTCTGGCGCCGGTGTCGCCGGTATGGCCGGTGTCGCCGGTCCCGCGGGCGCCGAGCCGGGGTCGGGGGCGGGGGTGACGGCAAGGGCGGCGAGACGTTCGGCGACGGCTTCGGCGTCGGCCCGGCCACGGTCGGCCAGGTGCAGGCCGGGCGCCCGGCCGGGGAGGACCTGGCC
>JBOGGN010000214.1:0-2254 GCA_050744165.1 Acidimicrobiales bacterium | reverse complement strand
CTCCAGCGCCTGGTACTGCTCCTCGGGGTTCTGGCTGCTGACCCGGTGGCTCCCCCGGACCTCCTTCAGCGCCGTGAGCAGGTCGTCGCGGCTGACCTTCAGCCGGCTCGCCATCGCCAAGAGGATGTGTTCGATCGAGAGGTACTCGTCGCCGAGGCCACCGCGCTCGGTGTCGGCCTGGTTGAGGATGGTCCGCAGGTCCCGGTTGAGCTGGACCTCCGACGCGCCGCCGCTGCCGCTGTAGCTGCGGGGCAGCTTGCCCAGCGCTTCCTCGACCCGGTTGCGCAGCGGCAATGCCGCTACGCCCACCTTGGCCAAGATCGGGAGGACGACGGTCCCCTCCTGGCCCAGCATCGCCAAGAGGAAGTGGTCCGGGGTGACCTCGGCGTGGTTGCGGCTGCGCGCCGCTTCGGTGGCGGCGTTGAACGCCTCCTGGGTCTTCAGGGTCCAGCGGTTGGGATCAAGTGCCATGCGAAGGCCGCCTCCTCAAAAAACTTTAGTGTGATGCTATCAACTTTAACCAGGAAGAGGTGGGGAAAATGCCCCGGTTCCTAGTTGATGATGTCGAGAGGGGTCCCGACCGGCACGCCGAGCATTGCCTGCAGGGTGGTGGGGCTGACCCGGACACACCCGTGCGACGAGGCCACGCCCTGCGTCGAGGCCGGATCCGAGGGGTACTCGTGGATGGCGACGGTCCCGTTGCCGCCATCGAACTCGGTATACACGTTCGAGTGCGAGCCTATGATGACCACTTCGGGGCCGTAGACCCCGATCTGCGAGCGGGGGGTGCCGACGAAGGCGTCGACGAACGACGGCCCGAGCGGGGTAGGCGAGCCGGCCTGGCCGACCCCGACTGGCGCCGAGTAGATGGGGTTGCCCGCCTCGAACACCGTAAGGGTGCGCCGACAGGTGGACACCACCACGAAATAGGCGGTGCTCGACATCGTTACCGCCGACTGCGGCACCCACCCCGCCGACGCGTTGGGCCGGGTGTCGAGTTGCACTTCGACCCACCCAGGGGCGGTGCCGAGCACGGGCCGCACCGTCGGCCCGCCCCAGGTGGCGGCAGGGAGTTCGCCCTTGCCGGGTCCGCCGGGAGCCGCCGCGTAGGCCACCGAGGCCCCGTTGCTGCTGGCCACCTCGGACGATGGCGGCGCCGCCGGCATCGGGTCGGGCACGCACGGGACGGCCAGCGCCACCGCCGCCGGAGCGGGCGGGGCCACCGTGGTCGGTGGGGGCGGCAGCGTTGTCGTGGTACTGGTTGACGGCGTCGTCGGCTCCGGCAGGGGGGCCACCGCCAACGGCGCCGCGGCCGGGGCCGCGGGACCGTCGACGACCCAGACGGCAGCCAGGATGAGGACAATGACGGCCACCCCGACGAGTACCACTTTGGCGCCCCGCATGGCGCCCCGATCGTAGCGTGGTGCCCGCCGCCGGACCTCCCCAGAGCGAGGGCAATACCCCGGCGCTAGAAGCCGGCAGAGCGGGAGGGCACCGGCAAATTCTTCACCGGCACCAGGTCGCGGCGGTACTGCCGGTGGATGCGGGCCGCTGCCTCCGCCGCCTCCTCACGGGCCCGGACCAGTTCCGCCCGTAGCCGGGCCACCTCGTCTTCGAGTTCGATGACCCGGCGCACTCCCTCGAGGTTGAGCCCGTGGTTGGTGAGCTCCTGGATGTGGCGCAGGCGCTCAAGGTCGCGCTCGCTGTAACGGCGGCTGCCGCCGCCGGTGCGGGCCGGGTCGACCAGGCCCTTGCGCTCGTAGATCCGAAGCGTCTGGGGGTGCACTCCGGCGAGCTCGGCGGCCACCGATATGACGTACACCGCCCGGGCGGAAGGCCTGCGGTCAGGCACGGTTCACCACCTCCTCATACGCCTAGGTGCGCCCGCGGCGAGCCGGCGTGGGAATCCGACGCCGACGCCAGCGCCTCGATCGCTTCCCGCTCGGCGGCGCTCAGCTTCTGCGGCACCGCCACCTCAATCGTGACCAGCAGATCGCCGGCGCCGCTGCTGGCGGGCACTCCGTGACCCTTGACCCGGAACACCAGGCCCGAACGGGTTCCCGCAGGCACCTTGACGGCCACCGGCTTGTCCAGCGTGGGCACGGTGATCGTCGCCCCCAGCGCCGCCTCTGGGAAGCTGATGGGCACCGGCAACGTCAGATTTTTGCCCTGCCGGCCGAACAACTTGTGCGCGTCGGCGTGGACGGTGACGTACAGATCGCCCGCGGCACCGCCGTTGGCCCCGGCGCCACCG
>JBOGGN010000213.1:0-2456 GCA_050744165.1 Acidimicrobiales bacterium | reverse complement strand
CGTCCAGATCACCGAGAAGAACCACATCTGGGGCCATCACGCCATCGAATTCTTCGCCATCGGCACCGCCGTGGCCCGCTTCCGTGATGGCAAGCCGGCCATACGCCCCAGCGTTGTGCTGACCTTGGACGACTAGTTCCAGAACTGGACGTCGTGCCATAGCCGGTAGCCGAGACCCCGTTGCGGCCGCGGCTTGGGCTTCGGCGTGCTTGGGGCGACGGCGGGCAGCGATACCACGTCTTTCTGGCCGGGCAGGACCAGCCCATATTGCTGTTGCGCGATCCGTTCGATCTCGGCGTTGGTCTGGAGGCGCTGGGCCTGGGCTGAGAGCGCCCCGTTTTCCGAGTTGAAAACGCCGAGCCGGGCCTGCTCGGCCGACAGGCTGTGCTGCTGCGCCAGGTAGGTGCGCGTGGGCAAGACAAACAGGAACAGCACGGCGGCCAAGGCGATCGACCCGATGACCAGGCCGAGTATCCAAGGTCCCCGCGCCCGGTCCCGGGCCCGGCCACCCCTGCGGCCGTACTCTCCATCCTCTTCTGGTGGCCGGTTGTGTTCCCGGCGGTACAGCCGGCTCATTGCGCCCCAGCCCCCGCCCCCGGCCCTGCTCCGGCCCCGGCACCAGGCGCGTCCGGCCGCGCCAGCGCCGCCCGGCCCCAGTAGGCAGCCGATTCGCCCAGTTGGCCCTCGATCCGCAGCAGTTGGTTGTACTTGGCCACTCGGTCGCTCCGGGCGGGGGCGCCAGCCTTGATCTGGCCGCAGCCCGTGGCCACCGACAGATCGGCGATGGTGGCGTCCTCGGTCTCGCCCGAACGGTGAGACATCACCGAGCGGTACGCCGAGCGGGTGGCCAGGGACACGGTGTCGAGGGTCTCGGTGAGGCTCCCGATCTGGTTGACCTTGACCAGGATGGCATTGCCCACGCCGCTGGCGATGCCTCGGGCCAGACGCGTCGAGTTGGTGACGAACAGGTCGTCGCCCACCAGCTGGACCCGGCCCCCGAGCGCCTCGGTCAAGCGGCGCCACCCGTCCCAGTCCTCCTCGGCCATCCCGTCCTCTATGGAGACGATCGGGTAACGGTCCACCAGGTCGACGTAGTAGGCCACCATGTCCGCGGCCGAGAGCGTCCGACGCTCGCCGGCGAGGCAGTACTGGCCGTCGGCGAAGAACTCGGTTGAAGCCGGGTCCATGGCCAGCGCCATGTCCTCGCCCGGCCGCAGGCCGGCGCGCTCGATGGCCTCCATCAGCACTGCCAGGGCATCCTCATTGGACGGGAGGTCCGGCGCGAAGCCGCCTTCGTCGCCCACCGCGGTCGACAGGCCCCGCTCGTGCAGGAGCTTCTTCAGGGCGTGGTACGTCTCGGCTCCCCAGCGCAGCGCCTCGGAAAACGAGGCGGCGCCCACCGGCATGACCATGAACTCCTGCAGGTCGATGTTGTTGTCGGCATGGACGCCACCATTGACCACGTTCATCATGGGGACCGGCAGGACGTGGGCCGCGGGGCCACCGACGTAGCGCCACAGGGGCAGGTCCAGCTCGTCGGCGGCCGCCTTGGCCACCGCCAGCGAGGTGCCCAGGATGGCGTTGGCGCCCAGGCGGTTCTTGTTGTCGGTGCCGTCGAGGTCGATCAGCAGCTGGTCGAGGAGACGCTGGTCGAGGGCCTCGAGTCCTTCGAGCGCGTCTCCGATCTCACCGTTGACGAACCCCACCGCATCCCGGACACCCTTGCCGCCGTAGCGAGGCCCGCCGTCGCGCAACTCGGTGGCCTCGAAAGCGCCAGTCGACGCCCCCGAGGGGACCGCGGCCCGGCCGAAGGCCCCCGATTCGAGGAACACGTCGACCTCGACGGTCGGGTTGCCGCGCGAATCCAGGATCTCCCGCCCCGCCACTGCCTCGATCGCGCTCACGTCCTGTGACTCCTGTGACTGCTGTGACTCCTGTGGTCACGAAGGTACCGCACGGCGAGCCGCCCGCAGGACCGCCAGATGGGCTGCCGTCGTGGGCCGTGACAATTTGAGCCCTTATAACCCTGCGCCTCCGGCACACATAGGGCGTTCTTGGCGGCCGCGATGACGGGGTGACGGCAAAGCGCCAACCTCCTTCCGGGCTAACGAACGCCTTGCATTGGATGCTCGCACACCGCTTGAACCGGATGCGGGGGCGTTCCCCGATGCCGTCGACATGGCTCGCATGGCGGCCCGGTTGCCGATGCTGCCCTGCTGGTCCAGCAGTGGATTACGGGTCAACCAGACTTCGATCCTCGATCCGCAGAAATCCGAGCGCCCCGGGTACGGGATTCGGTCCGCCCAACGGGGAACAGGGTATGAGCGAGGCACCGCTCGACGAGAGCCGCGGCCTACGGCGCGACCTCCAGCGCGATCTTGCCGCGGGTGTGCCGGCTGGCGACTCGCGTCAGGGCTTCGCGCACCTGTTCCAGCGGGAGCACGGCCTCGACCTGG
>JBOGGN010000212.1:0-6575 GCA_050744165.1 Acidimicrobiales bacterium | reverse complement strand
ATCTGGCCGAACAGCACCATGGCCAGGGCGGTCTGGTGCCCGACGGCCCGCTGCAGCATCCACGTGTGGCCTCCGCCCGGGTGCAGGCCGAGCTCCAGGAACCGGGTGTCGAAGCGAGCCGAACGGGCGGCCACCCGGACGTCGCACGCCAGGGACAGGTTCATGCCCGCGCCGACCGCGGCGCCGTTGACGGCGGCGACCGTCGGCAGGGGGCAGCGGCTCACGCGCAGGAAGGCCTCGTAGATGCCGCGCAGGCCGGACGCCTGACCCGATCCTCCTTCGCGCCGGGCACCCTCCCCGGCCCGGTTCAGGTTCCCGAGGTTGGCCCCGGCGCAGAAGGCCGGCGGGGCTCCGGTCACCACGAGGGCGCCGAGGTCGGACGCCCCCTCGACCTCGTCCAGCACCCCAAGGAGGTCGGCGACCATGGCGTCGGAGAGCATGTTGCGCTTCCCGGGGTCGGCCAGGGTTACGAGGGCCACGCCGTCGCGCCGCTCCAGCTCCACCAGGCGGTCATCGGTCATAGTCGATCAGGCCTCCTGGGGGTGTACCACGGCGGAGGAGCGGCGGAAGAACTGCTCCACGTCGACCTCGTAGGTGTAGGCGGGCCGGCTCTCTCCGATCGTGCGCCGCAGCCGCCGACCGCGGGCAAAGCACTCGACGGCGCCGGCCGACGTGTGCTGGTAGCGGAAGCCCGCCTGCTTGAGCTTGCGGTTGTCCACGCCGCGCCCGTAGCGGAGGAGGTCGAGCAGCTCGGGGGGCACGGCCATCACTCCGAGGGTGCCGAGGGTCCCGGCAAAGATGCCGGTCAGCACGGGCGGAAGGACGGGCAGCACGCGGGCGTCGCAGAGGTGGGCCACCTCGCTCCACGGGATGCGGCCGTCCCCGGCCACGTTGTAGACGCCCGGAAGGTGGCGATCGAAGACGAACTTGAGACACCGGATGACGTCGTCCTCCTCGACGAACTGCACGAGGGGATCGAAACCGAGGATGGCGGGGGCCACACCCTGCTCGAGGACGGCCGAGATCGGCGTGACGATGTCGGTGCCGAGGACGTTGGTGAACCGCAAGAGGGTGACGAGGACGTGGGGGCTGTCGTCGGCGAAGTCGCGCAGGTAGTCCTCCACCTCGACCAGCGAACGCTCGACGCGGTTCCGGGGAGGGCTGACCCGGCTCATCGGCTCCCGGAACCACGCCGGGTCCTGCTGGCTGGCCCCGTAGACGAGGCTGGAGGACTTCACGATGATGTGGCGCACCGAGCTCCCGGCGGCGCCGGCGGCGGCCAGCAGGTTCATGGTTCCGATGACGTTGGTCTCGTGCAGCTGGCGGGCGCTGCCGCGGGTGGAGTCCACGATGAGGAAGGTGTGAACGATGGTGTCCACCTGGGTGGCCTTCACGATGCGCGACAGGATCGAGTAGCTCTGGTCGGCCCGGACGTACTCGGTGCGCTCCAGTGGGACGGTGGGCTCGGTCACGTCGAGGCCGATGATGTGCTCGATGTCGGGGTCGGCCTCGAGGGCCTGGGCCATGCGGCCGCCCCAAAAGCTCCCGAGGCCGGTGATCAGCACGCGCTTGCCCATGGCTGCTAACCGAACCACACGCTGCGCCGGCGGCGCAGCATCTCGTAGATGGCGTCTTGGAGGTCGAGACGGATCTGCTCGGCGGCGTCCATCACCCGGCTGCGCGAGTAGCGCTCCTGATCGGGGGGCACGTCGAAGGTGACGGGGTCGAGGACCTGGAGGCGGAACTTCGACGGGAAGTAGGCCAGGAGGCCGAGCGGGCCGAGGAGCAGCATGTTGGCGGTTATCGGGAAGTAGGGGATGCCGAGGAGGCGGGCCAGCGGTGCGCTCTTGAAGATGATGGGCATGGACTCCTCGGCGCCCACCACCGCGACGGGGACGACCGGCACCCCGGCCCGCATGGCGATCTCCACGAACCCGCCACGCCCGAAACGGCGCAGCTGGTAGCGCTCCCGGTACAACTTGCCGCTCGCCTTGGTCCCCTCGGGAAACACCAGCACCAGCTGGTGCTGCTCACGCAGAAGCCGGTAGGCGTTGTCGGGGTGAGCGGCCACGCCGCCGGCCCGGGACCACAGCGTGCCCACGACCGGCACGGCCCGGAACAGGTAGTCGGCGAGGCCGTACACCGGCCGTCCGAGTTCGCTCTCGATGCCGTGCATGACGACCGGGGCGTCGGCGGGGATGGCGCCGCCGTGGTTGGCCACCAGGAGTGCGCCGCCGCGCGCGGGGATCTTGCTCAGACCCTCCCACTCGGCCCGGAACCAGTGGCGGTAGACGGGCTCGTACAGCGTCCGAACCAGGCTGCGCACGCGTTCGGAGCGGCCCCACTCGTCGACGTCGCCGAGCCGGAGGTCGGGCGCTACCGCCTCGTCCGGGGCCGCCTCGGGCTCTGGCGCCCGCAGGGGCACGATCGATGCCGACCGCCTGTTCTCGCCCGCCGAGCGTTCTCGAGCCACCCACCGATGCTACTGACGGTTCGGGCGACCCGATACCGCCCCCCTTAACCGACTCCTGCACGGGATCCCTACACGGTGCTGGGCGTCGAGGTGGCTCAATATGGTCGAAGGCGCCACCGCCCGCGGTGGGTTACCTTCCCTCGTTGGGGTCGGCGGCCGCTTTCGCGAACTGGCACGGATCACGCCGCCTGGCCACCGACGGGTTCCAACACCCGGTGGGGGTGCTCGCCAGTGCCGCCCTCGTCGGCCCGCCAGACCAGGATGTCGGCCGGGTCCACCCGCAGCACGCACTGCTCGCCGCGGTCGAAGTTCTCAGGGCGGACGGTGTGCACCAGCAACTCGGTGCCGGCGTCGATGGACACCGTGATTGCGGTCATCGCGCCGAGGTCGGCGACGTCGACGATGGTGGCCAGATACTCGTCCGGCGTTCCCCGACCGGGGATACCTTGCGGGCCACCCGAGCCATCTTCCGGTGGCACCACTCCGTCGCCCGCCATCGGAGCCAAGCCACCGTCGCCCACCCTTGGTGCCAGCGGCCGCATCGACAGCCGCCGGGGTGCCACCCCCCAGACCACCTCGGTGCCCGGCGGCAGTCCGTGGGCGCCGGTGGCCACGGTCACCGAGCCGGTCGACACCGCCGCCTCGCCCATCGCCCGGGCCCGGTTGAGGTTCTGCAGGCCGAGCAGCCGCGCGACCTCCGGGGAAGCGGGGCGGGAGAACACCTCGGCCCGCGGGCCTGCCTGTAGCAGCCGGCCCTCGGCGATGACGAGGATCTCGTCGGCCAAGAGTGCCGCCTCTTCGGGATCGTGGGTCACGAGGACCGTGGAGAGGCCGGTGTCGTATTGCAGGCGTCGCACTTCGCGGCGCAACTCCTCCCGCACCGGGGCGTCGAGGGCGGAGAACGGCTCGTCGAGCAGGACCACCCGGGGGCTGCGGGAAAGGGCCTGGGCGAGGCTGACCCGCTGACGCTGGCCGCCGGAGAGTTGCTCGGGCAGGCGGTCGTCGAGGTCGTCGAGGTGCAGCGTGCGAAGCCACCAGACGGCCAGGGCGTCGTCGGCCTGGATGCCGAAGCGGACCTGCTGCCAGACGCTTCGATGGGGGAACAACCCATAGCTCTGGGGGACGAAGCCCACCTGGCGGCGCTCGGTGGGTACCGACTCTACCGGGCGGTCGCCGAAGCGGACCGTGCCCGCGTCCGGGCCGAGAAGGCCCGCTAAGGCCCGCAAGGTCATCGACTTTCCTGACCCTGAGGCGCCGAGGATGGCGAGGCGGTGGCTCGTGGCTCGGTGCTCGATGTCGAGGTGGAAGGTGCCGACGTGCACGTCGAGATCGAAGGACACGGCGGTGGGGGAGGAGGCCGACGGCGGTCGGGGCGGAGGAAGGGACCGGGCGCCTCTGGACCGCCGGAGGCGGCGATGGTGGTGGCCGAGCACCACCGCTAGGGCGGCGATGACGAAGGCGATGGCCGTCGGGGCCTGGGTGGTGGGAAGGCCGGCGCCGCCGAACTGAACCTCGGTGAAAACAGGCAGCGAGTAGGGGTGGTAGGTCAACAAGACGGTGGCGCCGTACTCGCCGAAGGACCGGAGCCACGCCAGCAACATCCCGGCTGCGATGCCCGGACCGGCCGCCGGCAGGCTGACCCTGAGAAAACGGTCCAGCGGCTTGTGGCCGAGGGTCGCGGCCACTTCCTCCAGCGCCGGGTTGACGCTGGCGAAGGCCGAGCGGGCCGCGATCACCAGGAAAGGCGAGGACACGAACAACTGGGCCAGCACGATCCCCGCTACCGAGCCGGTGAGCCGCTGGTGGAAGAACTTGCCGATGGTGGTGTACGGACCGACCACGTAGATGAGCAAGATGCCGCTCATCAGGGGCGGCAGGGCAAGCGGCAGTTGCACCGCCAGGCCCACGAGCGTGCCCCAACGCCCATGGGATCGGGCCAGGAGGTAGGCCAGGGGGATCCCGAGAACGGCGATGATGGCAGTCGAGATCGTCGAGCTCTGGACCGACGTGCGTACCGCGCTCCACAGGCCCGCCTGGCCAAACCCGCGATTGTGGGACTGGCCGAAGCGGATCAGGAACATGACGATGGGGATCGTCAAGTAGGCGATCAGCAGCCCGCCCAACCAGATGAGCGGGGTGCTGATCGCCCGATGCTTCACTACGGGATGACGCTGTTCAGCGATGCCGGTACGCCCGTTCCGCTCGCCATTGGCGGGCTGATCAGGTTGAAGCCGTCAGTGGACAGCACGGGCTTGGCCTGGGGGCCGAGCAGGTACTTGACGAACGCCTCGGCGCCGGCTTGGTGCGCCGCGTTGGAGAGAATGGTGACCGTGTAGGTCGCCGCTTCGTTCTCGCCGGTCAGCGGGACGGTCGTGATGTTGGACGCCGCCGCCTCGGCTGCGTAGAAGAAGCCGACGTCGAGCTGGCCTGCCTGCAGTCGGCCGACCAGGGTCGTCTCGGGAAACACGTTGCTCGAGTCGGTGGCGACGGTCTTCAGCGCCGGCTCGTTGTAGGTGCTGGCGGCGTCGTTGAGCGCAGTCACCGTGAGCGCACCCTTGGGATCGGTGACGGGGTCGGTCCTCCCGACGAGGATCCCCGGCTCGGTCAGTACCTGGTACCAGGGCTTGGTCGTGATCTCGCTGGCGAACTTGCTCGAGGGGTTGTACCCGAGCACCACCGGCGAGGTGGACCACGAGGCATACCAGGACACCAGGTTCCTGCCGGCTGTTCCCTCGAGGACCATGTTCTTGGCCGGGGAGGCGCTTATGAAGACGTCGGCCACGCTGGTGCCGTTGAGGATCTGGTTGGCCAACGTCCCCGAGTCACCCGACATCCCGGTGAACGTGTAGCCCGTGGCGGCGTTGAAGGCCGGGCCGATCTGCTTGGACATGGCGTTGAGTAGCGAGCCGGCATAGAGGACGTCGACGGGGCCCGAGCCCCGAGCCACCGTCGTCGAGGGGGCCGTGGTGATGCTGGATGCCTTCTTGGAGCTGGCGCAGCCCGCTGCCACCAAAGTCAGACCAACGGCCGCCAGGAGGCCGACACCACGATCCCTTCGGGCGTTTCGCCGGCCCGCCCCATTCCAGCCGATCATGAAGGATCTTCAACAGGTAGCTCGATGATGACGTTGGTGGATTTCACCGACGCCACCGCCAGGACTCCCGGCGCCAGCTTCAGCTCGTCCGCCGCTTCCCGCCCGATCAGGGACACGATCCGGAACGGACCGGCTTGCATCTCCACCTGTGCCATCACCTGGTCCTTGGTGACCTTGGTCACGATGCCGGTGAAGCGGTTGCGGGCGGACTGTGAAACGACCGGCGCGCTGTCCGGCAACACCGCCATGGTGGTGGCGAACTTCGCCAGCGACGTGCCCTCGATGATTCGCCGGCCTCCCGGCGTCCGGCTGGCAGGCAGGCGACCGGAGTCGGCCCACCGGCGAACGGTGTCGGGGCTTACCCCGAGCAACTCGGCAGCTCGGCCGATGGTGTAGCTGGTCACCCTTGGGACCGTAGATGCGAGCACAAAGGCCCGTCAAGGCAGCGAATGCGGGATATCCCACCTCATTTCTCGGGCAGATGCGCCTTGTGCCGGTGCGCTTCGTGCCCGGCGCCGAGCTGATGGGCTGGCCGAGATGGCACACGTTGGGAAAAATGTGGCATCACTGTGGCATCACTACGTCTGGACATGGTGCCAAACATGTGCTACGATGGTGCCATGAACCTGCAGCCATATGTGGAGAGCGTCCAGCGGCAGCTGGAGGTGGCCGCCGAAGCGGGCGGCGATGAAGGATGGGCACTGGCGGAGCGCCTCGTGGCGTCTCTCGAACCGGCCATCCGCCTGACTATGCAAGACATCTTGGGTGCAGCCGCGGAGCAGATCACCTGCGAGCTGGCGCCGGGTTCGGTCGAACTCCGCGTGCGGGGCCGCGATCTGGAGTTTGTCGTCACCCCGCCCCCAGCCGATGTCAGCGCCGCCGGCGGCCTGGTCGGCGTGGGGGGCGCTGAGGGCGCCGACGAGCTGCCGGCCACCCGCCCGCAGGCGTCAACGCTGCGGGTGACCCCATCGGCACTTGGACCCGACGCCTCCAATCCGGCAGGCGCCG
>JBOGGN010000211.1:0-6071 GCA_050744165.1 Acidimicrobiales bacterium | reverse complement strand
GTACTCCACGGTGTAAACCAGGGCGCCGCCGACCAACGCGACCGCGGCCCGCCGGCCGGCTCGGGATTCCTCGTCAAAATCCTGTGACGGGTTGGGGAGGCCGTAGCCACGGGGCGTCATTCCGAACGGCTGCCCTGGCTGCGCTGGCTGCGCCGGCTGCACTGGCTGCACTGCGCCGGTCCACGCGTGGCCATCCCACCAGCGCTGCGAGACCGGTCCGCCTGGATCGGGATACCAACCTGGTTGGCTCATCGAACACTCTCTTTATCCCGCCGGGGTCCGGACCTAGCCCTCTCAGTGTCGCGCGAACCTCCCATTGCTGCGGTCTGGGTCCCACCCGAGGGGCTGGCGCCGGCCGCCGAGCAAGCGAGGCACCAGAGCCCCTCGACGCGGCATCATGGGCAGATGACAGCCGTCACGGCCACCTCCCCTGTCGTCTGGGAGGACCGCCAGCGGGCCTTCGTGAACCGCCTGCGCCGCGACGGCGTCGCCGGCCTCGACCGCGGCACGGCGCTGGTGATTCCCTCCCTCAGCTTCTCGATGGCCGAGCTCACCAAGATCACCGGGGTGGTGCGCTACGAGGAGCGGCTGCTGTACCTCCTCCTGCTGTTGCGCGCGCCCGACCTGCGGATGGTCTTCGTAACCTCGCTGCCCGTCGACGCGGCCGTGGTCGACTACTACCTGAGCTTCCTTCCCGACCCGGTCGACGCCCGTAGGCGCCTGTCGATGCTCAGCATCCACAACCCCGATGTCCAGCCGTTGAGCCAGAAACTGTTGCGTCGCCCCGACGCCCACACCCGTATCCAGCAGTTGATCGGCGACGACCAGGACGCCTACTTGACCAGCTTCAACGTCACCGAGGCCGAGCACACCCTGGCCCAGCGGCTGAGCCTGCCGTTGTTCGGCCCGCCACCCGAAGCTGCCTGGTTTGGGAGCAAGACCGGCTCCAAGCGCAGTGCCCGCCAGGCCGGAGTCCGGGTGCTGGAAGGCTCGGAGGATCTCTGGAGCTTGCGGGAGATCGAGGACGGCATGGAGCGGATCCGGGCCCACGCTCCCCACGCGGATGCCGTGGTGGTGAAGCTCAACCACGGCTTCGCCGGTTTGGGTAACGCGATCGTGGAGTTGGAGACGCCGATGCGCCCGCTCATCGAGCACCAGACGGTGTTCATTGCTCCCAATGAAAACTGGACTTCGTTCGAAGCCAAGATCCAGGCCCAGGGCGGCATCGTCGAGGAGATGGTCCGCCGGGAGGAGATGGTCTCGCCCAGCGTCCAGATGCGGGTCGTGCCGGGCGGCGGCGTGGAGGTCCTCTCCACCCACGATCAGATCCTCGGTGGCCCTGCCAACCAGGCCTACATCGGCTGCCGGTTTCCAGCCGACCCCTCTTACCGCCTGGTTATCCAAGAGGCGGCTCTCAAGGTGGGTGAGGTGCTGGCCGGGCATGGGGTCATGGGCAGCTTCGGCATCGACTTCCTGGTGGCCCCCGGCCGGCGGGGCAACGCCGTCTATCTGAGCGAGATCAACCTGCGCATGGGCGGCACAACGCACCCGTTCTGGATGGCTCGCCTGGCGACCGGCGGGGTGTACGACCGCGCTTCGGGCGAGCTGGTGACCCCCGCAGGTCCCCGGCGCTACCTGGCCACGGACAATCTGCACGACGACCGGCTGATTGGCGTGCCACCGGCCCAGGTGATCGAGGCCGTCGGCCAAGCCGGGCTGGCCTTCGACCCGGCCACGGCGAGTGGGATCACCCTGCACCTGTTGGGCGCCCTGGACCAGTTCGGAAAGATGGGCATGACCTGCATCGCTCCGTCCCTGGAGGACGCCGACGCGATGTACACCGAGGCGGAGGCGGTCTGCATAGGCGCCGGTCGGGCCTGACAAGGCGCCCGCCCCACCCTCTCGAGTGGCCCTCCTGGGCCCGGGTGGCCCGAATAGCTACCGCATAGAGCCAGGTATTCGGGTCACCCCAAGGATCACGACGGTCAGTTGCCTAGGCCCCGCCTGGGTGGCCCGAATAGCTACCGCATAGGTCCAGGTATTCGGGTCACCCGAAGGGATCGAGACGGTCACACCCCCGTGGTTGGATGTGTCTCATGCTATGGAGTGTCATCGCAGCCATCGCCATGACGCAGCACGGGCTCATCACGCGGTGGCAAGTGTTAGAAGCGGGTGGGTCCGACCGCTGGATTCAACGGTGTGTCCAGAGCGGACGCTTGATCCGTTTGCGCCATGGTGTTTACGCCATCGCCGGGGCTACATCCGAGCACCAGGCGCTCGCCGCCGTTTGCCTGTCGCTCGGCCGGATGGCCGCGGCCTCACATTGGGCTGCCGTGTCGCACTGGGGCGCTGAGCAAGTACTGCCGTGCCTCGAAGTGACGACGTTCGACCATTATCGGAGGCGGCTCCCGGACGTCCGAACGCACTGGTCGCGCCTTGACCCATCCGTCGCCATCACCAGCTACCAGAACGTGCCCGTGGTCGTCGCACCTCTGTCGGTCGTCCAGATCGCCAGGGATGGTGACCGTTACCTCGTCGAGCGCGTGGCCAACGACCTCGTCAGGCGCAACGTGACGACCTTCGCCGAGATTCTGGAGTGGATCGACACCGCCCGCGACGGGCCGCGCACGCACTTGCGGGCCCTGTGTGTCAACGCTTTGAACGTGGGAGGCCACTTCGACAGTCCGACGTGCCGGCAACTTTGCCTCCGTTTGACGATGGCCGGGGCCGCTGGCTTCCGAATCGATTTTCAGGTCGCCGACGCCGAGGGTGTCCTCCTCATCGATATCGCATGGCCGGCATCCAAGGTCGGCATCGAATACAACGGTGCCCAATACCACGACAACGCCTTGGCCCGTGCCAACGACGCCCGCCGCCGCAACAGGCTCGCAGCCGCCGGATGGACCATGCTGCAGGCTGACCACACGATGAGCCTCGACGACGTCGTGCGTTGGGCGCTGGCCGCGCTCGCGACCGCGCAGAGGATCGCCTGATGCCGAGCCGAGTTTCCTTGATCCCCGACCACGGCCGAGTGGGCCGCCTGACCACCAGCGGAGTTGGCGTCCGGGCTGCGGGCGTGCTGGCAGTAACCACGAAACCCGGCCCCAGCCGGCCACCGACAACACGTGCACGAGGTGTGGAGGGCGTTCATGACCAAGGCCCAGGCCCAGGCCAAGGCCCAGGCCAAGGCCCGGGCCTTGGCCCGGGCCGATGACCGGCTGGTCGGCATGGTCCGGGGCCGGGTCGTCGGCACCGTCGAACGGCGCCCGCCACCCCCTGACAAGGCGCCGAAAAGGGAACCAGGAGGAAAATATTCTGCGATAAAGAGACGCCGATCTCATCCGCCGGTAAAGCTGACGCCGTACAGGAAGTTGTTCCGACAGTGTGATCCGGAGGTTCAAATGGCCGAGACGATGCGCCCGCCAAAGCACATGCCGTTGACATATACCCAGATGTTTGGCTATATCTTCGGCATCGTGTATCTTGCGGTCGGCGCTGCGGGGTATGCCGCCACCGAGGGTATCGGATTCACTTCGGCAGTCGGTGGCCGAGAATTGCACTGGTTCGGCATCAATCCGTTGCACAACATCATACACCTCATCATCGGAAGTGTCTTTTTGATCGTCGCGTTCGCGGGTCCGAAGCCCGCCAAGGTGGTGGCCACCGTTGTCGGCTTCACCTACCTGGCACTCGCGATCGTCGGCCCACTCATCACCGCAAACCCGAGCGCCAATATTCTCGGTCTCAACTTCGCGGACGACGTATTGCATGCCCTGACTGCGGTCGTCGCGCTCACAGTCGTCTTCGTGTTCTCCCGGGTGGACGAATATCAAACGGCTTAGCCATTCCGATATCGACCGAGCGATCCTGGCCTCGAGAATCGGATTGGCGGAGCGTCGCAATGGTCATAATCCACCGCCCGCCCCTTCACCCGCTCGATCGCCCGCTCCAGATCCCGCTCCAGATCCCGCTCGATCGCCCGCTCCCGAACCCGCTCACCATCGCGGCTCGCCGGATCTCCGGGGCCGCCGTTATTTTCCTGACCGTACTTGCGGGAATGGTGCTGAGCGCCCCGCCGGCGTCAGCGCACGCAGTCTCAGGCGTCGGGGCGACGAATTGGCAGACGTTCCTCACGAGCGTCGAACCCAGGCTCCCAGGCGTAGAGCTGAAGTCGGTGGAGAACGGCAGCCAGATCGAGCTCATCAACCACGGTCCCGAGATCACGGTGTTCGGATACGAAGGCGAGCCTTACTTGCGGGTAGGACTGGGCGGGGTGTTCATCAACCTTAACTCCCCCGCCACCTACCTCAACTGCAGCCGCAAGGGATGTGCCGTCCCCGCAGGCGTAAGCGCCTCCGATCGGCCTCAATGGCAAAAGCTCTCCTCGCTCGACACCGTCGTCTGGCACGACCACCGCACCCACTGGATGGGCAACCAACCGCCCCCCTTCGTGGCCGCCCATCCCGGGCAGCGCCACATCGAGTCGTACTGGACCGTCACCATGGCCCGAGGTTCGACCCGGATCATCGCCAAGGGCTACTACGAGTGGTTCCCGGGCCCTGGCGCCTTCCCGTGGGTGCTGATCACCATCGTTGTGCTGGCTGCAGGCTTGGTGATGGCCCTCACCCGGTCGTTGCGCTGGCTGGCGGCCCTGGTCGGCTTGGTGGCGGCCGTCGACTTTGGCCACGCCCTCGTCGTGGCCTGGTTCTGGACCGGCTCGGGGCTGTACAAGGGTTTCCAGCTCATGGAGGGCAGTTCCTACGAGATCCCGGGGTGGATTCTGGCTGGGGCCGCGGTCGTGATGCTCTGTCGCCGCCGCGAACTCGGGCTCAAGTTCGCCGCCGTCGTCGGAGCCTCGGCCGCGCTCTTCACCGGCTGTTTCGACTTCACGGTGTTCGACCGCTCCCATGCGCCTTTCGACGGCCCAATCTTGTTCGACCGCATTTGCGTGGCGCTGTGCTTGGGTCTGGGCCTTTGCGTGCTCTTGGGCGCTATCGCCCGCCTACGTCGCCGTTATGACGACATCGAGGTTTCCCCGCCTGGCACCGATGCCCTTGACTTGGACAGTGGAGTGGACGAGTTCGACGAGGTCGTTGCCTAGGACAGCCGCTCCAGGATCATGGCCATCCCCTGCCCCCCGCCAACGCACATCGTCTCCAGCCCGATCTGCTTGTCGTGGAACTGCAGCGAGTCGATCAGGGTGGTGGCGATCCGCGCCCCAGTCATGCCGAACGGGTGCCCGACCGCGATGGCCCCCCCGTTGACATTGAGCTTGTCGATGTCGATTCCGAGATCCGAAGCCGACGGCAGCACCTGCGCGGCGAACGCCTCGTTGATCTCTACCAGATCGATGTCGTCGATCGTCATCCCCGCCCGGGCCAGCGCCTGGCGGGAAGCCTCGACCGGACCGAGCCCCATGATCTCGGGCGACAGCCCCGTGACCCCGGTCGACACGATCCGCGCCAGCGGCGTGATCCCAAGTGAGGCTGCCTTGGAAGCCGACATCACCACGAGAGCCGCGGCCCCATCGTTGAGCGGGCAGCAGTTACCGGCGGTCACCGTGCCGTCGGGCCGAAACACCGGCTTCAGCTGTGCCACTTTCTCCAGCGTGGTGCCGGGTCGGGGGCCGTCGTCGCGGGAAACCACGGTCCCGTCGGGCAGGGTGACCGGCGTGATGTCGTGCTCCCAGAAGCCGTTCTTCAGCGCCTCTTCGGCCAGGTTCTGGCTGCGGACCCCGAACTCGTCCTGGTCCTCCCGGGTGACACCACGAATCTGGGCCACGTTTTCCGCCGTCTGCCCCATGGCGATGTAGACGTCGGGCACCCGCCCGTCCTCCCGCGGGTCCTGCCACCGACCACCGCCACCGATGGCCCGCTCGGCCGAGACCGCCTCGGCGGGGGCAAAGAGCGGGTTCATGGTGTCGGGCATCCCGTCCGAGGAGCCCTTGACGAACCGGCTCACGGTCTCGACTCCGGCGGCAATGAACACGTCCCCCTCCCCCGCCTTGATGGCGTGAAATGCCATCCGGGTCGCCTGCAGGCTTGACGCGCAGTACCGCGTGATGGTGGCTC
>JBOGGN010000210.1:0-10650 GCA_050744165.1 Acidimicrobiales bacterium | reverse complement strand
GCTCGGGACTGCACTCGGCGTCGCAGCGCTCCCACACCGAGGCGTCGACGGCGAAGACGAGCGCCCAGTCCCTCGGGCGGTGATCGACGAGGTGAGAGCGCAGGCGTTCGGTGTCGATCCCACCCCTGGCCAGGGCCTTGTAGAGGCTGCCATGCGATCGGGAGAACTCGGGTTCGAGGCTGAGCGATGGCACCGAGCCGACCGGGATCGGCGCGCACAAGGCGGCATCGGCCAGTTCGAACAGGGCGTCGCCCCACCCGGTGAGGCAGCTATAGAAGCCGGCCCGGAAGGCCGTCAGATCGCCGTGTGGGTCCTGGGCCGACGTCTTTCCCATACCTGAGAGTCTTACTACTCTCAGGTCGTAAAAGTGGGATACTTGGTCCCAGGAGCACGACATGGCCACCACACGTTCAACCAGACGTCTCGAGGGCTACGAGCACCGTTACCGCGAGCTGGCCGCCCAGTTAGCCGAAATCGGCTACATCGCGTCAGGTTCGCTCGCGGAGCGCTTCACGCGTTGTGGAAAGCCGAACTGCGCGTGCGGAGACGACCCACCCAAACTGCACGGGCCCTACTGGCACTGGAGCGCCAAGGTCGATGGCAAGACCGTCAACCGCCGATTGAGTGACCGAGAGGCTGCGCTTTACAACGAGTGGATCGAGAACGACCGCCGAGCCAGAGCACTGCTGGCGAAGATGCGAGAAGTGGCGACCAAGGCGACTGCCCTCATCCTCGAAGAGGACGCCGGTTGAGGGGTTCAGGGTTTAACTGCAAGCGTGTGTCCTGAAAGGAGAGTGAGGGCGATGTAGAAGATCGCCTACACGAACCGTGCTGTGCCAGTGATGGAGGAAGGCCCTCCGGGCTCGCCGTGCAGGCGGAGAGCCCAAACCACCGCAAGCTGCGCCGGTCAAGAGCCGGGGTGGTGAGCGTTGCGGCAAAAGGCCCGCAGTCAGCGGGTCAGGTGAGCGACGAGAAGACGAACATGTGTGAACCACTGCTGACGCGCCGAAATGCGAAACGATGGCATCGAAACCGGGGGCGAACCGTGATCCTCGGGACAAAGGCACGCCCCGGCGTGTCCTCAGCCAGGAGACGGCCTGCGTGTCGTCCTGGTGGTGCCCGGTGTAAAGGTGGCGTTAGCTCGTCGCAGGCGCTGGCACGGAACAGGAGAACCTGTCGCCTCGATAGCGATGGCCAGTCGAAATGGGCGAAATCGGCCCCCTGGTCGCGAGAGGGAGGACCGCAAGCGGCGGACACCGCAAGCGGCAGAGTACCGATACGAGGCACAGGGGCGGACCGGCCCGTAGTAGCTGTGAAGGCCCTGTAATGGGGTTGGAGCCAAGGGGCCGGACAGACCAGGTCGACCAGAAGCCAACCCTCAGCGGGAAGGAGCCGATGGAGCAGACCAAGCCGAAGGTGAAGTCGTTTCAGATCTCCAAACGCCTCGTGTACGAGGCGTGGGAGAAGGTCCGGGCCAACAAAGGAGCGCCGGGCGTGGACGCCGTCAGCATCGCCGAGTTCGCCAGCGACGAGAGGAACAACCTCTACAAGCTGTGGAACCGGATGTCCTCGGGGAGCTACATGCCGGGGCCGGTGCGGGCGGTGGAGATACCGAAAGATCATGGGGCGGGGGTCAGGATCCTCGGGGTGCCGAACACGGCCGATCGGGTATCGCAGACCGCGGCAGCGATGCTGCTTGAGGAGAAGCTGGAGCCGATCTTCCACCCTGACAGTTACGGCTATCGTCCCGGGCGCTCTGCCCACGACGCACTGGCCGTGACTCGAAAGCGGTGCTGGGAACAGGACTGGGTGTTGGACCTTGACGTCCGGGCCTTTTTCGACAGCGTCCCGCATGATCTGTTGCTCAAAGCGGTCGCTCACCACACCGATGAGCGGTGGGTCCTGCTCTACATCGAACGGTGGCTTAAAGCCCCCATGCAGATGCCGGACGGGACCCTCGTGGCGCGAGAGAAGGGAACCCCGCAAGGCTCCCCGATCTCACCGTTGTTAGCCAACCTCTTCATGCACTACGCGTTCGACAAGTGGATGGCCCGGGAACATCTCGGCTGCCCCTTCGAGCGCTATGCGGACGATGTGGTCGCCCACTGCGACACCGAGGAACAGGCCCGCAGGCTGCGGGCCGCCATCGCCAGCAGGCTCGGACCTTTGGGTCTCGAACTGCATCCCGACAAGACGAAGATCGTGTACTGCAAGGACGCGAACCGCCGCGGCGTATCGGAGCACACCAGCTTCGACTACCTCGGCTACACCTTCCGGGGACGCCTCGCTCGTGGCCAACACGGCTATTTCGAGAGTTTCAGCCCGGCCATCAGCACCAAGGCGATGAAAGCGAAAGGCCAGCAGATCAGGGCCTGGCACCTCAACCGTCGCAGCGGGTCGGACCTGTCCGGCCTCGCCGAGGACATCAACCCCCAAGTCCGAGGCTGGATCAACTATTACGGTGCGTTCTACCGCTCCGAGTTGTACTCCCTGGCAAGGCGCATCGACGAACACATCGTCCGATGGGCCATGCAAAAGTTCAAACGACTACGGCGCAAGCCCTCTCGGGCGTGGGACTGGCTGGCGCTGGCACGCCAGCGAGAACCCAAGCTGTTCGCCCACTGGCGCCTTGCCCGGCTCACCCCAGGCCGGCCTGTGGGAGCCGTATGACGGGAGACTGTCACGTACGGTTCTGCGAGAGCGGGAGGGGGAGGATCCCTCCCGCCACTCACCCGATAGGGGGCCGCTGGCGAAACGAACAACCCTGCGGGGGCCGCTGGTCCCGGGTCGGTGTGCAATGGAACGCCACCACCATGGCCTGGTCGGGACCTCAACCGCAGCAGCGATTCGCCAACCCAGCGGCCTACCTCATCACTTCAAAAGCCATCACGCGTGACCGGGATTCTTGGGTGTTCCGGCCCACGCTTCCGGAACCGCTTTGAACTCTACCGGGTCCCCTGTTGGTGTCCCCAAATCGGCAGGCACTACACATCTCGTGACGGAGCTATAGGTTATCCGTACGGCCCTCAGCCCAGGCGGTGAAGCGACTGATGTCGGCCTCGGGCACGGGGCGCTCGGTGTCAGCCAACCACCGGACGATGCCGATCCCGCAAAGGCGGTGTCCCTCGAACATGCGGAGTTCGTCTTCAACCCTCACCTCGCGCCAAAGCGGCATCGACTGTGGAGCGAGCGGGATGATCACCGCCCTCGTGGCTTCCCCTGGCGCAATCGGCTCCCGCCCAAATCGCAGCACGGGTGCGCCGACTTGGTCCCTTCCTGTCATGCCAGGCAGGCCCCAGTTCGGACGATATTGGAGATTCCCCGTCGGAATCGCCTTCGTTCGGCCGCCCTCCTCAATCGCCAATAGTCTCAGATCTAGGCCAACCGCCAGCCAGGAGTCACCGCTCACGATTGCACGGTAATCCCTGCCGGATCCCGACCTGCCGCCTGACCGCCGCCCGTGCGACCGGGGGGACCCGTAGGCGGTGCGGGATCCGCGGTTCGGCGACGGCCTCAGACCCGGCGGTCGGGGCTAGTCGAGGGGCTGACTCTTCATTCCTCTCGCGCGTCCAGCGAACGCGGCACCGGCCAACATGGCGGTGTGAGGCTAGTGTCGACCTACATCTCAGATTCTGAGGATTCTTTGACTGGCTCTGAACAAGGCAACCGGCTCCCGGAACGTCACTACAACGACGCGGATTTAGCCGTTTTATGCAGCGTAACGGGCGGTGCCGCGCCTGTGCTGGCCGTCGCGGACTTTTCGCCCGGTCCCTGGTGGGGATTTAACGGGGTGCAGAGATTAGTGCTCACCGCCGACCGGTTGTTCGTAGTCCAAAGCGGGTACACGCTAACGCGCGGGCGACTCCGGCGGAGCTTTCCGATCGCTGAAGTCCAGACGGTGAAGTGGCGTTTCACTCGACGCTTCGGTTTCGAGGGCGTGCACATGAGGCTCAAGGTCAAGGGCCGAAGCCGGACATACTCGTCAAAGTATAGGCAAGGCGCCGACCTTGCCGAACAGCTGTCAGGTCTGGTGAAAGGGGCGTAAATCGACTCAACTGGCCAGCGCCTGGTTGGCCCCTGTTGCCACATGTCCCAGAATGTGCCGCAGAAGCCTGTAAGAGGTGTCCCTGATGTGCCGTTCCGTGATGTCGCAAAGGTATGCCTCAGCGCTGCTCCAGGCATTGTTCATGGGGCCGGGAGCCAGCGATATCGACTACACATCCTGATGCCGCTAAGCGGTACGAGCCCCGCCCGAGGCGGCCCGAATGGCATTCGCTGTGATCGCGGTTCCGCGGGTCCGTCGTGAGGACTCCGCGGGCTCCGGGCGGGGTACGGCTGGGCCATTTGGCGCAATATTTGGACCGGGGGAGGAGCCGAAATAATGTCGTTGAAGTGGCGGTGGATGTACCTCACGCCGGGCCTACTCGTCGATGGGGTCGTCGCCGGGGGTGAGCTACCGGTAGATCGACGTCCTGGGTGGTGGGGCCAGGGCAGCGCCCGAGGCGAGGTCGAACAGGCGTTCCGATTTTTGGCGGCTCACGTCGGCTGGCATCGTGAGCTTGTTGGCGATGGCGTCCGGAAGGAGACTCTTGATTGAGACGTGGTTGCGGCTACGGGTCCTGTGTGAACTGTCGCGAGCGCGGTCGTCGACGGCTGGCGATGTGGTCGTGGACCGATCGTGGACCGGTAGGTACCGGAAACACGCGCAAACTGTAGGAAGATGTGGGAAGGTAAAAGTGCTGGTCGACGGGGTTGTGCGGTGTAAACATGCTGGTCAAGATGGTGGGGGATTAGCCTTCACACGGCTGAGGTCGGAGGTTCGAGTCCTCTAGCGCCCACGACAAAAGACCAGGTCAGGACGTTGGCGGTCAGGCGGTCCCCGGAATCCGTCGCGCGTCGATCGCGCGGACGGAAGTGCTCGCCGACGGAATCGGCCGCCGCCCGGTCAGCCTTCGCCGTCGCCCGGGCGTACAACGCCAGCGTCACATGCGGGGACGAATGCCCGAGGCGGGTCTGCGCCGTCTTCAACTCGACACCGGCCGCCACGAGCGCAGTCGCGGCCAGGCTCCGCAGATCATGGAACCGGAGGCCCGCCAGCCCGGCGCTCGCCGTTGCCGGCGCCCAGGTGCGACGAGTGCGGCGACGTCGCCGTGCTGCTCGACCTGCTGCGCCCGCCGGCCTGGCACGCCGACGCCGTCTGCAAGGAACACCCGGAGGTCGACTTCCTTGCCCGTGATGCGGCCGGCATCGAGGCGGCCAAAGACATCTGCAGGAGCGGCTGCCTCGTCAGGGCCGAATGCCAGACCTGGAGCCTGGCCCAAGGCGTCGACCTCGATGGGGTATGGGGCGCCCTGAGCCGCCGGGACCGGCGGCGGCTCCTTGACCCACGCCGCGCCCGCCGGCGGCGCCACGGACGATCGTGGGCCACGCGCGAGCGGCGCCGGGCCGCCGTCCGCTCCCTCGCCGCCGAAGGGCTGAGCGTCGGGCAGGTGTCGGCCCGGTTGCACGTCCACCGGTCAGTGGTCGCCCGGGACCTCGCTCTCGTCAGCCCGGGGCGTGGTCACAACCTGGTCACAGACTCACCATAACCAGCCCGGACCGGACTGCACGGCGGGGGCCACCGGATCGGAAAATGCCCTGCTCCGAGGCCATTTATTGGACCAGGCAGCATTGGGTGACACCGGTTCGGGGGGAGTTCAGGTCCCCCCTCCGACACCGGTCTTACGAGCGGATACAGTCGGTGTCGGCGCCGGGTCCGATCGAACAGCGGAGAGTCGGAATGTCCACGCCTTGCCAACGAAGGTCAGCGGCTGAGGTCGAAGGCTCTCATTGAAGCGGGATCCTTCGAGACTGCCGATTCGAAAGCGGCCGAAGGGCCTGTCGGACGCCGCCTTCGTCGTCCGAGGCGGGGTCTTGCGAACGTCGAGCATCGTTAACGCAGTTACGGACTGTCAATCCCGATATGGCATCTTCGGATTCTCGGTCTATGCGGCCGACGGTCGAACGCTCGCCGAGGTATGCGCGATGCCCGAGCGGTTGCCACACGCAATGGTTTGTTGGACAACCGTGGGTGCTCTCCGAGGTCTCGGTTCCGTCGACCTCCGCCCTACGGGGAGGGCGCCGCACTACACCTTGGTGCTTTTGGACACGACGAGCGAGACCGTAGAAGCCGTGGTGAGGTGCTTCGAGGGTCCGGTCCCGAACCCACAGCAGCACAGATGAAGGACAGTTGCGGCGAGGGCGTATCATGACGACCAGGTTCGGATGCTGGTCAAGGAACGGGTGACGATGGCGCAGGCGTGGGTCGACTTCAACAACCTCGACGGTCTGCGGACGACAACCCTCCGCCGGTTCGTCCAGGATGGCGTGCACTTGGCCGTCGGCACCGAACTCGTCGTCGGTGACGATGAGGGCACCGAATGCCGGGCGAAGGTGATCGCGCTCGACGGCGAACTCGTCGACCTTGCCGTCGATCCCGGCACCTTCACGAGCTGCCCGGTTTCCCGTTAGGGGGATACTGCCGCTTGGCTCCAGCATCAGTGTCCGCGCCCTCGGGCCGTCAGGGCTGAGCGTCGTCGACGTCGCTGACCCCCGGGACGCGGCCCCGCTCAACGCCCGGGGGCTCGACGGTCAGCCTGACTGGCTGATTGGTTCCCGTGGGTAGCAATCATCGAGTCGGGACGTCCATCGCGCGGACGCCGCAATACATGACGTGTCGCCGGGGTCCGCTGTACAGGCCGGACCAGGCGTTATACGTCGCCGGGCGGCGTTGGGTGTTGGCCGTTCAGCCTTCACACGGCTGAGGTCGGAGGTTCGAGTCCTCTAGCGCCCACCGGAAAAATCAGGTCAGAGGCCATGCGAGCAACAGCAAGCGCCAGCAATCAGATGCGTGGACCGGTAATGACCGGTAATGGACCGGTACAGAATTCTTTGTACCCTCGAACAGACTTTTCGGGCACCCGAAACCCCTGAGCGCAGGCCCCTCTTTGCTAACTCTGGCAAGCAACTCGGTCGTCCCCACTGTATGGCGGAGCGTGGCCTCGGACTCAGGGGGACGCCGGAGAGGTGCCACAGTCGCCGCGGGCGTGCTCGTGGCCGCCGCGATGAAGGTGTCGAGCCGGTCCGCGAGGGCTTGGCCGTGCTCGGGGAAGAGATGCGCGTAGCGATCCTTCAGAACGCTGGAGTGAGCGCTCTAGTCAGCTGATGGATGCGGGAGAGGAGACGGTTTTGCCGATTATCGATGTGTACGCCACCGTGGGCACTTTCTTTGACCCGCACCCGTTGGCTCGGGATCTCGCGGGACACTCATGGAATCGAAGATGCTCCTGACATTCCGGTGTTCCGGCAGAACACCGCGGCTTCGTCCATGCAATGCCCGACGGTGCCATGTCGAACGTTGATGGGGACAAGGGGTGCGTCAGGGTGCAGGTCTTGACGAACTTTGGCGCCCTCGACGCGGACCAGCAGCTAGTGGTCGTCAGCCAGTTCACCGAGTTGGTTAGAACTGCGGCGCCGCCGACTCGGCGCCAAGCGAATATGGGTTCTTTTTACCAAGGCGATAGAGGGCGGTTGGGGCCTGAATGGTCACCTCAACCAACGCGGAGTTGGTCCAAGCCGCCCGGGCACAGATCTGAGTTGAGCGCCAAGGCACGCGACTGAAAAGACCGAGCGGATGCCGGCCGGAACCCGGGCGGTCGAAGGCCGCCTATCGGTCGTGCCGAGCCGCCCGCCAGACCTTCTCCGGCGTCAGCGGCATGTCGAGGTGGTCGACGTCGAGGGCGTCGCAAACGGCGTTGACGATGGCTGGAGGGGCGCCGATGCATCCCGACTCGCCGGCGCCCTTGCCGCCCACCCAGGTATTGGGGTTGGGGGTTTCGGTCTCCTCGAACTGCACCGCGGGCAGGTCGCCCGCGACCGGGAGCAGGTAGTCGAGCAAGGTCAACGCCGTGGGGACGCCGTCGGGGTCGACGGTCGCCTCCTCCCAGAGGGCCTGCCCCAGCCCCTGGGCCATCGACCCTTCACCCTGGCCGTCGACGATAAGCGGGTTGACGACCACGCCGTAGTCGTCGACGGCGACGAAACGCAGAATGGACACCGTCCCTAGGGACGGGTCGACCTCGACGACGGCGATGTACGCCCCGAACGGAAATGCCAGCGGCGGCGCCGCCCGCACCTCCACCCGCAGCGGTTCACCGCCCGCGACCAGGTCCCCGACGGCGATCCTCGCCCCGTCCGGTCCGACCAGCTGGCCCGATGACCACTCCACCTCGCCCGGCGCCACGCTCCAGCGTGATCCGGCCCGCTTGCGGGCCTCGTCGATGAGGCCGCCCGCCGCTTGGGCCAGCGCCTCGCCGCCCACCTGCATCGAGCGGCTCCCGAAGGTGCCGAACCCGTAGGGCACCTCACGGGTGTCGCCCTCGAGTACCGCCACCTGCGACACGTCGACGTCGAGGACCGACGCCACGACCTGGGCGAACGCCGTCAGGTGCCCCTGGCCGGTCCCGGTGGAACCGGATCGGGCGAGGAACGTCCCGTCGCCGCACACCTCGACGCTGCCGTACTCGTCGCTGTCGGGAGAACCCCCGGAGCGTTCGACGTAGGTGGCCATGCCGATGCCGATCGGCGTTCCCCCTTTCGCTCGGCGCGCCGACTGTTCCTGCCGCCAGTGGTCGTAACCCACCTCGGCGAGGCCTTTTTCCATCGCAGCGGCGTAATCACCCGAGTCGTAGGTCCGCCCCGTCGGCGTCTCGTAGGGGAACGACGTGATGAAGTTCTGCCGCCGCAGTTCCGCCGGGTCGACGCCCATCCGCCGGGCCATCAGGTCGACGCTGCGCTCGATGGCGAAGGCGGCCTCGGGGCGCCCCGCCCCCCGGTAGGCCGAGGTGGGCGCCGTGGTCGTAACCACCGCCCGGCTGCTGGCGTGGACCTGCGGCGTGCGGTAGGCACCGGTGCTCATGGCGACGGTGAGCATCGGGATAAGGGCGCCGGTGTGCGGGTAGGCGCCCACGTCGGCGTCGACGATGAGCTCGTAGGCCAGGAACCGGCCTTCGGCGTCGGCGGCCAGGCGCACCCGTTGGTCCTGGCCCCGGCCCCGGGTGGCGGCAGTGAGCGCCTCCAGCCGGTCCTCCACCCAGCGCACCGGGCGGCCCAGCTCCCTAGCCAGCCGGCACACGACCAGATACTCGGGGTAGGTCTGGCTCTTGGACCCGAACGCCCCGCCCACCTGGGGGACGACCACTCGAACCGCGTCTTCGGCGAGGCCGAACGCCCGGGCCAGTGCGGCGCGCAGCCGGTGCTGCGCCTGGTGGGAGCACCACACCGTGAACCCGCCGCCGGGCTCGGGGCGGGCGGCCACGGCCCGGGCCTCGATGGGGGAGGGGATGACCCGCTGCTCCCGGAAGCGGCCTTCGATGACGTGCGCCGCCTCACCCCAGACGGCGTCGTCGACGGCGCCGGCGTCGTTCACGGCCACCACGTTGGAATTCGGGGGGAAAAGCGCCGCCGCGCCGCCACCCGCCGCCATGGCCGCTTCCGGCAGGCCGGGCAGGGGATCGATCTCGACACGAACGCGCTCCACGCCGTCTTCGGCGTGGGCCCGGCGGACGCCGGCCACCACCGCCAGCGCCTCGCCCGCGTAGCGGACCCGGTCGCGGGCCAGCGGCGGCCAGTGGTAGCCGTCTTTGGGGGCGTCGGGCACCAGCGGCAGGTCGGGCAGGTCGGCGGCCGCCCAGGCGCCCATCACACCGTCGACGGTCCGGGCCGCGGTAACGTCCACTTGGCGCAGCATCCCGTGGGCGACCTGCGAGCGGGCGAACGCCACCTCGACGACGCCGGGCAGGTCGAGGTCGGCGACGGTCCGTCCGGCACCTCGCAGGAGGGCCGCGTCCTCCCTCCGGAGGAGGCGCTGGCCGATGTGGCGCCGGTTCACGGTTTCGGGCGGCTCCCGGTTTGGAAGGGTAGATACCGTGCCGTTTATACCCGAGGGACAGGCGTGAAACCGCCCTCGTTCACCTACCAGCGGGCGGGATCGATCGATGAAGCGACGGCGATGCTGGCCACCCACGGCGACGACGCGGCAGTGCTCGCCGGCGGGCAGAGCCTGCTGATCGAGTTGCGACTGCGCCGGGTTCGACCCCGGGTGGTGGTCGACATCGACCGGGCGGGTGACGGGCGCCTGCGGGCCTTCGATAGCGGTTGGATCGGCGCCCTGGTGCGGCACCGGGAGTTGGAGACGGGTGGCCCAGGCGGTCCGCTCGCCGCTCTGTTGGCCCGGGTCGCTCCCTGGGTCGCCCACCCGCCCATACGCACCCGGGGCACCTTCGGCGGCAGCGTGGCCTGGGGTCACCCCTGCGCCGAGTGGAACGCCGTCGTCGCGGGCCTCGGCGGCACCATCTCGCTCGCCCGGGCCGGCGGCGAGCGCACCCTCACCGCCGACGACTGGTACCTCGGGCCGTACCGCACGGCGCGCCGTCCAGACGAGGTCGTCACCGGCGTGACCCTCCCGGTTCTCCCGGCCGGCACCGGTATCGGCTTCGCCGAACACCGGCGCACCTCTGCGAGTTTCGCACTGGTGGCGGCCGTGGCAGCCGTCGCGGTCGACGGAGACGGCCGGGTCGCCGCCGCCCATGTCGGCGTCGCCGGGGCGGGGCC
>JBOGGN010000209.1:0-1831 GCA_050744165.1 Acidimicrobiales bacterium | reverse complement strand
TCCCCTACATGGACCTGTATCGCAAGCAGGTCGTCAAACAGGCCGACCTGGTGCTCGCCATGCACCTGCGGGGCGAGGCGTTCACCGAGGAGCAGAAAGCGGCCAACTTCGCCTACTACGAGCGCCTCACAGTGCGTGACTCGTCGCTGTCCGCCGCCACCCAAGCGGTGCTGGCGGCAGAGGTGGGGCATCTGGAGCTGGCTCACGACTACCTGGGCGAGGCGGCGCTGGTCGACTTGGGCGACCGCCAACACAACACCCGCGACGGCCTGCACCTGGCGTCGCTGGCCGGCGCCTGGACGGCGCTGGTGGCCGGCCTCGGCGGCATGCGCGCCGGCCAGGGCCGCATCAGTTTCGCACCCCGCCTGCCCGGCGGCATAAGTCGCATCGCCTTCCGTCTGCGCTACCGCGGCCGACTCCTTCGGGTCACGGCGACGGCCGAGACGGCCACCTACCAACTGCTCGATGGCCAACCTCTCACCGTGGGCCACCATGGCCACGACTTCCACCTCGGCGCCACGGCGGCCTCCTTCTCCATCCCCCCGACCCCACCTCGCCCCCGGCCCAGCCAGCCGCCCGGACGTGAGCCTCTGCCTCGGCATGCGGGCGCACCATGGACCGAGACCACGCCCCGGCCGGCTCTTCCCACCGAGCGCGACGCTGCCGCGGTACGGCTCGGCCAGCCGACTTAGCGCCGCCCTATCGGGCTTCGCTGGAGATGCCGGGCTCGGCGTAGCGCGCTTCGAGGGCGTAGTGGCCGTCGAGGTCCACGATGAGGCCGAACTCGTCGAAGGAGGTCACCAGATCGAGGTGGTCTCGCAGGGTCCCCTCGTCGCGCAGCAGGGCGTAGGCCCGCTGCATTTGGCGGGTTGCCGCCAGAGGCCGGTCAGAGGGGAGACGATGAGGTCGAAGCCCAGCTGGTGCAGTTCGGCCGGCGTGCGCAGCGGGGTGCGGCCGCCCTCGATCATGTTGGCCACCCGTATGCAGCCGGGCGTGGCATTGGCGATGGCCTCCATCTCCTCGACCGATTCCGGGGCCTCCACGAAAATGGCGTCCACCCCCGTGTCCGCCGCCATCCGGGCCCGCTCGCACGCTTCCTCCAGGCCGACCGCGGCCCGGGCGTCGGTGCGGGCGGTCACGAAAAGGCGGTCCCGATGGTCGACCGCGGCCCGCAGCTTGGCCAGCCAGTCTTCCCGGGGCACCACCCGCTTGCCCACCATGTGGCCGCATTTCTTCGGCCACACCTGGTCCTCCAGGAAGATGCCGGCGGCGCCCGCCCGCTCGTACAGCTCCGCGGTGCGGATGGTGTTGAGGGCGTTGCCGTAGCCAGTGTCACCGTCGACGACCACCGCCGCTTCGGGCACCGCGGCGCACACCCGCCGCGCCGTTTCTGCCATCTCGGTCTGGGTCAGGTACCCGAAGTCGGGCAGCCCGAGCATGGTGGCGGCCGTGCAGTACCCGGACAGGAACAGCGAGGACAACCCGGCCCGCGATGCCAGGCGAGCCGACAGGGCGTCGAAGCAGCCGGCCAGGATCACCGTCTCACCGGCCGAGAGGCGACTGCGAAGGGCGTCACCGTTCACGAGTCGCACCCTAGGGGCCGCTAGCCCACCGGCACCCGGCGCCGCCCCGCCTCCGCCAGCACCTGGCCCGGCCGGGTCGGGGTGAACAGGAGTCGGGCCGACGCCCCCGACTCGCCGAACACCTGGCCCGGCTTGGCCCGCGTCATGGGGACCTTCTCCCGCAGGATCAACTCCAGCGCCAGGCCCAACGCACCGTGCGTCAGGTCGAGCGAGTCGGAGTCCACGGGAGCGGGGCGCAGTGTTTCGAT